>JAUIHO010000238.1 GCA_030432035.1 Phycisphaerae bacterium
CCGCCGCGACCAATTGATCTTCGCGCAGTTTTTCAATCTCGTTGGCGAAATCGTTCGCCTGCTGACCCGACGGCATCAACCGTGCTTCGGTCATCTTTAACGCGCGGCGAGCGCTGTCGAGATCGGCGGCGATCTCCAAATACTTCGGGTGGCTGCTACCGAATTGCTGCTTGGCCAATGTCAATCGTCGTCGCGCGTCTTCGTACGTCGCGAACTGCGTTTGCCAGATTTCGTCTTCGCGAAACACGCGCGGGGCTGCGACCGACGACAGCGTTTCGCCGCTGGCCACATCGTTCACCGGCCGCACGACCGAGCGCATGGCCTTATCCGATTCGAGCGTTTGCAATTGGATACGCAGTTGCGCCAGACGGGCGTGCTTTTGCGTGCGAACATCTTCATGAACGTCGCTACCCAACTGCTCGGTCAGTTCGTACCGTCGCGCAAAGAGCGTGCTGATTTCGGTGTCGAGTTGTTCGCGCTGCTTGCGTAACGTCGCGCGGCGTTTGATGTCCGAAGATTCCTGATTGGCGTCCCAATACTTCTTGTACTCTTCGACTACCGCGTTCACGATGATTTGCGATTCGCGCGGGTCGAGCGTTTCAAGCGATACGTCAACCAGTTCCGTACCGCGTCGCTCGCGTACGATGAGTTGTCGCGCCAAGCGTTCACCCGCCGCCGCCAGATCGCCCGACGTGGCTGCCGAAGATGCCTGATACCAGTCGGTCTGCTGCACATCGGGTCGCGCGACGACTTCCTGCATCACATCCGGGCTTTGGATCAACGACACTTGCGTATTGAGGTACGCACCGTAGAGCGGCATCTTGCCGTTGTCGTCGGTCTTGTAGATCACGCGCGGCACGTACGACGCCACGTGAATCACGGCCTTCGAGGCGTAGTGCGGTTCGACCTTGGTCCACACGACCGTGGTAGCCGCCGCCACGCCCAACACGAATAGCAGCAACATCGACCAGCGATATCGCCAGATGGCGCGCAAATCAATGCCGTACGACGGCTGCGGACTGGGCTTCGGCCCCATGAACAAGTCGACGCCGTATGGAGCCGTGCGTTCCTCACGTCCGGACTGGACCTGCGGCGTGGTGTTCGACCTGCCGTTACCGTTGTTGCCGTTGTTGGAACTCATAGCGACGAACTCCGCTTGCGACGGGCGGCACTGTGCCGCGTCTGGTGTACGATGCGCTGCGCTGCACGGTCGGCTCGCTCGATGGCGGCGCCGTGCGTCAAAATACATCTGTCTAAAAATGCTTCGGGGCCGACTTCCACGCGCTCCCAAAGCAACGAACGACACACGATGGCCCCGGCTCCGATATGCGAGTGACCGCCGAGCGTCGTCGGCCCGATGACGGTTGCACCGGCTTCGACTCGGGCATTCGGCCCAATTAGGCACGGGCCCTCAAGCCTTGCCGTTGCTGCCACCTCGGCGCTGTCGTGAACCAACGCACCGTTTATGAATTGATAACCGGTCGGAGGTACGCATTGCTCGTACATCTGACGTAATGCATAACGCGTAGCCACGAAACATGCATTGGCGTTGGAAACGCGAATCGGTGCCGATCGCAGTGGATACATGCCGACGTTCAAACCCGCCTGATGCAAACGCGGGATTAGCATTTCTTTGATATCTTCATATCCCTTAGCCGGGATGCGCTCGATAGCGGCGCGATTGAACACGTAAATGCCCGTCGGAACGCATCCGACCGGCGTATGTTGACCGTTACCGTTATTGCCGTTGCGGGATTCGGCGGCATCGACCACGGCGACGGTGAGTGCCGCGCCGCTGCGCTGATGCGTCTCGATCAGTGCGTCGATATCGATATCGGTCGGAATCACCGTACCGTCTAATACCACGACATCGTCATAGGTTGCATGCTTGAGCGCGTCGGCAATACAACCGGCCGGCCCGCGCGGAAATACATCTTCGTAAAAATCGATTTTGATAGATTGCGGTAGCGGCTTGCCATCGAGGTTGGAACGTAGGGCATGCGTATCGCTGTTCGCGCAAATCTCGACGCGTTGCAATCCGCCGCGCGAGAACCAATCCAAACCGTAATCCACCAACGGACGGTTTGCGATCGGAATCAGCGTGCGCGGAATCCAACCTTCGAAGATCGACGGACGCCACTGATGGACGCCGGCTAGAATGATGCCCTGTTCGAGCTGCTTCACGTCCCCATATCCCCCGGGTTGCCTGTGTGAGCATCTACGACTGCTGAAATAGTTTGTTGTCGGGTGCTGGCCGAGTCGGTCGATTCTACGGCAGGCAAACCTGAAGAGTCATCTACCTATTTTCTCATGGTTCCCATATCTGTACCAGAGTTCGGACCGTTTGAGTTCCATAAATTTTAAAGGCGGCGGAGACGACGCTTGCCGGTCGCTTCTGGTGATAGGCCGGACTGAACCAACCCGCAATGGGGTCCGTTTTGCCGCATGAAACGGCAATGTCGGCATGGTCCGGCAACGACAATCGCAGCGTTCCTTCGGGTCGTACGATATGTAACGTCCGATCATCTTTTGAGAACGACTCGATTCGGCAGTCCGGCGCGCAATGAAAACGGAGCACCACGTTATGCGAATCGTTGCATTCAAATGTATCGCTAATGACCAATTCGCCGGTTTGGTTATTCAATTCGAGCTGACGTCGATGCGTTAAGGGGTCGGTCAAACGCTGATAGCCGTCGTGTTCGGCAATTGCCATGCTCGCGTCGTCGGTGATGCGCCAATCCACCAACTGCGCATTTGCCCGGTCGCCCCATAAAAACTTACCGAGCATTTCGGATTGATCGCGGCCGTCGATTTCCGCGGTGTTGTGCGCCTGCGTGCTGCGAAAATAGTTTCGCCACTGGTCGTAGGTGAAGTAGTCGTACGTTCCCGGATCGACCAAAAACGCAGCGCCGTTGTAGCGCAGAGTAACGCTCAACGCGTCGGCGTGACCGTGGGCGGCGATGGACTTGTATCCCAAAGGACCAGTATCAAACGTGACGGAGACGGGTTTTGCGCTCGAACCAACGCGCGCTTGCAATAAACACAGACCGGCTTCTTTAAAGTGAACCGACGCAAGCGTGCTGCGGTTAGCTTCGGGCGGTTCATTGTTTCTATCTTGTGAACGCAGCCCGGTTAGCCAATAGCACTGCTCGCGTTCAAGCGCTGCGTTGCCTACATCCTTTGCCAATAATGCCCGCGTCGCAGCAACCCATCCCGCCGCGTCACCCCGCGCACCGCCAAGGTCTAACACGTAGCCATCGTCGGCATCACCAAATTCAACACCTTCCGCACCTGCGGCCAACCAGGTATCGATAAAGTCGGCCATCTTCAGCAGTTTGTTGGAATACGCGATCGGAAACGGATCGCCTGAGATGTGCCCGGCATGCCAGGCTAAAAGAAAGAACTGCAACACGAACAAGTGATAACCCAACGCCAATTCTTTATGAATGCCGTCGGTATCGACCTGCTCATCCATCTCTACTATCAATAGTCGCTTGGCCTCGGCACGATACTGCTCCGCGCGCGGTGTATGACTAAAGAACGCCGCGCCGATGTAAACGCCAGCGGCTTCACCGATGAGGTGGTTGTTGGCGGATGAGTGTTTGGAATACTTGCGGGCGACTTCCCAAATGTGCGCCTCGGCCACGGCCGCAATCGCGCCGGTCGTTTCCCCATCGAGCACGTCGGCATTCTTGATCAAATCGAGCGCCCACGCCCAGTTGATCAACCGAATGCCCAGCTCGAGCGGGCTACGCCAATTCATCCCCGTCCCGTAGGGCGACGCGGCCATCCAGGACTTAATCTGTGCAACGACTTCGGCGGCATAACGCTTGTCACCCGTCAGCGCGTAGGCCCGCCCCAGCACCACCAGATGATGATGCCGGCTCAGTTCCCAGACCCATTTGCAATCGCCGACCTCGGCGTAGTCGCGATAATCGACCTGCCCGATGAAATCCGTCGGCGTCGCGGCCTGCTTCTGATGTTCGTAATTCCAGCGAATTGGCGTGCCCACATCCGTCGGCTCGGTGCCGAACAGGCGAATCCGATGTGCCAGAATCGCATCGGCCTCGCGCACGAGGGACTCTGCCCATTCCGCCGGAAAAGCGTCGCCCGGATGCGCGGGAAGGCGATTGCACGGTTGATAATCGGCGTCGCCCCAATTTAGGCCCACCAACGAAGTAGCCCGATCAACAACGCGTCGTTGATGCCGCGCGAGCAGGACCCGGTCCAACCGATCTCGTACCGCATTGCTTAGGCGCCAGCCAATCTCGGCGGGCGACATCGACCTCATTCGGTTGCAATACCATTGCCATGACTGCATGCGGCGGGCTCCTCACGCATGAAATCGGCTAATCACCGCCCGCATGCTTGGCTCGTTCCGCGTGAATTATCGCAATCGGCGCAAACCGATACCGGTACCGCAGCACAAGGATTCCGAGGAATCTTCATAAGCTTATGGAATTCGGCGACTTACCCCGCTGCAGCGGCAATGTCGGCGCAGACAGCGACCGCAGTCGTGCCTAAGAATCATTTGATTGTGTCAGGGGAAAAACGAGGCTGACGGGACTCGAACCCGCAACCTCCGGCGTGACAGGCCGGCGCTCTAACCAATTGAGCTACAGCCCCTGAACTTTTCCGGACGCCGCACTGCGACGTGCCGAGTTAGGAAAAACTACCCCTGAATCGAAAAGGTGTCAAGCAAGGGCAGCGCGATAAAAAATCGGTCGCTACGGGACGGCACCTGCGAAGATTCAAGCGGCTAAATTCGCTCAACAGATTATGGGCACCCGGGTTATGAACCCAACGTTTCTCGGATGACGCGTTCCAACTCGGCGGGGTCAACGCGGTCCTGAACCGCGTCGGACACACGCATCCAAACGACGGTCCCGCTGCTGTCGATCAGCACGTTCGCGGGCAAGGCTATATTCAGCTTGCGGAACGGCTCGCGAAATAACAAACCATACAACTCGATCACATCCGCATCCGGGTCGGACAGAATGTCAAACGGTAAATCGTTCTGATCGTGCACCTTCTTCGCATCCGCCACCTTATCCGCAGCGACCGCCAAGATCGTGCCGTTTTGCTTTGCGAGTTGGGCTTGTATGTCTCCGAGACCTCGGAGCTCTACGATGCAGTAAGGTCACCAATGGCCGCGATAAAAGACGAGCAGCACCGGCCCCTTTCCGCGATAGTCCGCCAGTGAAATCGATTGGCCATGTTGATTCGGCAACGTCAACGGCGGCGGTGCTTGGCCGACGGCTAATCCCTGCTGCGGCCCGGGCAACTTCATCAACACGAAAACCGAGAGAATAAAACCGAGCCCCATCAGATAACTCGGAACCGCCGTCAAAATCGTGAGTTTGCCGGGTCTTTGAAAAATCGCGATGGTCGTAAGCAGCAGGCCAATGCCTGTTACGACAGCGAACGGCACGGCATTCGCGCGCATCAACAAGCCGCCGATGACGGCGAAGTACGCAACGCCGCCTAGCGCGCTGAGCGCTAAACCCAACCACGCGAGTGTTTTGTAACGACCCGACGGCGCTGCCGCACTAGCAGCAGTGGCCGCCCCGTCTGTTGTTGATGAAACTTCTGTCATACTGCGCAGAGTATAGCGATGGATCGTGGTGACAATGAGAAAATCCTACTTTTTGAGCCGGTCAACGCGTCGTGCCAATTTCTTTGCTTTCAACGTTGCCCCAACGTAACATCGCGTTAAAGGAAGCGTGGGGGCATTTGATGTTCGACCGAGAGCCCCTACACCAAAAAAAAGGAAGGAAAACATCCATGAGTCGCGCATGTTGCATCCTAGCTTTACTTACTGCATTTACATTCTCGCCGAACAGCTCTGAGGCAGGCGCGACTGTTTGGATGGAGATTGTCGAAGCCCACAACTCAGCCGGACCATTTTTTGTGTATCAAAATGGGTCGCCTGGTAACCGGGCGCAGTTAGGAGCGACAAGCGGGATTATCACGATCACCGTGGATCTGAAGGCCAACATCACTGACGAACAGGGAGTGCTAGCAACGACAAACACCAACCTCGTCACCGGTTCCGATTCTATTCGCGTAACCGAAGCGAAGTCCGTCCTTCCTGGTCCGACCGCCGGTCCGGGCGCAAACCAGATCGAGGGATTTGGTCCCGGGAACATTCTCACGGCGTTTGGTACGGGTGACTTTCTTGTTGGCCTTCCCACCGGCGACAATCAAACGCTCGGTACCATTTCGTTCTTAATCGACTGGACTGATGATGCTGTCGGCTATCTCGAAGTCGACGGATTCATTGGTGCTAACACTTGGGCAACTCTCTCCGGCGTGGGTGTCGATCCAGTTGTCTTTGGCGATGGCGGAGCGGGCACCAACGGCGCGAACATTGGCTCATATGGAGGAACATTTTTTGACATCGTAAATGTTCCCGAACCTTCAACCCTTAGCGTGCTCGGGCTTGGATGTTTGGCAATGATCCGCCGCCGCCGCTGAGAATGGGCGAACGGGTAAATTGGTGATCAAAAAATTACGCTGATACGTCAAGTTGATAAAAAAAGAGGGATCGAGCCGCTTGGCTCGATCCCTCTTCAATTTAGTGCGTTTCGGAGTGCCTTATTAACAATTCGGTTTTAAGCAATCTTGACTGTGGCCAATGAAACGTGGCTAGCCTAACCCTCGGTGAGTTGGTCGTTATCACATTTTGATGTAACGAAAAAGCTCTCCCTCACCGAACAAGAACGCTTTTCGCTTAATAAAGCTGGAACCCATCGGCATCGACAAACACGTCGAACGATGGCCCGCTGCCGACAAACTCAAACGTTACCTCTTCGCCGCAGAAGTAATCGAAGTCCAATTCAAAGATCGGTAGCGGTTCGAGAATCGTGTCTCCGAACACGCCGAACTGAATCGCGTCGGTACTCGTCAGCGTGATGGCCTCTTCGCAAAACAGTTCGGCAGTCAAAATATCACCCGGCAACGTCACGCCGAAGTCGACAAACTGCACGCCGAAATCGATGTCTTCCGCTTCGATGCCGGGATCGACTTCGAACGGTGTGTTGTTGATGACCGTCACGAGAATCGGCGGACCGAAGTCATCGTCGATGATGACGCCACCGCCGCCGATGGGAAAACCCGAAGGGCCGAACCCGAAGGAGACGCAGTTGCTACCCGTCAGAACGGTCAACGAGGCGAGCAGTGCAAACGAAGCGAACAAATAATTTTTACAACGCATGGATACCATCCCTTATTAATCATTGCGAGGGTACCGTCTCGGCTCGGCATTTGTGCGACAAAGCAGACACACCGATCGGTGACGAATTACTTACAAATTGGCGCGGAGCCAAAACACCTTCACCAAC
>JAUIHO010000009.1 GCA_030432035.1 Phycisphaerae bacterium
CTACTACCTCGTGTCGTGGCAGCCGACGACACATATCGAATTCTTCAACTTCGGCGCGCACGAAGAAAACAACTTCATCGTGACCAACGCGCCCAATTGGCTATTCAAGATCGGCTCGCCGCTACTGTGGGTCAACGATCCGTTTATTCACGAAGCCTGGGTGCGACCGCACTGGGCGATTACCAACGCCGCGCTGTGGTTGGTGATTCTGGGCATTGCCACGTTCACGTTTTGGATGGGCGCGCGGCTGGCCCCCTTCGTCGGCTGGCCGCGGTATTACATTGCTTTCTTAGCGTCGCGATTGTTACAGCGTAAACGCATCGCGTTTTTTAGCGTGGGGGCAGTCACGCTGTGCGTGGCGATGATGATCATCGTCAAGAGCGTGATGGGCGGCTTTGTCGATAGCATCCGCGAACGAGCGCACGGGTTGTTGGGCGACTTCGTCGTCGATGGGGCGCTGTCGGGCTTCCCGTACTACGAAGAGTTCATCGTCGAATTGAAATCGCTTACTGACGAACGGACCGGCAAGCCGTTGGTGGCCGAGGCGACGCCGCTGATTCATAGCTACGGGCTGATTCAATTTCCAGTCTCGAAAAAAACCCGTGCCGTGGCCATTCGCGGTATCAAGCTGGACGAATACCGTAAGGTGAATGAGTTCGGCACGGACTTGTTCTACGACAATCGTTACGGCGATACGTCGCTTGCCGACAAACGCGGGCGGCCCGTTTATGGGCTTAGTGAAAACGGCAAGGTCGTATTGCCCGGCAAGATGGACGAGCATTTCGAGCAGACGTATCTCGCGTCATTGTCAGAAGAGAAACGCGACGAGACGCAGCGGCGCTTTGCTCGGTCCGAGCGCGAGATGTTTTTCCCAGGGCCGGGCGTATTCGATGTCTCGTCGGCGACGGATTTGAAGCCGGGCTACGAAGGTAAGGAATATCCCGGCGTGATCATCGGTCGCGACGTGATCCTGCGGCGCTTGGCATCGGGCGAATATGCGCGCAATAACGCATACTCCATTGGCGAGCCGTGCTTTATCACGCTGCTGCCGTTAACGCGCGGCGGTGATGTGTTGAACGAACCGCCGCCGAAGCCGTTGTTCCGTTACGTCGATGATGTGCGGACGGGCATTCATAACATCGACAGCAAAACGGTCTATATCGACTTCGCGATTGCGCAAGAGCTGTTGCAGATGGGCGCGCAGCAGCGCGTCGATGACACGATGAGCAGCCCGCGCTGTAGTCAGATACAGATTAAGCTGACGGATGGCTTCGGCGAAACGCGCGAGGACTTGGCGCGGTTGAAGCCGATCATCATGGAGGCCTTTGCGCGCGTCGCGCGGCGCGTGCCAGCCGATGAGATCGAATACCGCCAGCTCGACAACGTCGATATCAGCACGTGGGAAGAGATGCAGCGCTCGTTTATTTCGGCGATTCAGAAGGAAGAAGGCTTGGTGCTGATCATGTTCGGCGTGATCAGCGTGGTAGCGATCTTTCTGATCTTGTGCATCTTCTACATGATCGTGCAGGAGAAGACGCGCGACGTGGGCATATTGAAAAGCGTGGGTGGTAGTGCCGAAGGCATCACCGCGATTTTCCTCGTATATGGCGCGGCGATCGGATTGGTGGGTAGCATCTTCGGCACGATTCTTGGCACCAATTTTGTGACGCATATCAATGACGTGCAGTCGTTCCTGGCGCAGATCGACCCTGGCCTGCGCGTGTGGAGCCCTGAGACGTATTCGTTCGATCAAATCCCCAGCACGTGGAAGTGGTTCGACGTGTGGCGCATTTGCTTGGGGGCGATTATGGCGTCGGTGATCGGTGCGGCGGTGCCCGCGATTAAGGCCGGACGCACTTGGCCGGTGGAGTCGCTGCGCTATGAGTAACACGATGACCAGTTCGGCGACGGTCGTGCGCGGCGACGGCTTGTTCAAGGAGTACTACCTCGGCCGCACCGAGCTGCCGGTGCTCAAGGGCGTGACTGTGTCGATTCGTGCCGGCGAGTTGGTGGCGATCACGGGTGCGAGCGGTAGCGGTAAGAGCACGTTGCTACACGTGTTGAGCGGTCTCGACGTGCCGCAGCGCGGGCAAGTGTTTGTCGACGACGCGCCGATCTTCGAGCCCGAAGGTCAACGCATGATTCCGCGCCCTGAAGCGGTGCAGCAGGCGATCGCGCAATCGTCTCAACCTGCGCGGGCGTCGGATAAGAAAGGCAGCGGCGACCCGGCGTTTGAAGCGCGGCGTAACGAATTGCGCAACATGCGCTTCGGTTTTGTCTTTCAGTTTTATCATTTACTGCCTGAGTTTGATGTGCTGGAAAACGTGATGATGCCAAAGCTGGTCGGCGCGACGACCAGCGCGTGGATGGGCATTCGCGCGGCAGCCTCCGATCGGGCGCGGGCGCTGTTGGAGCGCGTGGGCCTGAAAGAGCGCATGCGGCATCGACCGAACGAACTTTCGGGCGGTGAGCGTCAGCGCGTGTCGATCGCGCGGGCACTAATGAATCAGCCGACGTTGCTCTTTGCCGATGAGCCGACTGGAAATCTCGACGGCAAGACCGGTCGATCGATTTTTGATTTGCTCAAAGAGTTAAATGGAGATGGTCAAACGATTGTGATGGTCACGCACGATCGCGATTTGGCCGCCGAGGCAGGGAGGATCGTCCATTTGGTCGATGGCCGGGTTGAATCGGATCGTTGAGTTCTAAAAGAATCTGTTCCGGCGAAGTAGGCATTTTGGGTGGTCGTGAGTTTTTTACCAGCTGGGAAGTGGAAAATGGCCAGTCCTTAGAGTCTTTCGATCGTTCGAAGATCACTTAGTAAAGCAACCCTCCCCTAAACCCTCCCTGCAAGGGAGGGGGATTTGTTGATTAGTCCCTAATCCCGATTCCGCCGTCGACATCGTCGTTCGCGTTCTTCGGAACGACGTGCGCGCTCTTGATCGATTCGATTGCGATTGCGTCGATGCCAACGATGATTGCGTCGATCGTTACTGTGGTCGCGCGACCAACCGCGGCAACGGCGGGCAGGTGGCAAATCATCGATCTCGTCGGATTCATCCTCATCATCCTCGACCACTTCATCATCGTCCGTTTGGGGCATCGAAATATTGATGGTCCGGTTCGGCTGGATCCGATCAATCAACGCGACCGACAACGAATCGATTTCGAAGATGTCGGACCAAAACTCACCCGTCTCGGGGTTAAAGGGCGTAATGCTGATGGATTGCAACCCGGCTCTTGAGCTGATGCCGACGAAGCCTTCCATTTGGTAACCGTTAACTCGGTCGGCACTACTTTCTAGTACGGTTTCGATTGTGCGGCCTCGGCGGTTGGTCGCCTGAATAAAGTAAGCCGAATCGCGAGCGCTGCCGTCGTCGAATATCCAAAAGCTTACGCCCCCAACTTGTGCGGAATCCGACGAGATCGAGATCGTCGCGGTGGTCGATCCCATCACCAGTGCCTGATAGTCGACGGCATTGGGATAGGCGAAGTAAAAGGTCGATCGAAACACATAAGGCATGCCATCGACCCTATCGGTATCAATCGTCATGGAGACGTTGCCGTCCATGTACGTGATCTCCGGCACGGTTGCGCCGGGCGGAAAGAAGGTGGCGTCGTCGAAGTCTTCGGTCACGATCGAGTGGAGCCACGGCATCGAGTTGACGTCTTCTTCAAACGTGCGACCGGGAGATGCCGGTGCGCCATTGGGCTGCACGTAGGCTTTTAGGTGACCTTGCGCGATGCCAATGCTTGGGAATAGTAAAGAGATACTAATGGCAAAAATGAGATGCAGTTTGTGCGCGCGGTTCATGGCAATCACTTCCTTTCGACAATTCAGTTAGGTTATTGAGTTGTCTAAATGGAATGTGATCCGCCAGAAGGCCAGAGCGCTCAGATGTGCTATGGCGGTAAAACGGCAGGCGGCTCAGAGCCGTACCCACGTAGCCCCGTTTTACCAATTTAAGCATACAATTCGAATCGCTGCCGCCGACGGATTGGCTTGCTGATACCGGACGCACGGGGGAACTGGCCATTGGTTTGACAGGTTCGGGCGGCGGACTAGGCTTCGGATAAGATGATAGCTCGGGCACGAAATCGGTTATTGGAAATGGGGCGTCAGGGCGCGGGTATGAACGCAGGGCCATCTGATCGCGGGAATTCGCCAGAATGAATAATGAGCTTCCATTCATATTGGCGATGGCAAACTTCTCGCCCATGCTGATTGCGGTGCTGCTCGCTTGGATTGTCTGCGTCACGATTCACGAATTCAGCCATGCGTTGGTGGCTTATTTTGGTGGCGATAAGTCGATGCGCGAGCGCGGGTATCTGTCGCTCGATCCGACGAAATTCATCGACCCGGTGATGAGTTTGCTGATTCCGGCGGTCGTCTTGCTGATGGGCGGATTTCCGTTGCCCGGGGCGTCGGTGCCGGTGGATCGATCGCTGTTGCGAAACGAAAAGTGGGAAAAGCTCGTCAGTGCCGCAGGCCCGGCCAGTAATTTCATCCTGTTCTTATTGTTCGCGGCGATTTTGCATCCGGTGTTCGGACTGATCGATCCCAATCCTGCCAATCAGCCAACTTGGGTTTGGTTCATCGCGGCGATGGCTTATTTAAACCTGTTCGCGGTATTCTTAAACCTGATTCCGATTCCTCCATTGGATGGGTTTGGCATTATCGAACATCAGTTTGATCCGCAGGCCCGCGAGACGATGCGTCGCAATAGCACTATTTTCCTGATGATGTTGTTTGGTTTATTTTTCTTCGCGCCTCAGTTCATTTTTCCTATCTTTAACTACATGATGGATACCACGATGACGGCCTTGGGGTTTGACTTCCAGTTCTTTTTGGCAAGTTTTCATATTATCAGGACGGGGCAAATACCAGAAGTACTAACGTCTTAGCGCGACGACATTTCGGCAACGAAGGTGCCTTACCTCATGGAATCAACAACGATGAAAAAACGCGTACTTAGTGGTGTTCAACCGTCCGGCAAGTTGCATCTCGGCAATTACTTCGGTGCCATGTCGCAACACATCGGCGGCCAGTCGGATTACGAAAGTTATATCTTCATCGCGAATTATCACGCGCTGACGACAATCAACGACGCCGAATATCTGCGCCAGCTCACGATCGATGTGGCGCTCGATTATTTGGCGTTGGGCCTCGATCCACAGCAGGCGTGCCTGTACCGGCAGAGCGATGTGCCGGAAGTCACCGAGCTGTCGTGGATTTTGTCGACCGTCACCGGCAAGGGGCTGATGGATCGCGCCGTGAGTTATAAGGATAAGGTCGCCAAGGGTTTGGTCCCGAATATGGGGCTATACACCTATCCGATCTTGCAAGCGGCCGACATTCTGATCGTGCGTAGTCACCTGGTGCCGGTTGGTAAGGATCAGGTGCAACACATCGAAATGACGGCGGATATGGCGGGCTATTTTCACACGACGTACAAGTGTGACGTTTTCACCATCCCCGAAGCGATGCTGAACGAAGCAGCCGTGGTGCCCGGGCTCGACGGCGAGAAGATGAGCAAGAGCTACGGTAACACGATCGACCTCTTCGATACGCCCAAACAAACCAAGAAGCGCATCATGTCGATCAAAACGGATTCGACGCCGGTTGAAGATCCGAAGAATCCCGACACGTGTAATGTCTTTGCGTTGCTGCGCCTGTTTGCCGAGCCGACAGAGGTGGCAGAATGGCGCGAGCGTTACAAGGCCGGTGGCATGGGCTATGGCGACGCCAAAAAGCGCGTGCACGAACTTTTCGAAGAGCGATTTGCGGCGGCACGCGATAAGCGGGCGGAATTGGCTAACGATCCAGATACGGTCGAAGACATCTTGCAGGCCGGCGGCAAACGAGCGCGGGCGATCGCGCAACCGTTGATGGAAGACGTTCGCAAAGCGTGTGGGATCGTGACTGGGCGGTAGTGGGGGATGTAGTAGATGCGACAGATTGCGCGTCGTTGACTGTATCTATGTTAAAGTCGTCGCGCTTTGGGGCATGGCTGTCGTAACGATCAGTTCGACCAGTTTCTTCGGGTCGATCGGCTTGGTCGCATAGTCGGTGCATCCCACGTTGAGACATTTCTCGCGATCGCCGGTCATCGCATGTGCGGTAAGTGCAATGATCGGGGTTTGGAAGCCCATATCTCGCAGCACACGTGTTGCTGTATAACCGTCCATCACCGGCATCTGCATGTCCATCAATACCAAGTTGAACGGACTGTCGCTCGCCAGCGCCTTCTGAAACGCTTCAATGGCCAGTTGACCGTTGTCAGCAGTGGTCACCTCTGCGCCTTGCTTGGCCAGAATGTGTTTGATTAAGCGCTGATTGTCGATGCCGTCTTCGACTAGCAAGACGGCCAAATTAGAGAGCGGCTTAATCTCCGAGTTTGGAGCCGGAGATCCTTGGCGTGTTGCGTCTTGTGATTCTCCGCAGTGGACTTCGACGAATTCGGTGCTGCTAGTCACCTGACATGGCAGGCGCAACCGAAAGTGCGACCCCATATCCCGCTTGGTGCTGACCAACTCCACATCGCCGCCCAACAGGCGAGCGAATCTTCGGCTGATCGTTAATCCGAGCCCGGCACCTCCAAACTCGCGTGTAACGGAGCCGTCAACTTGTGAGAACGGCTCAAAGATATGGTCGCCGGCATTAGACGGCATTCCCACGCCATTATCGATGACGTCGATCTGCAGAAAGTTTTCGGGTGCCGGATTGAACGACGCCTGCACGCGAACCCAACCCTTCGCTGTAAACTTAATAGCGTTACCGATCAGATTCGTCATGATCTGACGGACGCGCAACATGTCTGTCGAAATGGTTTTAGGAATGCTCGTTCGGGTATAGAAGGTAAGGTCGATGTCTTTCCTTTGGGCCTGAACGGCAAACACCTCCGTGATATCCGACAGGAATGGCGCGATCTCAAATTCGCCGGACGTCAGATGAACGGTTCCCATTTCGACCTTAGCCAGATCGAGTACATCATTGACGATAAAGAGTAGTTGCGTGCCGTTGCGATGGATGATATCGAGCGTTTCTCGTTGATCGTCATTTGCCGATTCGTTTAGGACGTCGGTAAAGCCGAGGATGGCAGTGAGCGGGGTGCGCAGTTCGTGACTCATGTTTGCCAAGAAGTCGCTCTTGGCTTGATTGGCAGCTTCGGCCTTTTCGCAACTGAGTTCCAATTGCAGCATCGCGACGCGCAATTCGTCGTTGAGGATTTGCTGCTGCACAATGGAGCGGCGCGCCGCGTCGAGCACGAAATTGATTAGCATTTGCAGTTTTTCGATCGAAGGGTCGGGAGAGGAAACTTTGACGCGAAAATCAAATTTCCCATCGACGGCCGCGCACAACTGATTCGCAACGGATTCGATTGCGGTCCGAAGTGAATCACTCGAGTTTTTAGGTGCGCGGTCGCTCATGTTCGATATCGATCTCAATTCCAGATGACGTGGATTTCGCAGGCATCATCGCCGTTGTTTTGGCAACTGACGTGTTCGATGTCGGCGGTTTCGTTGTAGTGCGCGAGCACGAGCTTGGCGAGTTCAACGTAAACGCCGCAAAGTTTGTTAGGCGAGCGATAGTGAACGATCAGGCGGTCGTCGCGTTCTTCGAGTCGAAATTTGTCTCGAATGATGGGCCGCGCTTCCGGGTCGGAAACGCCGGTGGCGAAACCGTTATGGATGCTCGGTTGACGTTTGAGGAAATCGCGGCCGCTCTTTGAAATAGCAAACCACGTCGGCCAGCGTTCCTTGCTGTCTTCGTAGAAGGCTTTCGCAAAAGCGGCTTCGGCCTGCTGCTGAGTAAGGCCGAGTTGCTCGCGCGCAGCGGCAAGCACATTTCGAAACTCTGCGTCGTCGTAGTTTTCATCGATGCGGAATTCGGCGTCGGAGGCGACGCCCGCAGCCTCGCGAATTTTTCGAGTCTTTTCGTGGCCGGCAAGTTGGTCGACCATGTTGAACAGAATAGTGTGTATCAGCCCAACCATGATATTCTCCTTCTATGCGATCCTCGGGCCCAAGACTTATACAGAACTTTGCAGATCGCCTTACGCGATGCCCAAATTCGGACACCGGATAATTAGAGTGCATCCTTGTTTAATCGGGTGACTAGCGGTACCTGTTGATCAAAACGGTCATCTTGCTTTCGCCGTGACCGATTTGGCGTGATGCATGTCTCGCACTCGCATCATGCCTCTGCGACCGGTAAAATGGGTGGCGATGGATGACTATCGCGTAAAAACCGACTCGTATTCGGGGCCGCTAGGCCTGTTGCTATATCTGATCCGCCGCGATGAGATCGATATATACGACATACCGGTCGCAGAAGTTGCCCGGCAATACGTCTTATATGTCGAGATGTTGCAGGACATCGACCCGAACGTCGCCGGTGAGTTCCTGATCATGGTGACGGTGTTGATGGAGCTGAAATCGAAAATGCTCCTGCCGCGGCCCGAGATGGAAGAAGAGGAAGAGGAAGATTTCGGCGATCCGCGGCTTGAGCTGGTTCGGCAACTGCTCGAGTACAAGCGTTTCAAAGACGCGTCAGTGATCTTGTCGGAACGTGCCGATCAACAGTCGGAAAAATGGCCGCGTTCGCCGGCGAAGCTCAAGCCCGACGCGCCCAGCGAAGTCGATATCGAAGACGTACAAATTTGGGATTTGGTGCGCGCCTTTAACAAGGTGATGCAGTCGATCGGCGCCAACGCCGCCACGCACGACGTGGTGTTCGATGATACGCCTATTTCTCTGCATGCCGACGACATTCTCGATCGCATCGGTCGCGAAGGCGGCACGATTCGGTTTGATAGAATTTTCGAGGGGCGCCGTCGTCCCGAGATGGTCGGTCTGTTCTTGGCCTTGCTCGAATTGATGCGGCAGCATCGCGTGAAAGTGAAGCAGGAAAATCCGTTCGATCAAATCGATGTCGAGTTACTCTCGTCCGAACCGATTCGTGTCGGTGCCGAGTGGGGCGATGCGTTTGCCGATGCGGTGCTGGGTGACGAAGACGAGGAGCTGCCGGTCCCGATTTCGGAGTCGACTGAAACAGATGAAGACGATACCGAAGTGGCGTCAATGTCGACCACCGACACAGATGAACCGACCGAAAGCGAGACTTAGAACGTGAAACCCTCCGAAGTGCTAACGAAGTTAAGAATTGCGTTGCCCACACCGCCGTCGCCGGTCGGGTCGTACGTGCCCGGCATTCGTACGGGCGATCTCATCTTGGTGAGTGGTCAGATCCCGTTGGAAGATGGTAAGCTGACGTTGACGGGTAAGGTCGGTAGCGATGCGACGTTGGAAGCGGCGCAGCAAGCTGCGCGACGGTGCGTCTTGGCGGGTTTGGCTATCGCAGCAGAACACGCGGGCGGCATCGATAGTATCGAACAAGTCGTGCGCGTGGGTGTATTCGTGAACAGCGCGCCGGGCTTTACCGATCAGCCCAAAGTAGCCAACGGCGCCAGCGATGTGTTGGTGGAAATCTTCGGTGATGCGGGCCGACATGTGCGGGCAGCCGTGGGCGTTAACGAATTGCCGCTTGATGCTGCCGTTGAAGTTGAGTTAATGGTTCGCGCGCGAGCGTGATTGGTGATCCGTCACGAAATTGTAGACCCTCGCGTCCATTATTACCGCACGCCGCCACCAATCGAACTTGCTTGGCCTAATACGCGTTTGTTTAACGAGTGTCCCGAATTCATCGGACTCCTCGCGACGCAGTTTCGCCAAGTTGGTTAACTTTCGCGCCAAATCTTCTACGGTGCCGTCATAAAGGCAGCGATCAAAGTGTTGCGGATCGTTCCAGATCAACTCCGGATAGGACAGGCGATTTGGTAAGACGGGAACACAGCCCGCGCTCATCGCTTCGACGACGGCGATACCGAAGAACTCGTGAATTGCCGTCGACACAATGCAGTCCGCCTTTAGCAAAAGCGCGAGGTATTCGTCCTTGCGTAAGAAGCCCCAATGGCAAATTTCGCTTGCAAACTCGTGCTGTGCTTCACTAAAGCACGACGGCGTACGTTCGAATTGTTGACCGACAACGCTGATGGTGAACGGTACGCTTTCGGATTTTAGGATGCGTAAGGCGTCAAAGAAGGCTTCCGGGTTTTTGTCGTGTTCCCAGCGAGCAGCCCACACGACGTGAAGCCGGCTGTCGTTCTCACACGGAGGGCGAAATTCGTCAGCTGTCCAAACGCCTGGGTATTGAACGGATGCGTTTTCGCGAACGTGTTTGAGATGTTCAACAGGCGCAAAGTCAGGCATTCGCCGCAAAAAAGCTTCGGCCGCATCGAAGAAATCGTCGCGATGAAACTTGGAGTTAAACCAAACCGCGTCGGCCGCGAGGGCGCTTTGGATATTGGTGTACGCGAAATGATGGTCCCGTTCGCGCTCGTCCTGCCACGGATAGGTCAATTGGTTCTCGTGGAAGTAACATAGGATCGGCACGTCTCGATAAGATGCGGGTAATAAACCGCGCAATGCCGCCACATCCATCATGTCAGTGGTGAATATCAGATCGACCGGGCGCTCGGGCGGCTGCTCGCGAAGCTGCTGCGCAAAGGTGAATGCGCCGTGACGCATGCGCCATTTCCAATGACGGTCGGGCAGCGTCAGGCAGGTCCAATCGTGACGGTTGCTATTAGCGACCCAGCCATCCAGAAACGCCTTATGCGAGCCACCGTGAAACGGGTTAAGCGCGAGAATGTGCATCGCTGCGTATGATAAGGCCAATGGAAGTTACAACGCGACGTGTCGTCGCAAACGTGAAGAGGTAGGCTCAACGTCATGACGGCCGAAGAACGGAATGCATTGTTAACCGCCAGCGACGAGGACTTGCTCAAGGTCTGTGCCGTCGATGCGTACCGTGCGAGCGGGCCGGGCGGACAGAAGCGCAACAAGACCAGCTCGGCAATTAGACTGCGACATCAGCCCACTGGGTTGATGGTGATCAGCGAAGAAAGCCGCTCGCAACACGAGAACAAGGCGCGGGCGCTTCGTCGGTTGCGGTTGACTTGCGCGCTGTCATTACGCGTGCAGGTTGATGATGTGAAGCCGATTGCCGCGCGCGTGGCGGAATACTGCGATCGCAGCGGTCGCTTTCGAATATCCAGCAAGAACAGTGAATTCGGCTTGCTGGCCGCCGAGATCCTCGACGTCATCGCGGCCTATCGCGGTCAGTTGCGTGGAACCGCAGAAGCGTTGGGTCTTTCGAGCGGGCAACTGTCGCGGTTTTTGACGGACGAGCCGAAGGTGTTGGCTGCCGTCAATCAGATTCGACATGAACACGGGTTGCGCGGGCTGACGGCGAAGGCGTAGCGCGCGTGCAGGTTGTTGGTCTGGTTTTTGCAGAGCCCCTGAACGCGTTACCTTTAACAAGGCGGCAAAAAAAATGCGTACCGCAATCGCGATACGCACGTCGTTAGTCATTCAATTGTTGCGATATGCAATGATGAGTTCGGCGATTAGATACCGCCGCCGCCACCACCGCCGCCGCCACCGATGCCTTGCTGGTCGTCCTCGGGTTGATCAGGCGTCTGACCGCCGGGTGGACGGGCACCATCCGGATCAAAGAACTGACCATTGCCGGAGTTCATTCCACCTCCACAACCAAGCGGAATGGTGCAGCTCGGATCCGCATCGAAGTCCGGCGTCGTCAGCAACGGAAACAGCACGTTAAGCTGATCGTTGGGCGTGCAGAATGTCAAAATGCCGCCACAAATCGGCAGCGACGCAACTGCATTAAAGCAGTTGCCTTGCATGAGGGTACCGCCTGCAACGCAGAGGCTGGCCATCGTCGCAAGCCGTTTCATCTTTCGAGGGTTCTTTTTCATCTATCTATCCTTTTACGAGGCGCCTTTGTTGCGAGCGTCGTTGTAATCCTTTTTGTTCTTATCGACGGTTGCCGCTATCGACGACTATGGGTCCACGTCATCGCCACCGTCATCGCCATCGCCCACGTCGGCTTGGTCAACAAACGTGACCGGGCAACCGACAAACAGGTCGTCTTCGTTATTCATCACTGGACCGACGGCAACGCCGTTGACGGAAGCTTGAATATTCGGCGTGCCGCAGACATTGAGTAGCCCGAGGAAAAAGCCGTTGTCATCGATCAGGAAGCCGCTGCTGGCAACACCAGCGGTGGCAACGCTGTTGAAAATCGTACACGCCTGCCCAAACTGAAACACCATCGCACCCATCGTCAGGTAGGTTGCGAGCTTGGCGCGTTTCTTGCTCTTCTTCATCACGTAATGTTCCTCCAAACGTCGTCCCAATCGCGGGATGCATAGGTGGGATGGTTAGGCGAGGTCGGCTTTTCGCCGAACGTTAGATTAGTTTATCCGGATGGCGGTGGTGCAATCAAGGGTCGGGGCGGGGCGATCAAAAAGATCGCGTTCCGCGGCCTCTGTTCCCGGACGCTGGCAATTTAGGCGGGTACCACTGGCGACCTCGCCCCCGCCGACGCCAGTGTTTCGCCGATTTTTGCCTCAGAAACCGGTGAGATTAGGCCTTTTTCCGTAATGATTCCGGCGATCAGCTCTGCCGGCGTGACGTCAAAGGCTGGGTTATAGACCCGCACACCATCCGGGGCTGTCGGTCGCGCGCCGAAGGCCCGAATTTCGTCGGCTTCCCGCTCCTCGATCGGAATCTCATCGCCAGAGGCGAGGCTCAGATCGAACGTCGAGCTGGGGGCCGCAATGTAGAACGGAATTCCGTGGGCCTTGGCCAACAGGGCCACGCCATAAGTTCCGATTTTGTTGGCCGCGTCGCCATTGGCTGCGATCCGATCCGCCCCCGTCACGACCACATGCACCTTCTTCTCGCGCATCACGACGGCCGCCATGTTGTCACAAATCAGCACGGTATCCACGCCGGATTGCATCAGTTCCCAAGTGGTCAGGCGCGCGCCTTGCAGAAGCGGTCGCGTTTCGTCGGCATAGACGGTGAATTGCTTGCCGTCTTCGTGGGCGGCGTACATCACCGAAAGCGCCGTACCGCGTTCGCTGGTGGCCAATGCGCCGGCGTTGCAATGCGTCAGCACGCCGCCGCCTTCAGGGATCAGGTGTTTGCCCGCATTGCCTATGGCAGCGCACATGGCGGCGTCTTCATCGCGAATGGCATGGGCCTCGGCCAACAACGCGTCGCGCGCGGCGTCGAAATCGAGTTCGCCTAAACCCGCAGCTTTGGCGCGCATACGGTCGAGTGCCCAAAAGAGGTTCACTGCCGTTGGGCGACTGGTCGCTAGGTAATCACAGGCTTTGTCGACCGTCGCCCGCCAGTCGGTGACGGCGCCGGTTTCGTTCAGCGCGACAATCACGCCATAGGCTGCGGCGACGCCGATCGCCGGTGCACCGCGAACGGACAGGCGTTTGATGGCATGCCAAACGCTCTCGACCGTATCGCAATGCAAGTGCGTTACGTCGTTGGGCAACTGGGTTTGATCGATGAGTTCGAGGCCGGTGAAGTCATTGGAAGATACCCAACGTAGAGGGCGAAGTGGATGAGTATTTGTCGACACGGATGGCCTCACAGATGTTCGGGCTAATAGTTGCGGTTAATTGCTAATTCCCAAAGTTAACGGGCGAATGACGGGTCGTGCAAATGACAACCGCCCGTCGGATTGACCGAAACGGGCGGTTGTTGCTTCTTTTCTTAGAAGAATAACGGCTTACTGCAGGAGCAGTTCGACCAGCTTTTTGATGTCGCGACTGTCGCGGAAGCCGTTGATATCAATGTCGGCGGCGGCCATGTGGCAGGGTGTTGTGTCGGACCCCAGCAGCACGTTCACGATGGCATTGGCGTCGGCGAGGGTGAGGGCGTCGTCGCAGTTTACGTCGCCCAGCAACTGGATTCCTTCAAATGCTTGGAACGCCTTTGAGAACGCCGCCGGGCCGATTTTGGCACCGATGACGCGACCGGGCAGGTCGTCGCACGGCGGGTGAATACCGCCCCAAATGCGCGACAAGCTCGTTTGGTCGGACGCATCGCGATACGTGGCCCACTGGAGCGTGATGGTTTCGCTGGGCCCTTCTTCGAAGACAAGGAACTCATTGACCGGGCAGACAAATTCACCCACACCGCCGGGGAAGAACGGGCTGCCGGTTAAAAGCGTCATCAGTTCGGCAGCAGCGCGGCTGTAGGTGCTGTGTCCAGAGACGTAACCTGCAAATGGCGGGGACACGAAGGTCGGTCGCTGATAGGGCCACCAGTTTTCGGCGAGAATCCAGCCTGCACCCGCAACATCGGTTTCCGGGTTTGTGATGAAATCGGGGCCACGCCAAGCTTTGAGAGCGATCTTGCCTTCTTCGCCGGCGAGGTGTTCGTGTCGCTCGCCGGGCATCGTGCTGTCAGCGGTGACGACTTCGATGTACCCGGGGTGCAGCGTGATGCCGCGACCGTTGGGGTTGTAGGAGGGTTCGCCGGGATGGCTCGACTGGCCCTGATCTGCCATATAGCGAATCGCGGAGACGGGCCGCAAATAGTCGTACCAGCCCTTGATACCCCAAGCCGAGATCGCACAGTCGTGCATCGCGCCGCCCAGCGCGAGATAGGCCTTAACATCCCATTCGAGTTCGCTAAGTACGGGGCCCTGGCCCATAAAGCGTCGCTGAAATTGCGGGTGATCGAAAACGCCGTTGGCAATGGTGAACCAGTGGCCGGGCGGCGTTTCCGAATCGGGACCGTCAGCCCAAAACTCGGCGAGAATGCGGGCATAGTCACCGCGGCGCACGATATTCGGCGGATACGGCTGGCCGGTTGCGGGGTTGACCGGGTGGCCCATGCTCGCGTCGCCACCGTTGAAGAAGTCGTAGAATTGTTCGTAATTCGCAGGGTTAGGCAGGCCTGTGTTACCGAGGCTGGCCGGTGAGATATCGATTTCCGTTGGGTCGGTCGCGTCGAGATGACCGCTCCAGATGGCGACCATTTCAAAACCCCACTTGTAATATTCCTCGTTTGCACCACCCAAGAGCGGCGGCGGGCCCGGATCGTGATAGACCCACCAATCAAAGTTATCCCGATGGTGAACCGTTAAGACGTCTTCCGTCAGTGCGAAGGGCGTAACAATGCCCCACTCGGGGCTCAGGAAAGGTGCCGTCCCGCCGGGAATCGGGTTGCCCGATTGGTCGATGGCGAATTCCAACGCAATCGGCTGCCAACGATTGAAGTCGATGAGGTCCGGATTGCCGGGAAAGTCAGGCAAGATAGGCGGATTGACGGGTTGATAGACGAGGTTGGCGTATCCAGCAAACTCGTTTGAATTATCGTTGAAGCCGAAGGCAAGTATCTGTGCTGCAATGCGATTGCCGAATGCGCGGGGCGTGTCGCCAACGGTGCCTTCGTAATCGGGGTCGTAACCGAGATCGGTCATAAGCGCGTCAAGGGCGGGCATGGTTTCATCCGCTCCTGGCGAGGAAGCGAAGCGAGCTTTGAGTATGCGGAAGGCTGCGTAACTAAGGGCCTCTTCGCGCGCGGGTTGTACGAAAAACGTAAACGGTCGCTCATTGGTGATGAAGGTCGCCGCCTTGTTGTCGTAAGCGGCCCACGCGTCGTACATGGCGAGCGAAACGTGGTATAGGTTTCGCGCGTGGACGGTTGGGCGGGCAAAGTCGTTGCGGATGGCGCTGAGCAATTGCTCGTTCCACAAGCGCGCAACCGACTCGGCCCGCACGGGTTTGAACGTCGACAATGCGGCCACGCCAGTGATAGCGGCAATGATAAGTTGCGTAACGAACCTGCAATTAGTTCCGCTGAGGTGTTGTCGTTGCGACACGGTAGAGCACCCTCCCCACAAACTTAGATGCAAAATGTGTTGACCGAGGTGTCGGCATTGCGAGTATCCATGCCGGCGGGTCGTGGCGAACGCCACCCAAACTCTCATCATACCGATGGACAGGGCTGAATCCAAGGTCGGTGGAATCGCGAGCGATAATGGAGTTTGGGCATATTTGTCACAGTATTGCGCTCCGATTTTCGACTTGTCGGGTTAGTACCCAACGTTAGGCACGGCATTCGGGCATAGTATTCGGACGAAAACCGGCTGGATGGTCCGAATGGGGCATAAAGGGCAGTAATCCAACTACTTCGGAGCAGCCTCGATTATTGCTTCGGCACTTGTGCAGGGGTACAATCGAATGAAATTCGGTCGGATGGTCCGTTGGGGGATGATCGAATTTGCCCGCCCGGGAGTGATCGCACTTCCACTTTTGGGATGACTGTCATCACGAGGGGTTAAGGAAGCAATCGCCGACGCTACTTGCTGTCGGTCCTGCCTCGCTTTTGCGGTTCGTTTGTCGCCGACGCGACCATAACGACACTGTGAGGAGTTTGTCTATTATGAAATCTCGTTTGCAAACGGTTGTTGCCACCGGTCTCTGTCTCGCTGCGCTGGCCGCATTTGCGGTCGCGTGCGGCTCGGGCTCAATTAGCCCGTTTCTGGCGGCGCAGTTCAATCAGGGCATCGTCGATGCCCAGCAGAATCTCGGTGCTCCTCCGGTGATCAATCCGCCCAACGAAGAAGAGGAAGAAGAAACGGACGTCTTGGGATCTGTCTGCGATCTACCGGCATCGTCGCGCACGATCGAAGTCACGATTCAGAATCTCGCCGATCAGTCGGTCGATTTTTCGTTGACCTTTGTCGTATCGGCCGGTCCAGGTGGCTTTGTTTGCGATGCGGAATTGCAAGATTACTTGGATGCCGGTTATAGCGACGCGATCGTTCCCGGTTCGGGCGACTCGGCCGATATCGGTTGTCAGGCGGCATCGTTGAATAGCGGCACGCGCATCCTTACGATGGAGTTTGGTGAAAATCAAGGTGCCACGGCCCGCATTCCGGCGAACAACGATCCGAACATCATGTTTCCTAACGTAGCGTTGCCCAGCCGAATGCTGACGCGCCAAGACAATGGCTCGACCGAAATTCCGTTGCCTGAATTGATTGTCGTCGGCACCAATAGCCCGAACTTCGTGTGCACGGGTAATGACCTGTGCACGCAGCGCGGCTTTGTTTACGTCACTGCAGGCGGTATTCCGGTCGGCTTAGCGGCAGAAGCCTCGCGTATTCAGGGAACCGTTTGTGCCGAAAACTTTGGTTCGGCTCCTCAATTCTTGTTAGACAAGACCTTGGATGACACAACGCAGCCATTCCAATTCGGTCGCGGTGGTAGCATCGTTTTTGGTGTCTTGGATCGCGAAGACGATCCGATTAACAGCCAGCGAAACCAGACGGTTTGGCTTGTGATCGACGGCAACGCACAGACCGTTCAGACGCCAGACTTTTAATCGATTGAGCTCGCATCGCCGCTGAAGGGCGGCGATGCTGGACAGTTATCACTCGCTAATATGTCGGCGTAGCAGGCACCCAGAAACCCGGATTGAAAGTGTCCCTCAATGGTTAACCAAAACACAAATGCGACGAGATCGGTCGCTGCTTCAATTTGCTTTTCCGCGTTAGCGCTGGTCGGCATGATTGCCGCCGGGCTCGTCGGTTGCGGGAGCATTAGTCCGTTTTTAGGAGCGCAATTCAACTCAAACCTCATCAATCCCGCCGGTGGCGGCGGTGGCGGTGGCGGCGGAGGAGGTGGCGGCGGCGTTGGCAATCAGATCAACTGCTACTGCGAACTCTTAGATAATGAACGCGAAATTGATATTCGCGTATTCAATTGCGATCCTGCACTTTTCGTCACCTATCGAATTCTGATGGTCGTTTCGGCGGATCGTACGCCGGATGCTAATCTTAATATCGCCGATGTGCCCTGTATGGATTTGGACGGCGACAATTTGGCTGACTGCGTGACGCCGCGGAATACGCAAAATGCTCGTGGCCGACTACCCGGTTTCTTGCCGAGCAGTAACGAAGTGTTGAATCGCTATACCAGCCCTGCCGGTGGTTACGAAGTCCTCATTCCCTCCGGTTCGCCGATTGGCACGACTGCCACGGTGGGTTGCGTCGAGCTGACGCTAGATCGAGGCGACCAGTTGTTGATTAGGGAAATAGGATCCATCGGTCCGTTCGGTTTCGAAAATCCGATCCCAAATAACCCCGCGTTGGGGGATCCGATGAATCCTAATGAAATCGGATTCGAAGATGCGAATCTAAACATTCCAGTTCCCGAATACATCGTCTTCACGACTGACGCGATTCAGTTCGATTGCGACGTTGAGACTCAGGAATGCAGTCAGGCAGCGTTCCGATACACGGATATGAACGGTTTCGGAATCGTGGGTGAACCCTTCCCCGATATCGATTCCACCCGAATTCAGGGCACACGCTGCTTTGAATCCGGCATTGAGAATCCGAGCGTTGTGTTGGATCTCACCAGAAACGGCGGCAAGCAGGGCTTTGAGTTTTCGCCCGGTGCGACGATCGATTTTGCTGTGCTGATTCGACAGACTGCTGCGGATATCATGCCCGGCCAGCCATCGGTTGTATGGCGCATGCTCGACGCCCTCGGCGAACAGGTCGATGGTCCGCCCGCCGGCCAGGAAACGTCGGGCTGCTTCCCGCCGCTGTAAGGCGAATCGACCGAGATTCGGATAATTTGGATTGAATGACCGGCACGTCGGGGGATTACCTCGACGTGCTTTTTTTTTGCCAAGATCAAATCCTAGCGTCTTTCGACGCTCTGTAGTCCCCGCTATTCAATTTGGACGGTGCGAACTTCCGTATCGCTTGCCGCTGGCAAGATTGCCGCGCCGAAATATCATGCTGTTGGATGAGCGGTATCGCGCGCGACGCGCTGCCGACAAGATGAGTTGATATTGGCGCGGCTTCCGCGCGAAGGAGCGGTGCGAGTGATGACCCGAACATCGATGGCCCTGACGTTGGCAATGTTGGGATGTGTCGTGGGGTGCGGTGGAAAAGCAACCGACGCTGTGCATATTGGCTCGACGCGGGCGGCATTTCTTGGGCCGCCGTCGGAGTTTCGAGCCCTCGCGCCTAAGTTGGAAACGATGTTCGGGCGACCGGTCGTATTTCGAGCGCAGCCGGACGGCGAAGCGTTGGGTCAGCAATTGGCACTGGGCGAGATCGAGTTCGCGTTTTTGTCTGCGAAGGAATTTTGCGAAATCG
Source organism: Phycisphaerae bacterium (assembly GCA_030432035.1). Lineage (GTDB taxonomy): Bacteria > Planctomycetota > Phycisphaerae > UBA1845 > UTPLA1 > ECT2AJA-110-A. The sequence goes on from JAUIHO010000009.1 coordinate 19,076, forward strand.
ACAACGCATCGCAACTTGAGTTGCTGGCGACTGCCGTAAATCCCGGTGGTCGTTCATCGCGACGGGCTTTCATCATTACGCGCAAGGATTCGTCGATCGCGCGCATTCCCGATCTTGCGGGGAAACGGTTTGCGTATGGCTATCGCGGTGATTTGCTGACGGATTATGCCACGCGGGCGACGCTGAAAAACGAAGGGCTCGATGCGAGTAAGTTGGCGACCGAAATTCTGCCGCCGCCGCTTGCTTACGATGGTCGGCTATACGCGGGCAAAGATGCGGCGGCCAAGGTGGCGATTCCCGTGTTACGCGGCGATGTGTTTCCGATTTCGGCGGGCGTGATGGATGAAATCGAGTTTCTGAAATTGCCCGCGACCGGCGGCAATTTTATCACGGGACCGGCGCAGGATGATTTTCGCATTTTGGCAAAGACGATGATCGTGCCCGAAATGGTCGTTGCTGTTGGGCCGCAAACGAATCGAACACTGGCCGTGAAGATGGCGGATTTTCTGTTGAATCAGGTCGAGAAAGAGCCGGTGATCTGCGAGCAAATGGGTGTAAGCGGATTCACGACGGCCGATGAAGAGCAATATAGCTTGGCGCGATTGCTGTTGAACCAGAATTAATCGCGTAGCCCTTCTTGTTGATCATAACTGCGGCGTCGATGTTGGCTGTCGTAAGGAGATGTAGCCCTGTCCGCCACGGCGCCTTCGAATCGAACGCGGGAAACTTTTCTCGACTTGGGCTTAATCGCGCTGGTGTTTTTCGCGCTGGCCGCCGCCTATTACGCCGTCACATACTTCGTTGTTGGGCAAGTCACGTTTCCGCTTGACGACGCGTTTATTCATTTGCAATTCGCACGACATCTTGCCGAAGCCGGTGAGATGTCTTTCAACGCAGGTACACCCAGTTCGGGTTGTACGGCGCCGGGGTTTGCGTGGTTGTTGTCGCTGGCCTTGCGGTTGGTTGATGATTGGCGCTGGGCGAGTTTTGCACTCACGAGTTTGTTCAGCCTGCTCACGGCAGCAGTGGTTTATCAAGTATTGTTGCAATGGACGAGCCGACGCACGGCGGCGCTGGGCGGGGGATTGTTGGCCGTCGTCGCAAGTCCCGCCGTGATTCAGGCGTTTGCCGGAATGGAAGCGCCGGTCTACGCATGCTTGTGCATGGTCGGCGTTTGGTGGTACGGATCGCCGCGCTTGGCGGTGCGATTGTTTGCGACGGTCGTCTTGGCGCTATGCACGTGGATGCGACCGGAGTTCCTAGCCGTTGCGCCGCTGTTGGGGTTGGAGATATTGCTGCGGCCCGCCGGTCGTTGGCGAAACGGTCGCTGGATCGAACTCGCGTTTGCCGTCGCCGTTTGGCTCGGTACATTCGCGACATATGTCTATTTCCATCGACAGCTCGACGGTCACAACGTGCCGTCGACGTTTGATGCGAAGGCCGTGGCGCACTTTGCGTTGAAGCCGCATTGGTTGGAAGGCGTACCCGCCGTTATCAAACACGGCAATTGGCATTTTCTTCCGTTGGCGCTGGTCGTGTGGCCGATCGTGAATCTCCTGTTGATTGGCGTTTGTCTCGGCGTGGTTTGTTTGCCGCTGTCGTTGGGCTTGCTCGCCAATGCCAAGGCGCTGTGGCGCGATATCGATCGGGCCTTGCCGGGTCGGCGACTGGCGATGCTGTTGCTCGTGGGCTTTCCGCTGTTGCGCGCGTTTGTCGATCCGTTGGGGATGCTTTGGTTTCAGGGGCAGCGCTACTTCGCGCACCTGAGCCCATTGTTCATCGTGATTGTCGTGGGGGCGTTTCCGTTGACCGGCTCGCTTACCGCCGGCAGTCGGTGGAATTGGTCGCAGTGGTCGCTGCCGAAGCAGTTGCGTCGTGCTACGGCGTGGGCGCTGGTCGGTGCCATCGGGCTCGGTGCGATTGCGGTGCTTTCGGTGAGGAACATTGCCGACATGCATCTGGCGGCGGCAAAGTGGATTCGCGCGAACTCCGAACCCGACGACCTGATCGCGACCAACGACATCGGTGCGTTGGGCTTTTTGGGCGAGCGCCGGATTCTCGATACCGTCGGCCTGGTCGAGCCGGAGATTGTCGATCATTACCTAGCGGGAGGAACGCTGCTGCAATATTTGCGCGAACATCGACCCCGCTGGGTGGCGATCTTTCCGGAATGGTACTCCGACGCGTCGGAATCGGATGAATTAACGCGTGTAACCAGCTTCGTGGCCGACCCAAACGTCGTTTGCGGCGGGAACGAGCTCGTGATCTACGCGTTTGAGGCTGCGGACGAACGGACTGCGGATGTACCTTAGTGGCTTTCGCGACCGATCAAATCGGGATATAGTTGCTAAACTCTTGCGAGGGTAGGCCTTCCGTTCGGTGGCCGCTTGTCGCAAATGTGAGTTCTGAATTTTCGGTTGAGGCATGTTTATGAAGACTGCAACGGCTAAGCCGCAGGTGGGTTCCGCATCCGTGAATGTGTTACGCGATGGGTTGTTGATCGTCGGCGGCAGTTTGTTGATCGCGATTGCCGCACAGATTCGCATTCCGAGCGTGCCGGTGCCGCTGACGTTGCAAACACTGGCGGTGTTGCTGGTCGCGGGAACGCTCGGTAGCAAGCGCGGTACATTGGCGGTGGCTGCCTATTTGTTGGAAGGCATGGCCGGTTTGCCCGTGTTCGCCATGTGGAGTGCCGGACCGGCGTATCTGCTCGGCACGACGGGCGGTTATCTGATCGGCTTCCTACCGGCGGCCTACATGGCCGGACTGTGTTGCGAACGCGGTTGGGGCGGTCGATTCCTACGCTGCCTGCCCGTGTTTGTCGGTGCCCATATGCTGATTCTGCTGTTGGGAACGGCTTGGTTGGCACGGGTGGGTGAAGCGTTGTCGATCGGAGACGCGATTTGGCACGGCGCAGTGCTGTTTATCCCCGGCATGCTGATCAAATCAATCACGGCAGCGATGATCGTGCCGATGGCGCGGTTGAAGTTATACGCACCCGAGGCGGATTTGCCGACGGTCGATCCGTACGCTTAACGAGGCATCGATCCTTCGAGCGGAAATTCCGCAGCCTATCCTATTTATATGTACCGCATTCTCTCGTGCAGTCCGGTTCTGGCGTTGCTCGCAGGCGGGCTCGCGGTCGGTTGTCATCAATCCAATCAAATCGACATCACGCTAGAGGATGATCGCCCGATCCTCACACTGCGCGCGGCGCGGTGGGACGCCGATTTTCAACCGACGTTGGTGAGTGGATTGGCGATCGCGACCGAGGGCGAAGCGATTTGGGAAATCGAAACGAGCGACCCGACGGGTGTGCCCGCTGCCGACTTGGTGATTCCATACGGCGAGTTGCCGAGCGGCTTTGTGCAAATCACGCCTCCGGATCGCGGGCCGAGGCCGTTGCGACGCGGCGAAACGTACTACATCGGCGCGACAGGGCCGGATGATGCGGTCTGGCGTGCCGTTTTTGCGCTGCCGGTCAGCCGCTACGGAATCGATCGAAAACCCGATTGGCTCGAGCAAGAAGAACCGCCCAAGGCCGATCTTTCCGGCGACGACTAATCGGCGATTGTTGCAATAGCGGCGGCGACGCTTGCGCGACGGCTACTTTCGCCGGTGTTCAATCTCACATCCATACCCACGCTTTGAAATTTTCTTATCTTTCGTAAGTCACGCATTCATCGCGGCTTAAATCGACAAATACAAAAATTAGCGACGCTTCGACGCGCTTTGGCACACCGAGTGCACATGGAATTCGCCGCCGGTTCTACGGCCATTGCATGTGAGGAGTCGAATAGCGTGCGAAACGAAGCTGACCATCAGCAACTTGCTGCGAACGCAGCCACCCACGAAGCGCAGAGCTTGCCGCGCGTGGATCAACTCGGTGCGCGGATTCGCCAATGTGTGATGGCGGCGGCGGCGTTTCACTTGGAAGCGCGCAGCACGGACAACGACTTTAGCGAAACCAACTACGCGAAGGACGCGACGGGCACGAAATGATTTACGGATTGTGGCTATCAGCAGATGGGCTTTCGAGCCAACAGGTGCGGCAAGAGGTGATTGCCAACAACCTGACGCAAGTCGACACGCCCGGCTTCAAGCCGGATCGCGTCGCCTTTGGCGAGCGGCTCAACGAATTTCTGCTGGACGGCAATCCATCGACGCGACTGACAGGATACGAAAACGCGACGGGCGGCTTGTTTCCGACGGAGGTCTTCACCGACTTCTCGCAGGGCAGCATCGTGCCGACGGGTAACGATCTCGACACGGCATTGCTCGATGAAGGCTTCTTTGCGATCCAAACAGCACAAGGTACGCGGTACTCGCGCGATGGTCGATTCACGATGCGGCCCAACGGCGGGTTGGAACACATCGCCAGCGGCGGCAAGGTACTGGACGCGGCGGGTAACCCGATTGTGCTCGATCCGAACGCGCCCGTCAGTATCACGCGCGAAGGTCGCATTCAGCAAAACAACATCGATGTCGCGCGATTGGGCGTTTATCGATTCGAAAATCCGCAGCGGTTGGAAAAAGCCGGTGAAAATTTGTACGAGGCACCTGGCGGTGGTGCCGTGTTGACCAACGCCAGCGTGCGACAAAACGCCATCGAGGCGTCGGGTAGCAATCCGACGTCGATGTTGGTGGACATGATGACAGCGGCGCGGGCATACGAAATGAGCGCATCGATGATTCAGATGCAAGACGAGTCTCTTGGGCGGCTCGTGAACGATGTGGGCCGTATCGCTTAGTAGCGAACGGAAGGGAAACGAGAACGAACTTAGACAGACGTCTTTGTTGAATTAGGGCGACGACGAACGCATGAGTATTCAGTCGATGTACACAGCGGCGACGGGCATGAGGGCGATGGACCTCAAGCTGGAGGTGATTGCCAACAACCTGGCAAACATCGATACCGTCGCGTTCAAGCGCTCGCGACCGAACTTCGAAGACATTCTTTACAAGCAATTGCAACTGCCCGGGCAGCGCAACGGCTTGGATGAATTTTTGCCGCTCGGCAAGCAGGTTGGAATCGGTGTGCAGCTTTCGAGTACGCAACAGGACTTCACGCAAGGCAGCGTCGAGCAAACGCAGGGCACGTTCGATTTGTTGATCGAAGGCGACGGCTTCTTCCAAGTGCAGGCCTTTATCGATGGCCAGGAACAAACCGTCTTTACGCGCGCCGGTAACTTTACGCTCAATTCGGATGGCAATTTGGTGTTGGGTAACATCCCGGGCGCACGCGTCGAGCCGAACATCAACATTCCGCCGGACGCCAAGGACATCTCGATCAGTCAGACCGGACTGGTGAGCTATACGCCCGCCGGTCAAACGCAACAGGCCGACGCCGGGCAGATTCAGTTGGCGCGGTTCGTGAACAAAGAAGGCTTAAAGCAACTCGGTGCCAATCTGTTTCAGCAGACCGACGCATCGGGGCCGCCGATCGAATCCAACCCCGGCACCGATGGTTCGGGTGTCGTGTTGCAAGGCAACTTGGAACTATCCAACGTCGATCCGGCACGCGAGCTGATCGAACTCATTCGCACGCAACGCGCGTTTGAGTTGAACTCGCAGGCCATCCAAACGGCGGATGAATCACTACAGGTCGTTAACCAGTTGAGGAGATAACCGTCTAGGTAGTCAGTGGGGAAAGCGAAAGACGGCGGAGACGTCATGATGCGACGAAGACATGGATGTTTTCGACATTTCGGAATCGCGCTGCTCGTTGGGTGTTGGATGCCCGCGATCGCGCAGGCGGGTGCGATTCGCATTCTGCCCAAGGCCGAGATATTGAAATCGCGCATCACAGTGGGCGATGTTGCGGTGTTGCGCGATTTCGATCCGGAGCTGACGCGCGAGATGCGGGCCGTTGTGCTCGCCGAAATCTCCCGCGCGGGCAGTGGGCGGGTCGTGCATGCTCGCGAAATATCTCATCTCTTAGAAGCCGCCGGTGCGAACCTGGCGGATGTTCGCATTTATGGCTCGCTGCGTTGCGAAGTGACGCGGTTAAAGGTGCAGCAGGTCGGTGACTCGGTGGCGGCACGATCCGCGAAACAACCAGCCGCCATGCGCACAACACATCATCAACATACGCATCGTGCAACGGGCAACACACATTCACATCGAGCATCAAACCGCACGCCCGTTTCGCGGCAGTCGCATTCGCATTCGTGCAGCCACGGACATCAGCACGCTCGCGGTGGCTACGAATCGGCGAACGGTATACCGCAACGCAATCATCGTGTGCAACCGCCGACCGACTCGTTAGAGGCGGCGGTGCAATTGTTTATTCAAGCGCGCATGCCCGATCTGGATGGCGAAATCGACGTGGCGCTCAATCGCCGCATCGATTTGCTAAGGGAAGTTGCCGAGAGCGGCGCAGGCCGCCCGTCATTTCAGGTGCACGAGCGCGATCCGATTCGCCTCGGTTTAGTCGGACTCGAAGTGGATATTTATCAGGGCGGTCAGCGCGTCAAAACGCTGCCCGTCGTGGCACAGGTTGAATTGTTGCGCCCCGTGTTGGTCGCGCGACGACCGATCAATCGCGGCCAGACGGTAAGTCAGCGCGATTTGCGGGTTGAGAAGCGCCGTTTCGATAGTCTCGAAGGAATCGGGCTATCCGAGATGGAATTGGCCGTGGGTTACGAAGCGACGCGCTTTATTCCCGAAGGCGACATGCTGTCGGTGCGGGCGCTGAAAGAGCCGCCGCTTATTCGGCGCGGCGCGACAGTCAAGATTTTGATTAGTGGCGGCGGTGTGCAAATCACTGCCTTGGGTAAGGCACAAAAGGAAGGCGCACTCGGGGATGTCATCCCCGTGGCGAAGAATGGCAGCCATCGGAAGCGCGACATCATCGATGCGATGGTGACGGGGCCGGGTGTGGTGACGTTTGGTCGTCCCGATCTGGTGGCGCAGCGGTAAGGAGAACGAATTCATGAAGCGGATCATTCCGATCATGTTGCTCACGATCTTTTTGACCAGCGGTTGGGCGTTGGCGCAAAGCAGTTCGCTGTTTCACGCGCACAAGCAACGTTCAGCGCGCATGCAACAATTGACCACACGCCCCGCCGCAAGCGGCGCGCTGCGCATGAACGCAGGCACGCAGCCACAGGCGATGCGGTTTGGGATCAACACGCTCAATAACCAGATGGGCCCGCCCGCACCGAATCAGAATGGCGCGACCAACCCACAGACGGGTCAGCAAAACACGCAGAACGAAATGCTGGCTCAAGCTTCGTTGATTTCAACAAATCTGCCGCAACCGCGCGTGTTGAAGGTGAATGATCTGATTGGCGTTGTCGTCCGACATCGCTATCGCTCGCGTGTGGATGCTCGACTCGAACAGCGCAACGAATGGGATATCGAAAGCCAGCTTAACGCATGGTTCCGCATTCATAACAGCAAGTGGGAACAGCAGAGCTTTCCGACGGGCAACCCGCGTGTGGCATTCGAACATGAGAACGAGCTGCGCAATCAGGGTCGTTCCGATCGTCAGGACATCCTCGAAACGCGCATGCAGGGCAAGGTGATCGACATCAAGCCCAACGGCAATCTGATCGTGGTCGCGTCGTACTCGATCGATTCGGATCACGACAGTCAGTCATTGGTGTTAGCTGGAGAAGTCGCGCAGCGCGATCTCGGCCCGGACAACACGGTAACGAGCGACAAGATCTTCGGCCTCAAGATCGGCACGGCGCCGACGGGCGCGGTGCAGGATGCGACGAAGCGCGGCTGGTTGAAGGAATTGTTGGATGTGGTCAAACCCTTTTAGGGATTTGGTGATTGCGTGATCGAGTGATTGGGCGATTGGGTTCATCAGAGCCGCGCCCGTCAGGAAGCGGTCACGGTGAATTGTGAAGTGAAGTGTGAAGTGCGAACGGTAAGGAACGAAGCAACGAACTTAATGAAGACGCCAAGTAGTACAACTCGGATGCGATTCCTCTCGCTCGCGGCTGTTTTAGGTGTTTGCCTAAATACGGTCGGCACGGCGGCGATCGCGCAGACGACGATTGCGGATGTGACGCACTTGAAGGGCCGTCGCATCAACACGCTCTCGGGATACGGCTTGGTCGTGGGGTTGAACGGCACCGGCGACGGTGGGCAGTATGCACCCGCCGTGCGTGCGATGGTGTCGATGCTAGCGAAGTTCAATATCCCCGTCGCCGCCGAAGAGCTAAATCGCGGCGAAAACATCGCGTTGGTGTGGGTCGATGTCACGCTTCCGGAAAACGGTGTTCGCGAAGGTGACCGCGTCGATGTGAAGGTGAGTGCAGTTGGCGAGGCCGAAAGTTTGCTCGGCGGTCGGCTCGTGATGACGCCGCTGCAAGGGCCGGGGCTCGACATGATCTTTGCCTTCGCTCAGGGCGGCATTCGCGTGACCGACCCGAAGCGCGAACCAACAACCGGCACGATCCTCGGCGGAGCGGTGATGGAAGAAGACATCGTTCATAACTACCTCAACGAGTTGGGGCAGTTCACGTTGGTTGTTGAAGACGTGCACGCTTCGCATGCATTGGCCGCGGTGATCGAACAAACGATTAACGAAGATCAAAGCGAGATCGGCCAAATCCGACGCGTGTCGCAGGCGATCGGCCCGAAGAACGTGATCGTTCAAATTCCCCCGGAAGCACTGAGCGACCCGGTTGCGTTCATCGGTCGCGTGGAAGGGTTAGAGCTTCTGATGCCGCGCGGCGAAAGCCGCATCGTCATCAATCGACGCACCAAGACGATGTCGATCGGTGCGGGCGTTGAAATCGCGCCGACGGTGATCGTGCACGAAGGGCTCACGATTACGACGGTAACGCCGCCACCCGAGCCGACGCCGGATACGCCCGAGATTCGCAACGATCGAGCCGTGGGTATCAACACGACGCGCCGCGGCGGGGCGAAATTGCGCACGTTGGTGAGTCGGTTGAACCTGCTCAACGTGCCGGCGGAAGACATCATTCAAATCATCGAAAACCTGCACGCCAACGGGCAAATACGAGGGAAGCTGATCATTCGCGACTAAGCGCGGTGACGTGAAACGTTATGACGCAGATCAATAGCCAATTCGATAGCGCGTTGCAAAACGCCAACGCCGCACGCGGCCAAACGGCCTTTACGCGACAAGCATCGGCTGCGCAGAAGGCATCGGTCGCGAATCCGAAACTGCGCGAGCAGGTTGGCGATTTCGTCGGAAACATTTTCTACGGCACGCTGCTGAGCCAGTTGCAGGATTCGAAGTTTAAGAGCGAGTACTTCCACGGCGGCCGCGGCGAAGAAATCTTCAAAGGCCAGTTGTATCAGGAATACGCCCGACGCATCGGCCGCTCACCCAACGATCCGATGTCGAATCGAATTTACGAAGCCATGACGCGGCACCTTCGCAATGAAGCGAGCAAGACCGCCAAGACGCAACCAGCAACCGAACAGAAGGAGTCGCGCGCAGCATGAATCGCGAGCGTTTGGACATCCTGGCAGACGATTTGGCGACGGTGCTCGACCGCATGATCGCCATGCACGAACTACAGCAAGGCATTCTGCGGCGCAAGCTCGACGCGATGCGGACGAGCGACCCCGATCAGATCGCGCAGATATGCCACGAAGAATCGGATATCGCCGGCGCACTGTCGGAGTTGGATATGAAACGACGCCGCCTAGTGGCGGATATCTGCGAAGCGCTGGGCATGGCGCGACCGGATAAGCCGGAGCGCATCACGTTGCGTTCGTTGGTGCGGGCGATGCCGAGCAGCTTGCAACATCGGTTGCTGGCGCTGGGCGAAGAGTTGCGCATGAACATGTTGAAGGTGGCGGAAATCAATCGCACGGTCGAGTTGGTTTGCCGCGAGATGCTCAAGCATTTCAAGGTTTTGTTCTCGGCGTTTGCACAGGGCGACGGTAACGACACGTATGGCGACACGGGCAGTCGGCGAACCAACGCCAACGCCGGTGTGCTGGATGCGGTGGTATAAACGATGGGACTGACGTCAGCATTTAGTGTGGGGCGAACGGCGCTTTCGGCCTATCAGGCGGCGCTGCAGGTCACGGGGCAGAACATTGCCAACGTGTCGACGCCCGGCTACACGCGTTCGACGACGCGACTGTCGGCGTTGCCCGGCAACATCACGACGGCGGGGCAACTCGGTCGTGGTGTGCAGGTGAGCAACATCCGCCGTCAGATTAGCGAGTCGTTGCAAACGCGACTGCGCACGGCGATCGGCGATCGCACGTCGGCAAACATCGAGCGCGACGCACTCAATCGCATCGAGGCCGTGTTGAATCCGTTGGGTGATACCAACCTCGGCAGCCTCGTGTCGGAGTTTTTCGGTGCGGTCAACGACTTGCAGAACAATCCGGAGAATATCGCCACGCGCGGCATCGTGGTGAACACCGGTGTGACGCTGACACAGAAGATTCGCGATATCCGCAGCGACCTGCTGGCGGCGCGCAACGAAATTAATCAGGAAATCACGACGGCCGTGCAAACGGGCGATCAGTTGGCCTCGCAAATCGCCGACCTGAACGAACGCATCGTGCTGGCGGAAGCCGGCTCGAACGGTCAAGCCGCGGCGCTGCGCGATCAACGCGATCAGTTGCTAAACGAGTTGTCCGAAATTTTTGAAGTCGTTACCCGCGAGCAACCCAATGGTGCGGTGAACGTTTACATCGGTAACGAATCGCTGATTCAGTTCGGCGAGAGCTTCGGGCTAACGACCGAGGTTGAGACGGATGCGAACGGCTTTGTGCAATCGACGATTCGCCTTCGCATCAACAACGGTTTGATCGATTCGGGTAGCGGTCAGATCGAAGGGTTGGTGCGGGCGCGCGACACTCATAACGTCGAGCAAGTGCAGCGACTCGATGAACTGACGGCCGCGCTCATCTTTGAGGTGAACAAGATTCACTCGTCGGGCCAAGGGCTCGAAGGCTTTACGACGGTCACGGGTCTGAACGCGGTGCAGGATACGACGATACCGCTCAACTCACCCGATACGCAGTTGAACTTCTTCCCCGAGACGGGCTCGTTCTTCATCGATGTGCGCGACGCCGCCAGCGGCGAAACGGTTCGTACGCAGATCAACGTGAATCTGGATGGCATCGGTGCCGACACGTCGCTCGATTCGTTGGTGGCGGATATCAACGCGAACGTGCCGAACTTTACGGCGACGATTCTGGCCGACGGCCGGGTTGAGTTTGCGGCAGACGCGGGCTTTGAGTTCACGTTTTCGGATGACACGTCTGGCACGCTCGCGGCGTTGGGCGTGAACACGCTGTTTACGGGCTACGACTCGTTAACGGCCGATGTGAATCCGCTGATCGCGGGCAACCTCAATTTGTTGGCGGCGGGTCGATCGAACCTGCCCGGCGACGGTAGCAACGCGACGCTGTTGGCGGGCGTGCAGGATATCGCCGTCGCGAGCTTGGGCGGGGCGTCATTAAACGAACATTACACGGCGACGATTGCAAATTTGGCGGTGAGTTCGTCGTCGGCGACGAGCGCTGCGGAAGCGTCGGACGTGATCTTCGAAGCACTAACGGTGCAGCGCGAAAGTTTGTCGGGCGTGAATCTCGATGAGGAAGCGCTGAGCTTGATTTCGTATCAACGCGCGTTCGAAGGGGCCGCTCGTTACCTGAACGTGGTGGATGAGATGTTGCAAACGTTGTTGGGATTGGTGCGGTAAGGCCGCAAAGTTTTCGCCGAGGAGCTTGGCAAGGTAAATGAACATTAGCGCTGCCGGCAATTTGTCACGGGTTTCGACCAGCTTGCGGACGTTCACGTTGCTTTCGCAGTTGCAGAACAACTCCGTCAGCTTGTTTGAACTCGAGCAACAGCTCAGTTCGGGCCGGCGCATCTTGTCTATCGCCGACGACCCGATCGCATCGGAGCGCATCGCGCGCTCGGTCAAATCGCTCGAAAGCCAGGATCAGATTCTCTCCAACTTGCGCTTTGCCGACGGCTTCTTGGCGGCGGCCGATTCGTCGATCACCGAAATCACCGACCTGTTGAACGAAGCCGCGCGCATCGCGAGCGAACAAGCGGGCAACCTTCAAACGGCGGAGGAACGCGAATCGCAAGCCGTCATTATCGACGGCATCATCGATCAGTTGTTAAACGTCGGCAATCGTCAGTATCAATCGCGCTTCCTGTTTGGCGGACGGCAGACGACCGAGCCGGTGTTGAATTCGACGTTCGGGCGCGTGACGTTGGCCGGTGACTTCGCCGATCTGCGCACGATTGTCGATCCTGGCTTCACGCTGCCCTTTAACGTGACGGCGGAGCGACTCTTCGGCATCGATCAGGAAACCGTCGGCGGCACAGCGAACTTTAATGTCGCCATCAACAGCAACGTACGCGTCAGCGAACTGCGCGGCGCGACCGAACGCGGCATTACGCTCGGTCAAATTCGCATCACCGAAAGCCCCGGCCAGACGTTCGACGTGGATTTGTCCGGAGCGGAAACCGTCGGCGATGTGATCGACATCTTCAATAACGCGGCGGCAACAATCGGTAGCTCGGTCACGTTGCAAATCGACCCGGCGAGCAACAATGGATTTCGACTGACGGCAGGACCGTTCAGCACGATCACGGTTGAAAACGTTGGCAGTTCGCCGACGGCCACCGACCTTGGGATTTTGGGATCGTCGGCGGGGCCGGGCGTGCCGCTCACAGGAACGGACGTCAATCGTCGTATCGCGCTGCAAACGGCGTTGGCGGATATTCAACCGAGCGGTTTGTCGTTGACGGACGGCGTGACGATCACCAACGGCGATCTATCGACCGTCGTAACGTTCGATAGCGCGACGACGATCCAAGATGTGTTGAATCGGCTCAACGCGTCGGGCGTTGGGATTCGCGCGGATATCAACACCAACGGCGACGGCATTCAGATTCGCAATTTGGTCGCGGGCTCGCAGCTTCTTATCGGTGAAAACGGCGGCAACGACGCACAAGAGCTGGGCATTCGCACGCTGGACGGCGGCGTTCCGCTCTCGCGTTTGAATGGTGGCCGCGGCATCAATACGTTTGACGGCCCCGACTTTGAGATCGTCGATCCCAACGGCGTGGCGTTCTCGGTGGATATTTCGAGTGCGATCACGCTGCAGGATGTGTTGGACGAGATCAATGCCGCGGCGGGCACGGCTGGTGCCGATATCACGGCGTCGCTCAGTCCCGACGGCGGCGGCATTCAACTTACGAGCGCCGGCGGTCCGGGCAACATTACCGTCAACAATCTGAATCAACCCGCCGCGCAAGAGCTTGGCATCTTAAAAACCGGCAGCAGCACCGGGTTGACGGGCGATGTGGTCGGCGGGTTTACGCAACCGGGTGTATTTAGCGCTTTGTATCGATTGCGCGACGCTCTGATCGCGAACGATTCGAGCGAAATCACCGAAGCGGGCGACGACATCGACGATTTGCGCAAAGAGATCATCAACGTACTCGGCGCCGTCGGCGCGCGGTCGCGCGATCTGCGCAACCGAGTGAATCAAACCGAAGATGCGGTCGCAGCCACCGAGATATTGCTCTCGGAAGTGCGCGACGTGGACTTTGTAGAGGCAGTTACCCGATTCCAACAGGCGCAAACAGCGCTGCAGGCGAGCCTGCAAGTTGGGTCGGCCAATTTGAATCTGTCGTTGCTGGATTTCCTCGGATAGATGGATCTATTCGGCGGCAACGTGCGGAAATAGATTTGGGTTCAGTCGGGGCGGCGTTCGCCTCCGGCACATGGTAAGTGGTCGCGGAGCGCGACCGGGAGCAAGGATGATGATTACCATTCAAACGTCACGGTTCGGTGGAATCGAAGTGGACGACCAGCGCTTTTTGAACTTCCCGAAGGGGTTGCTGGGCTTTCCCGACGATCGCGATTACGCACTGATTCAAACCGGCGAAGACAGCGCGTTCTACTGGATGCAGGCCGTGCATCGCCCCGAGCTGGCGTTTGTCGTTTGCGATCCGCGCTTGTTTGTCGCGGACTATCGCGTGTCGATCAAGGCCGAAGACCTGTCGCAAATCGGCCTCGCCGATACGACTGGCTCGCAGGTGTTTGTCGTCGTGAACAAGGTCGACGAAATGCTGACCGGCAACTTGCAGGGCCCGTTGGTGATCAACGTCGCCACGCGCGTCGGCAAGCAACTCGTGCTCAGCGACAAGCGCTACTCCACGCGTCATCCGTTGATGCGTCTGCCGCAGCGCGGTCAGTCGGCGATTACGAAGACCGCCTAATTGCGTGACGAACCGCGACGAAGCGGATGTTTCGTCGCGGAGCGCCGCGTGTGAGCGCTGCCGCGAGAAAACATCGGCAGGAATGCACGTCAACGGTACGTTGAGGTGTTTGTCGATGCGGCAATGAACCAACGAAGGCCACGGATGGTGCAGGCTAGAGAAAACAGGATGTTACGTCTCGGGGGCGATGGCTGGATGGCCGTCAAGCCGAGGAGGATTTAGCGATGTTGGTGTTATCGCGACAGCGAGATGAAACCATCATGATCGGTGACGACATTGAGATCACCGTCGTGGATATTCGGGGCGACAAGGTGCGACTGGGCATCAACGCGCCGAAGGATGTATCGGTGCACCGTAAAGAGGTGTACGAAGCGATCAAGCGGGAGAACCGGGACGCCGCGAGGATTAAGCCCGAAGACATTCCGCCCAACGCCAAGCCGGACAATAACAATGCGTAAGGCAAGGCGGAAAGGTTGGTGCGTCATTATGAACGAAGAATCATCGGGTAGCCTCAAAATCACCGGCGCGGCGAATGGATACGCCGCGGGTCATTCGTGGAGGATGGCGGTATGACACGGATCAATACCAACGTCGCGGCGTTACAGGCCGGGCGCAACTTAGGGGCGGCGCAGTCATCGCTGCAAACCTCGCTCGAGCGTTTATCGACGGGTTTGCGGATCAACCGCGGTGCCGACGACCCGGCCGGGCTCATCATCTCCGAGAATTTGCGCTCGGAAATCGAGTCGGTGCGGCAGGCGGTCTCCAACTCGCAGCGCGCGTCCAACGTCATTGCGACGACGGAAGGCGCGCTCGACGAAGTGGCGGCATTGCTGAACGATATTCAAGGGCTGATCCTGGAGGCGTCTAACACAGGCGCCGTCTCGGATGAGGAAATCCGCGCGAATCAGTTGCAGATTGACTCGGCCATTGAATCGATCACGCGCATCGCCAACACGACGACGTTCGGCGGTCGCAAGCTGCTAAACGGCTCGTTGGGTTATGTCGCCAGCGGCGTGGTTCCGACCGAGCTAACGGACCTGCGCATTCAAAACGTGCAGTTCGGCACGGCCCCGTTTATTCCGGTCGAAGTCAACGTGCTGCAATCGGCGCAACACGCGGAGCTGCGGTTCTTAAACAGCAGCATCGGCGAAGATGTAACGCTGGAAATCGCCGGTCCGGATGGCGTGATCTCGATTTCGCTCTTGTCGGGTTCGACGGCCGATCAGATTCGCGCCGCGATTAATTTGCAGGGCGACTCGAGCGGCGTTAGCGCGAGCTTCGTCAACTCGGCCAACCCGGCCAGTGGTATCATCCTGAATTCGCGGGAATTCGGTTCAGATGCGTTCGTGCAAATACAGGAAATCGGCACGACGACCGAACCGTTCCTCAGCTTTACCGAGAATATCAACGGCAACCAAGTGAAGCGCGCCGAAGGCCGCGACATTGCCGCCACGGTGAACGGTGCAAGCGGGTTGGGTGACGGATTGAACCTCGCGCTTAACACGTCCACGTTGGGCTTGCAGTTCAAGATTCAAGAGACGTTTAACCAAGTCGGCACATCGACGTTTTCGATCACCGGCGGTGGGGCACGCTTCCAACTGGGGCCGAGCGTTGAAACCAACCAGCAGGTGAACATCGGTGTCGATTCGGTCGCGGCCACGCGGCTCGGTAACGACACGATCGGCTTCTTGCAGGAGATCAGCAGCGATCAACAATTCTCGCTGGTAAATGGCGAGTTCGGTCAGGCCAGTCGGATTATCGAGCAGTCGATCCAACAGGTTTCGATCTTGCGAGGCCGTTTGGGTTCGTTTGAAAAGAACACGCTCGAAACGAACATCAATCAGTTGCAGATCACGCTGGAAAATCTGACGTCGTCCGAATCGAGCATTCGCGATCTCGACTTCGCACAAGAAACGGCGGCGCTGACGCGAAATCAGATTTTGGTAAGTGCGGGCACGAGTGTGTTGGCTCTGGCCAACCAAACGCCGCAAACGGTCTTGTCGCTGCTGCAGTAAGGTGATTTGTGAAGTGCGATTTGTGAAATCGATGGCTTCACAAAATTAATAGTTCGTGATCCACAGGCCCGTACAACGGGCCTTTTTTTATTTCGCTTATCCCAGACTGATCAGTTTCGCGAGTAATGTTGACATCAGATTCGATGCAAATCTTATTCGCCCCAAGCCCCAAGCCCCACGACTCAAGACTCACGACTCGCTTCGCGCTTGACCCATCACGCCTATTGCGGATTGAATAGCACAATGCGATCGACGATCACGAACACGTCGAAAACACCGATATGACGCAATCCGATCACGACAACTCGCCCGCCGCTTCCAACGCCTTGCGCTCGACGGATTCGGCCGATCAATTGGTCGAACTCTCGGCCATTGCCGGCGGTCTGGCGCATGAAATTCGCAATGCGCTCTCGACGTTGCGGATGAACCTTCAGTTGCTCGATGAGGACTGGGGCGAAGTGGAAGCCGACCCGGATGGCGCGTTGCCGCAGTCGATCGCGCGGCGCAGTCGCACGCGCGTAGCGACAGTGCTGAAAGAATCGCAGCGGCTTGAAACGATCCTCGATGATTTTCTGGAGTTCGTACGCCGGCGCGAATTGAAACTCAGCAACGCTGACTTATGCGACATCGTCGCGGATTTGGTGGCATTCTTTCGACCTCAAGCGGAGCGGCATGGCATCGAACTTCGGTTGCACTCAGCGATGACGCCCGTCGTATGTCCAGCCGATGTGGGCTTGCTAAAACAATCGCTGTTGAACGTGTTGATTAACGCTCAACAAGCGCTCGATGCGCGCGACGGCGAGCAGACCAAAACGATCGATGTCAGGATAGCAAATGAGGATCATTTCGGCACCGTCTCAATCTCGGATAACGGGCCGGGCATCGATCCCGAGCACCTCAAACAAATATTCCAGGCATACTTCAGCACGCGCAAGGCGGGTTCGGGCTTGGGTCTCGCCATGGCGCGCCGCATCCTCCGTGCGCACGGCGGTCGCATCGAAGTGGATTCGACGGTCGGACAGGGCACGACGTTTACGTTTCGGTTGCCGTTGCACGCCGCGCAATAAAACGTCGTAGGTTAGTTGCGAGTTCGCGTGGAGCAGCGACGCACCGTCTACTCCCTCTCCCTCGCAGGGAGAGGGCCGGGGTGAGGGTTTAGGTTTGTCCCGAATGTTTCAATTGTTGCAAAAACCTTAATCGCGACATTCGTTTGCCCGCCCGATCAACGGTCGTTTACTTCAGGCTCGGGCTCGAGCGTATATTCCACGCCACCAAGTTTTTCGCGTACACTGCCCGGCCTACGAATTTTGCAATCACGACGAAGGAGATCGCCCCGTATGGCCAACAAGCTTCCCTTTGCAGACCCGTCTAAAGAAACCTGGCGTTTGTTTCGCATCATGGCCGAGTTTGTCGACGGCTTCGAAGCGATGAGCCGCGTGGGGTTGGCCGTTTCCATCTTCGGTTCGGCGCGCACCAAGCCCGACGCCGTGCACTATAAAAACGCCGAAAAGCTCGCGGCCAAACTCGTCGACCACGGATTTGCCGTGATCACCGGCGGCGGGCCGGGCATTATGGAAGCGGGTAACAAAGGTGCGTTCGAAGCCGGCGGCACGTCGGTGGGTCTCAATATCGCGTTACCTCACGAACAAAGTGGCAACGAGTTTCAAAACGTCACGCTCGATTTTCATTACTTCTTCGCCCGCAAAGTGATGTTCGTGAAGTATTGCATGGGGCTGGTTTGTTTCCCCGGCGGCTTCGGCACGCTCGATGAATTCTTCGAAGCCATGACGCTCATTCAAACTGGCAAGTCGCCAGCCTATCCGGTGGTTTTGTTCGATTCGAAGTTTTGGTCGCCGTTGGTCGATTTCATGCGGAACACCTTACTGGAAGAGTACGGCAATATTTCGGCGGCCGATCTCGACCTGTTCATCATCACCGACGACATCGACGAGGCCGCCGATCATTTGCGCATGTGCGCGATGCAGGTCGTGGCCGAGAAGTCGCGCGGTGATATGGAAAACGACATGCGCCTACCGGCGGAAGAACGGCTTACAGGCGAAGGCACGCGCTACGGCGCGCGACCACGCAACAAGCCGAGTAAGAAGCGACCGTTTCAACCGGAGTGATGGGGCGTTTTGTAGGGTCCCGCTGTGCGGACCAAGCCGTCAATGAAACACGAGATCGGGAAGTGCTCGCACATGTGTTGTTCCGAAATGCGATTGCTCTAAAACCGGGTCAGAGAATACTCGCCGCTATAATTAAAAACGAATCGTGACAAGGTCAGCAGATGGTCCGCGATGCGGACCCTACTCAAAGCCCTCACGCATGTATCAACAACTTCGTCTCCGGCGGCAGGTGCGTTGCCACTTCGTTGATCACGTCGCCGCGTAGGGCTCTAAAGACTGCGCCGCGTTTGGTGACGCCGAGGATCACGTAGTCCGCACCGTACGTCGCGGCGAAGTCGGTGATCATCTCGCCGATCGATTCGGCCACGCAATAGATCGGCATGAACGGAACTTTGTGTTCGCGCGCGAGTTCGGCGGCGAGGGCGAAGACGCGTACGGCTTCGGGGTCGTCTTCGGGTTTATAGACTTTTGTCTTATGCGGGCCATAGGTCAGGTTGAGGTCGCGCACGAGTAGTACGATCAGGTTGCTGTTGCGTGCCTTGGCTTCTTCCGCGGCAAAACGCAACAGGTCGGGGTTGTGGCGCGTGGCGACGAGAATCTTGCCGAGAATCGGGTCGAAGGGTTTGGTATTCGCAAAGTCCAACGGTTCCGTCGTCGGGATTTCCGGCGGCTCGAAAAGTTTGCCCACGCTCTCGGAGATCTTGGGAATATGCTTCTTAACCGCCGGCGCTTTCGCCATGCCCAGTCGCAACAAATAACCACCGCCTAGCACCACGATCACAAACACGTCCGCCGCCCATTGCGTCACGATGATGGTGATCTCGACGACGATCAAAAAGACGGCCAGTACGGCGAGGCCCCAGCGTTCGACGCGATGCACGTCGATCTCTTTGTTGAAAAACGTCGACACCAAATTGACGGCGATCGCGCCGACGACGCCGATGGCGTATAGGTGGCCGAGTTTGTCGACCTCGCCCGCGAACAACAGCACGACGCAACACACACCGCAGGCCGAGGCGAGCGCGATCCACGGCACGCCGAACGCATTCAATCGCAGAAACGCCGGCGGCATCTCGTTGTCTTGCGCCATGACGAACTGCACGGAGATCATCCCGGCGATCGCCGTGTTCACCGCCGAGAGCAGCAGCATGGCAAACACAAACGACGCGATCTTGGCGAACCAAGGCGTGGTGTATTCCAGCGCCATCACGTTCAAAATCGTGTCGCGATAGGCGGCTTCGGCTTCCGTCAGCGCGCCGCCTTCCGCGACCTTCTGCGCTAACGGTTCGCTCAGAGCGAGGTTTGGCAGCGCCAACATCGCGATGGCGAACAGCACGTTAAACAGCACCACTTCACCGAGCACGGGCCAGATGGCTTTTTTGCTCGTCTTGCCGACGGGCTGCACCATCACGCCCGTCATGTTGGCGATGGCCTCCACGCCCGACAGCGCGAGGATGATGTGCACGAAACTCGTCCATCGTTCCGTCAAGGGTCGCGACAGCGGCTGTACCTGCGTCAAACCATCTTGTAGATAGGGAAGGCAAAGCCCCGCTAGGATGACCGTCACGATCAGCGTGGCACCGGCGATGATGGTGGCGAAGCGACCCGCGCTTTTGGGGCCGACGAAATTGATGCCGCCGATGAGCAGGATCGCAGCGATGGCGGCCATGGGCGCTTGGTCGACGCTGAAGTTGAGATAGCGGAACGCGGCCACGGCAGAGATCGCCGCCGTGATGACGTAGCTTGCGAACAGCAGCATCGCGCCAATGACGGCCACGCGCCGATTGACCTGCCGGGCCGCCGAATACACGCCGCCGCCATCCTGAAAACAGCGGCAGACGATGGTGTAGGCCCAAGCGACTGCCGTCATGAGCAGGCACATCGCCACCACGTGATAGAGCGAGGCGCTACCGCTATAGAACAATGCCAGCCCCAGCACGTATAGACGGCTGGTGCCCCAATCACCGAAGAGCATGCTGCTGGCATGAAACCAGCGCAATTCGCGGGGGCGTTCCTGATGGATTTGCAGTTCCACGGGGGCAGTTCACTCCGGACGGTCAGTTCAATTCGACTGGCCCGATGTTAAGCGGTGATTTTTGGTGATGCCATGTTTGGATGGATGAAGGAGCGAGATTCCACCGGTTAAAAATTGGTGCCGCAGCGCTCTGATCAGAGCCGCGACCGTGAGGGAGCGGTGGGGGTGTGATGGTGCGGGGATATGACCATGCCAGGAAAACACCGGTTACAAACCGGTGCCACAGCGCCGGCACGAGTTACAAACTCGTTCACAACGGTTGCCCGGGAACTCACAGGCTCGCGTCGCGTTGCGTTCAATTTCACACGCTGCGTCGCATTGATGCCGCACGTTTTTTTCAGCATAATGCGGGGATACTCCACGTCGGGGGAAAGCATGACGCTCACGCCCCACCCCGATTTTCAGTACTGTCATCAAGGAGGATGGAAATGCCGTCCCGTCGTTTATCAGTATTGGCATTCACGATATTGCTCGCCGGCACCAGCCTGATGGGCTGCGTTTCGCGCGACGAATACCTGCGCGAAAAGTTCGCCCGCCGCAAAGCCGTCGAACGCGCCGAAACGCTCGAGCGCGATCTGGCTGACGAGCGTGCCCGCGTGCTTGCCCTCGAAGCCGAGCGCGAAGCCGTGCGCGGCCAGCTCGGCACGCAAACGCAGCTTACCAGCACGCTTAAATCCGAGCGCGATCGGCTCAATAGCTACAGCAATCGCCTGCAAAACGAACTCAACTCGCTGGCCCAGCAGCAGCCGGGCGCGATTGAGGTCGTGAAGGTCAAGCTGCCGTCCGAGTTGGATCGAGCGCTCAAAGAGTTCGCCTCGCAATATCCAGATTCGGTCGAATACGATCCCGATCGTGGTGCCGTGCGTTGGAAGAGCGACCTGACGTTTGCCGTCGGTAGCGATGAGGTGCAACCCGAGGCCCGCGAATCGCTTCGGTCGTTCGCGCAAGTCGTGCGTTCGGCAGTCTCCAACGATTTTGAAGTCATCATCGTCGGTCACACCGACAATCTCCGCATCGGACCGGTGACGGGTCGCCAGCATCCGACCAACTGGCACTTGTCGGTCCACCGTTCGATTGCCGTGATGGATGTTTTGAAGGACAACGGCCTTCCGCCCGAGCGCATGGGCGTGATGGGGTACGGTGAATTTCGACCGCAGGTGCCGAATCCGTCTCGCGGTGGTGCCGAAGCCAACCGCCGCGTGGAAATCTTCCTTGTAACCAATCGCGAGAACGTCTCCGGCTCGACGGATATGAGTTAAGCCCGCGCAAGCGGCATTTCGATCTCAGCCGAAGCCCGGTGTTGCAGCTTGCACGCCGGGCTTTCTTATTGCGCGAACGGCGGGCGAAATTTGCCTGTGGCAGTAGCGTCGTGCCGCCGCTGAAATCCGGCTTCCGGTCCGAGAAACGCCGATTTTCGTTGACTCCACAGACAGAAAAAGCTAACGTCTTATATGGAGTCGGCTGAGGATCGGTCACTCCACCTGCCTGCTGCGTGTCCCGCTTACGGAACGGCACGCAACGCAACGACTTGCACGATTTGATGGTATGATGTGGGCTCGGCGAACGCGGTCTGGCGTGACGTCTTATTGGAGAAGACGTATGCGCGATGTGTTCGCGTGATTTGCCTGCCCGCCGGCACCCTGCGGGTGCCCGGCAATGTGCGTCGGCACGTTGCCCAAACGATCAATCCGATTGATTTCGGGAGTTTATCGACATGGCTGCTAAACAACCTGTTTGGGGTATCGATGTAGGTCAGTGTTCGCTCAAGGCGATCAAACTGCAAGCCATCGGCCCGGAAGAATTCGAACTGCAGGGCTTCGATCTCGTCGAGCACCCCGACATTCTGTCGCAGACCGACGAAGACCCGACCGACATGGTTGCCGATGCGATTCGCATCTTTGCCGAGCGCAACGACCTTACGGGTTGCCGATTGGCCGTCGCCGTACCGGGTGAACAAACGCTGACCAAGTTCACCAAGATGCCGCCGGTCGAGAAGAAAAAGATTCCCGACATGGTGCAGTACGAAGCCAGCCAGCAAATCCCCTTCGATATGGATGAAGTCGTTTGGGATTATCAGGTGTTCGGCGATACCGAAGGCGCCGAAATCGAAGTTGGTATCTTCGCGATTCGCAAAGAGCTGATTCGCAACTATCTGATGCTTTACACCGAAGTCGGCCTCGAACCCGAGTTGGTGCAGACCAGTCCGATCGGTTCGTACAACACGGCCCGCTTTGAAATGCCGATGCCCGAAGGCGAAGCGGCGGTGTTGCTCGATATGGGGGCCGTCGCGACCGACCTAATTATTATCGATGGCGAGCGCATCTGGTCGCGACCGGTTCCGATCGGCGGTAACAAGTTCACCGAATCGCTCGTTTCAGCATTCAAGATCAACTTTAAGAAGGCGGAAAAGCTTAAACGCAATGCCGGTTCGTCGAAGTACAAGCGTCAGATTTTTCAAGCCATGCGGCCGGTCTTTGGTGATTTGGTTTCCGAAATTCAGCGGTCGATTGGCTTCTATACCGCGGCGCACCGCGATTCGAATGTGACCAAAGTCATCGGTATGGGCAACGCGTTTAAGCTGCCCGGTCTGCAAAAGTTCCTCACGCAAAACTTGCACATGGGCGTGGAAGAACTCAAGCAATACAAGCATTTGCGCCTGACCGACATCGAAAAGAAAGAGGCGTTTGACGAAAACATCATGAGCACGTCAGTCGCCTACGGCGTGGCGCTGCAAGGTCTCGAGCTGGCCGTTGTCGATTCGACGCTGCTGCCGGTCGAGTTCAAACGGCAAATCCTATGGAAGAAAAAGAAGCCGTGGTTCACTGGCGCGGCGGCGATGTTGGCCGTTGCGGGCGGTGCGTTGATGGCCAGCAATAGCATGGCGCGCGGCACGATTAGTAACGCCGGTGACCTAACGACCAACCCCATGTTCCCGACGGCTGAAGCTGCGGAGAGTGCAGTCAGTTCCGCCTCGACCATTCAGCAGCCGATCACGAGAGCGAAGACTGTTGCCGCCGCCGCCGACAAACTCAAGCAGCTACAAAGCCAGGCGGATCAACAGCCCGAAGGCGTCAACGAAGTAACGTCGCTGGCCAAGTATCCGGGTGAAAACGTTTACGTACCGGCGATTGTCAGCATCGTGACGCAGGCGTTCGATGCGGCGCATGACGACAAGGCGAAGTCGTTCGCGTCGGCTGCCGAGTATCTGGAATACGCCGAAAACATGCCGCGCCGCAATCGCGAGGAGGCGTGGATCGATTCCTGTCAGGTTATCTACGATCCCGCGCCGGAGAAGATGGGGCGTCATAGCAAATTCTCCGCCGGACGCCGCAGTCGCGCCGGTTGGTATGTACGCATCGTCGGTATCACGCCGTTGAACAGCCCGGCAAACTGGCTCGAAGAAAACATCGTGAAGAACATCGAGCTATACGGTCGCCGACCGAACATGGGCATCTACATCGACGAAGACTCGGTCGCGCTGGGCGATATCGTCGAACGCAACGATGAAAACCGACTCGGAAATGTGGTGACGACCGGCAGTACGAGTGTCGATCGTGACCCGAGTGCCGGTCGCGGTCGCGGTCGAGCGGGTGGCGGACGTCCCGGTGGAAGACGACCGGGACGCGGACGGCCGGGCGGTGGACGCCAGGCACCGGGCGGTCGTGATGCACCCGGTCGCGGAGGCTTGCCCGGTCGCGGTGGAGATGGTCGAGGCGATTCTCCGGCCGAAGACCCCGGCAAGAAATTGGAAGAAGAACTCAAACCATATCGCGAAGGTGATAAAGATTACCTCACCGGCGAGCCGATCGAAGGCGACAAAAACTTCGTGATCGAATTTATCGTCACGAAGGGCAATGTGCCGGGCAATCTCATTCCCGAAAAGTTTAAAGGCGAGGCCACCGGCAACGAGCCGACCAGTGCATCGGGCGACATTCCTCCGGAAGGCTTGCCGCCATCGGGTGGGCGGCCGAATCGGTCGGGTAATTAGATCGCAGGCGTTTTGATTGAAGCCCTTGGCGGCATCGCAACGATCAGCAACAAAATGGAATAGCCATGAGCGTCATTCGCAATAACCTTTTCTACATCATCATCGGCCTTGTCAGTGCCGGTTCGATTGGCTTGGCAGTTTGGTCGGTGATGGGTGCCGACGATATTCAGCAAAATGTCAATCAGCTTAAGTCGCTGAACGACAAGGTGCGCACGA
>JAUIHO010000010.1 GCA_030432035.1 Phycisphaerae bacterium
CACGAATCGATCGACCAGTCACTTGCCCAAGCGGTCGCCAGCTATTCCCGGCGTGTCGAGGAATCCCGGCAAATGTTTCTCGCGATTCTCGGTCACGATCTTCGAAGCCCGCTGTCGGCGATCAAGATGTCGACCAAGCTCCTGCGATCGTACGGTGAGGCCGATCCACAATACGCCGAAGTGGTGAAAATCATCGATGAGAGTGCGACGGCTAGCGCCCGGCTCATTCATGATTTGATCGACTTTGCATCGTCCCATTTGGACGCGTCCATTACGATCACCCCAACGTCTGTCGATCTCGAACATTTGGCGCGAGATGTCATTGGGGAACTGAAAGCAAGCTACTCCGATAGGAATATCGTGTTCGATTGCCAAGGCGATATGAACTGCGTTTGCGACGGCCCGCGTTTGCGACAGGTGTTATCGAATCTTTTGATAAACGCTTTAAATTTCGGTGCGCCGGATACGGATGTCGAGTTATCAATGAAACCGGATCAGGATGACATCGTCTTTTCCGTGCGCAACCATGGGCCACCGATTCCGGCGGAATTGTTGCCGTCCGTGTTTGACCCGTTTGTTCGCGATTTGTCGGGAGACGCGGCAAAGAGTCGGCGCGATGGAAGTCTGGGCTTGGGGTTATACATCGCGTACGAAGTCGTCGTCGCACATGGGGGCGACATACAGGTTTCCTCGACCACAGAAGACGGAACGGTCTTCGCGGTGCGCCTGCCGCGGCAAGCGCAAGGCAGTGACTCGACGCGAGATTGATGTGTATTCAACGGTGTCACGTCGTATGCTCGCGTATTCCGAGCAGAGCTGTGCAGTTGGGCACAGAGTGGTAGTTTCGGCATCGCAGCGCCACGTTCCGAAAATATCATTAACCCGATAAGCGTCTTTATCTCACGGTCATCATTCGGCAGACCGACACTTCATTCGAAGGAGTGTCTCTTCATTGTCTGCCACGCCACTCATCGTTGACGAAGCCGCATGCCTTACGGGTTTAGGCAGCGGTGCCGTATTAGATTGTGAACGAGATAGTGCCTTCGATGATGTGGCCATTCTAGCTGGTCGGTTATCTAACTGTCCTATTGCTTTTATTACGCTATACGAGTCCGGGCAGTGTTGCGTAAAAAGTTGCGTCGGTATTGATGTTGACGACTTGTCTCAAGATCTATCGTTCTGTGACATAGTGCACAGTGGTGATGGTTTGGTGGTTATTGCAGATGCGACAGAAGATTCGCGCACGTGTGCAAAAACACACATGGTAGGCATGCCGAATGTTCGCTTTTTCGCCGGTCTGCCGCTGCGACTCGATAACGGGGAGACGTTGGGCGCGATATGCGTGATGGATACCGAGGTGCGGGAAGAAACGGCGAGCCTGCGTAGCGATTTAGAAATGTTGGGTCGACAGGCCGTGCGTTTAATTCAGAGCCGCATTGAAGCGTCGATGCTCGATGACTTGGTTCAGCGATTAGCGCTGGCAGTCGAAGGCACCAACGATGGCGTTTGGGATTGGATGGACATCGACGCGGACGCCGAGTGGTGGTCGCCGAAGTTTTATCGATTGCTGGGTTACGAGCCGAATGAGATTGAATCAACGGTTACGAATTTTAAGAACTTGCTGCACCCGAATGATCGTGAAAGGACGAATCGAGCGGTAGACGCTGCCTTTAAGGGAACTGTCGTCTTCGACTTGCGATTTCAGCTAAGGCACAAGACGGGCGATTATCGTTGGTTCCAGTCCCGCGCGCGTGTGTTTCGCGATGCATCGGGGCGACCGACGCGTATGGCGGGGTCGATTCGTGATGTGCAGAATCTTGTCGATGCGGAAAATGCGGCGAAGATGCGCGAGAAAGAATTGCGTCTGATTTTAGATGTGGTGCCAAGTCTGGTTTACTTTAAAGACTGCAACAACAAGATCCTCAATTTGAATCAGGCGGCGGCATCGGCCATGAAGTGTGATGTTGCGGATGTCATAGGTCGCCCTACGGAGGCGTTTTTTCCTGCTGAGGACGCAGCCGCGTTTCTACTCGATGATCGAGAGGTTCTCGAAAGCGGGGAGCCGAAACTCGGGATTGTCGAACATCACGAGGGAGCGAATGGGCAGCGTCTCTTGATCCGAACGGACAAATTGCCCATACAGAACGAAGACGGCGAATTCGATCGCTTGGTCGCAATCTCGACGGATATCACGGCTATTACCGAAGCGCAACGAAAACTGACCGAGTCAGAGAATATGCTAAAAGCGATTCTCGATAACGCGCCAGCGGTGATGTTCGCAAAACGCGTGGATGGGCGGTATCTGTTCGTGAATTGCGAGTATGCCAAGCTGTTTACGAATGGTTCAACCCAAATCGAAGGCAAAACCGACTTCGAGCTATTTCCGACCGACCTAGCGGAGCGATTTCGGAACGCAGATAAGCTCGTGACGCGCATGAAGAAACCGATGCAATTCGAGGAGATCGCACCGGTCGGCGGCGAATTGCGACAGTATCTGTCGGTGAAGTTCCCGATGTTGGATTCCAGTGGCGAGGTGACGGCTGTTGGCGGAGTGGCGTTTGACATCACCGATTTGAAGCGGGCCAATGGGGAACTGGAACGTAAGAATGTTGAGTTAGAGAGCTTCGTTTATTCGGCGTCGCACGATTTGAAGAGCCCGATCGTTTCCATCTTGGGTTATCTGTTTTTGCTGTCGCGCGATCTGGATGCGGGCAAGCTCGACGAGATGCCGGAATTTTTCAGTCGCATCAAACGCGCTGCCGAGCGCATGCGCAGCAGCGTCGACGACTTGTTGGAACTTAGCCGGATCGGGCGTGTCGACGGTGAGATCGAGCGGATCGAACTTCGACCCGTGATCGATGAGACGATTCAGCAAGAGGTATCGGTTGCCGGGCGTGAAGATATCCGTTGGGAATTTGATCTTGAAGCTAAGGTCATCGCGATCGACCCGACGCACCTGTCGCATATCCTGCAAAATCTCATCGGTAACGCGATTCGATATGGGACGAAAGAACCAAACGGGAAAGTCATTATTGGTAGTCGCAGCCTTCCGGGTAATCGCACGCAGTTGTTTGTTCGGGATTTTGGGGCCGGCGTGGCCCCAGCACATCGCAACAAGATTTTTGAACTTTTTCAGCGGCTGGAACGCGATAAGAAAGGTACCGGCGTCGGACTGGCGATCGTTCGCAAAATCGCCGAATTGTATGGTGGTTCCGCAACGGTGGAGGGTGCCGTCGGCGGGGGCGCAAAATTTGTCGTTGAGATCGGGTTGCCGCAGCGCAGTCGATCAAACGGAGTGGAGGTTCAAGATCGTGACGAAAATGCAAAATAGGCCGATACGGTTCCTATTGGTTGAAGACGACGACGATCATGCGGATCTGATTCAGCGCGCTGTTGCAACTGCAGAGATTGAGATTGTGGTCGACCATGTTTGCGATGGTGAAGTGGCGCTTGCGTTTCTCAACAAGGATGGCGAATACGCGAATGTGTCGCGACCGGACGTGATATTGTTGGATATCAATTTGCCGAAGCTCGACGGGCACCAAGTGCTGCGACACATTAAGAAGTCGAATATGTTGGCCAGTATTCCGGTCATTATGTTGACCACGTCGCAGTCGGAATTGGATCGCGACCGAGCATTCACGAATGAAGCCGATTCATACGTAAGCAAGCCGACCAGTCCGAGTGAGTTTGCACAGTTGGTGACACATTTGAGCAGCTTTTGGGCGACGATGGGGGCGGTTTAGTTCGAACGCGAAAGTAGGAAAGCGGGTGCATCCCGCCTTTTTACCGTGTTCATGCTAATTATTTAGTTCTGAGTTCACTTCTTCGGATACAACCCTCATCCCGGCGTTCTCCCTGCAAGGGAGAGGGAGCATACGCCACCCAGTTTCTAGCGGGGGGGGCGAGCTCCGCTTGGTTCAGCTTATCTCAATTATCTGCTCTTCCTAAAACTCCGACTCTTCGCGTTCCAGACCTTGTTCTGCACGCTTGTCGATCGGTTCGACGACGAACTTGGCCTTCAATGTGTCCGTTTCCACAAACGCCGAGATGATGTCGAGAATTTCGGCATAGTCGACACCGAATGCGGTGACACCGTCGTCGCGTTTGATCGGTGTGTCTGCCAGGTATCGCACCAGTCGTACCAAGTTGAGCGGCGCCTTGAGCGGCGGCGAGTTCGCCATGGTGCGCTTGTTGGTATAGACCAACGTCAGGTCTTTGGCGCGCGGCGCGGCCGACAGTTGCACTTGCAGAATGCGACCGTCGTTGCGTTTGCCGGGGAAGATGGCGGGTGGGCGCACGATCATGTTTTTGCCGAAGATTGCCAGACGCGGCATATCGGTCTGTTGTGCGTACACCAAGTACTTTCCACGACAATCGATCACGTCCATGATCATGTTGTCTTTATTTAAGACGTATGTCTTAATTGCCGGGTGGCGGCGCTTGCGCAGGGCTTTGTAGGCGGCGATGCGAATGTCGGTGTCTTCGTCTACCAACAGTCGTTCGAGATGTTCGCCCGCCACGAATTGATCGGTGGCCGCGCCCAATTCGATGATGGCTTCGTCGCGATAGTCGCTCTTAGTGTCGTGGGCGTGTTCGGCCACGCCGATCGCACCTTCGCGTTCACCAAGACGCAACAGCGTGCGGCTCGCATAGAAGTGGGTCGTCTTCGACTGGCTATCGAGTAGCGGCGTGAGCTTTTCGATGACCGGTTTGCCGATGGCTTCGAGCGCGAGGGCCGTCGCGTTGGGGTTGCCGTCGCGATCGTCGAGCGCTTCGATCAGCTTGTCGGCCTTTTCATCGAGGATGGGTCGATTGGTCGACATTGGCGTTGCGATGATCAGTTCCAGTAAGCGGCGCGTGTCGAAGCGTTGCGTGCGACCCTTGAACTCGGGAATCAGCAACTCGATAAAGCCGGCGCTCTCGGCTTCGGCGATCTTCTTGCTCCCGCCGTAGCGGCTGTTGATGGTGCGTTCGATTTGGCGCGCGACACTATGGCGCGGGTCGTTTAAAACGAGTCGAATCTTGCGGGGCTCATCAACGATACCGCCGCCGAGTACGTAACCGCTGCGCAAGTCCACGTTGTCGGTGGGGCGACCGTTGCGGGTGAAGGGCGGTACGTAGATGCCGCCTGCGGCGCGGGCCAGCGTCTTACCGCCGATGATGCCGCTGGGTGTGGCGGCGTAAATCTTCAGGTCGGCCAAGAACAAGCGGCCGCCAACGAGCGACTCGGTTTCGCTGCCAAGGGCGCGCACGCGGATGTCGAAACGATCACCTTTCTTGGCGCCGGCGGGGATGAAGCCGTCGATCTCGACCATGGCCGTGTCGTAGCTATCGAGCAGGTCGACGGCGCTGACATTGTTGCCACCGATCTCGGCGCGACGGCGGATTTCTTTGGTAAGGTAGCCACGCACCACTTCGGGGCCATCGCTACCGCCGGAGTCGACGAGGTCGACGACCAGACCGAAGCCGCGCACTTGGTTGAGCGCGACGCCTTGAACGGAAACGAGTTCGCCGATGCTGTTGCGCAGGGCGACGTCGTCGGAGGCGAGTTCGGGGTCGGAGCCGGGCTGCTTGTTCGAGTTGCCCATACCGAAGAGTTCTTCCCATTCGGCCTGGCTGCAGCCGGTGGACATGATGAGGCCGAAAACGATGAGGGAAAGGTATGTCGGTGCGCGTCCCATGAGACTGGTCGACTCCGTGGTGTTGGTTAGTCCCCCACCCTTGGAAAGGGTGTGGCATCCAATTCTGGTGCCCCTGCCCCTCTGTGGCTGGGGGACAAATTCGTTACGCCGGTAAGGTTCCGTTACCCGTTTCGGTGCCGGTTTTCAGTCCCCCATCACTTGGAAAAGATGAGGCACCCCTTACATGACAAGCGAGCGATAGCGGCGATGACGGCTATTGTGACGCGGCGGCTCAAATCGAAAAGTCGTGAGCCGGCCCGTCGTCTTTTTTCTTCTTCGGCGGGCGTACCTTCAATTCTGGCGGATTATTCATCACCGTGCAGCCGGCGGGCACGCTCGAGGTGACAAACGTCGATCCGCCCACGGTCGAGCCTTCGCCGATGACGGTATCGCCGCCCAGCACGGTGGCGTTGGCGTAAATCGTGACGTTGTCTTTGAGCGTGGGGTGGCGCTTGTAACCGCGAACCATCTTGCCGCGCTCGTCTTTCAAGAAGCTGAGCGCACCGAGCGTGACGCTCTGATAAATCTTGACGTTCTCGCCGATGTCGGTGGTTTCACCGATGACGACGCCGGTGCCGTGGTCGATGAAGAAGCGCTTGCCGATGCGCGCGCCGGGGTGGATGTCGATGCCGGTTTCGCGATGCGACCATTCCGACATGGCACGCGGGATAAGCGGAATGTCTTTTTCGTAAAGCTCGTGGGCGTAGCGATGGACAGTGATCGCGAGCAGGCCGGGGTACGTGAAGATGATTTCGTCAGTGTTTTCGGCTGCCGGGTCGCCTTCGAAGGCGGCGTCGACATCGAGGGCGAGCATGTCGCGCACGGCCGGAATCTTCATCATGAATTCGTCGGTTAACTCGGTGGCTTTTGCGTGGAACGGCTCGGCCTGATTGGACGGGCCGGTCGGGTCGTAATTGCCGCTGACTTCGTTGTAATGGCAGAGCGAGAGGAATATTTGCAGGTAGAGCTTCTTCGCGAGGCGCGGCAACAGTTCGCCGACGTGGAACCGCACATTTTCAAAGGAAAGATTCTGCCGCCCGAAATAACCGGGGTACGAAATCTCAAAGAGCAGTTCGATGATGCTCTCGATCTCGCGGTTGGTCGGCAGGTAGCCGCGACCGATGTGGCGCGTTGAGGCGGTCGTCTCGTAGCTGGCCACGATGCGCTCGACCAGGCCGGACAGCCGACTGTCGATGTCGTATTCTCCGATCATGGTGCGGGTGGCTCCTGTTAGGGGCGGGCAGAGGCGGCCGAGGGGTTTAGCGCGGGCGGTTCACGGTCATCGGTTCGATTATATGGCGTGCAACAGGCCCGGGCCAACGCCGATAAGCTTCGTTGCGGTCGTGGGTTGCCGCCGTTTGCGTCACGGGCGGGCTGGCATTAGTTTTTAGGCGGTGCGCAACCGCCAACCGAGCCACCAGAACGAGAAATCAATACCGATGCATTTTGATCGATTGGGACATACCGGCGTTATAGGTCTGCAATGGGGCGACGAGGGCAAAGGCAAAATCGTCGACCTGCTGACCGAGCATTTTGATGTGGTGGTGCGCTGCGCCGGTGGTGCCAATGCAGGCCATACGGTCCGGCATGGCGACCAGTCGTATGCGCTGCACCTGCTGCCAAGCGGCATTTTGCGACCCGGCGTGATGAACATCATCGGCCCCGGCGTGGTCGTGGATTTGAAGGTGTTGGTGGGCGAGATTCGCGGCTTACGTGAGCGCGGGATTGAGATTGGCGACAACCTGAAGATTTCGGATCGAGCGCACTTGGTGATGCCTTGGCATCAGCGACAGGATCGCTTGTCGGAAAGCGGGTCGAGCGACGAGAAGAAGATCGGCACAACGGCGAAGGGAATCGGGCCGTGTTACGCCGACAAGATGCTGCGCACGTGGGCTATACGCGTATGCGACTTGCGCGACGCGGATGCATTTCGACGACGCGTGGAAGAGATTTTCAAGTTAAAGGGCGCTTTGTTCGGCGCGATGTACGGCGACGACTTAAGCGATTGGGGCAGCGCGGAAGCCACGCAGTTTATTGATGAAGCGTTGACGTTTGCCGAGATGCTCGCGCCGCACGTGGTCGATACGACGCCGTTGTTGCATCGGTACCTGTCCGACGATTCGAAAGTGTTGTTCGAAGGCGCGCAAGGCTCGATGTTGGACGTGAACCACGGGACGTATCCGTTTGTGACAAGCAGTGCATGCGTCGCCGGCGGCATGGCCGTCGGCGCGGGCGTGGGGCCGTCGGTGATTGAGAACGTGTTGGGTGTGGTGAAAGCTTACAGCACGCGCGTGGGCGGCGGGCCGTTTCCGACGGAGCAGGATAACCCGACCGGCGACCGAATACGCGAAGTTGGGCACGAGTACGGCACGACGACGGGGCGACCGCGACGGTGCGGTTGGTTCGACGCGGCGGCGGTGCGGTATGCGATACAACTTTCGGGTGTGACGGAGGTTGCGGTGATGCACCTCGATACCCTCGGAGCGCTCGACGAGATCAAGGTGTGCACGGGCTACCGGCTAAATGGCGCGGAGATCGATGGCGTGCCCGCTCGCGCTGATGATTTGGCGGCGATCGAGCCGCTGTATGAATCGCTGGCGAGTTGGGGCACATTATCGGCGGGCATCGAACGGTACGAACAATTGCCCGCTGCCGCTCGTCAGTATGTGGAACGTTTGGAAGCGCTGTTGGGCGTGCCAGTGACGCTGGTGAGCATCGGCCCCGAACGCAGTGCGACATTGCATCGCGGTGCGTTTGAATTGAGTGGGCAGGCTTAGGTTTTGCACCGGTTATTAGCCGGTGCCACAGCGCAGAACAGAGCAGTGCCCAAAAATGGGTGCCACGTTGCGCCCCAAAAGGGTGCCACTGGTCAGCTTGCTGCCAGTGCGGTCGCGCGGGAGCCTTCGGTAAGTTCGACGGCTTCTCTGAATCGTTGACGTTACACCGGATAAAGACCGGTGCCACAGCGCCAAGACAAGAACAGATAAAGCGGAGGCAATCAATTGCCCACGTTGGAAACCCTCGATCCCGTAAAAGAACTCGGTATTCCCGCCGAGCGGATGCCGCGGCACGTGGCCATCATCATGGATGGCAACGGTCGTTGGGCCAAGCAGCGCGGCATGGAACGCGTGCGCGGTCACGAAGCCGGTGCGGAGAATGTGCGCGAAATCGTGACGCAGTCGGCGCGGTTGGGTTTGCAGGCTTTAACGCTGTATAGCTTTAGCACCGAGAATTGGCGGCGCCCCCTCGACGAAATCACGCGGCTGATGAAGCTATACGTTGAGTATCTCATCAAAGAGCGCGACGAGATCATGGATAACGACGTGCGGTTGGTGCAGGTCGGTCGCCGCGCGGGTCTGCCCGATGAGGTGTTGCGCGAACTCGATGAAACCGTCGCGATGTCGGCTAATAACAAGGGTATGACGCTCTGTTTGGCGCTGAATTACAGCTCGCGCGTTGAGATTGTCGACGCCGTGCAACGGATCGCCGAGCAAGTAAAGGCCGGAGAGATCGACTCGAGTGACATCGATGAACAGATGATCGATCGATCGTTATATACGGCGGGCTTGCCCGATCCGGACTTGTTGGTGCGCACCGCCGGCGAGATGCGGATTAGCAACTTTTTGTTATGGCAAATCAGTTACGCCGAGATTTATGTGACGCAAACGCTTTGGCCCGATTTTCGCAAAGGCGATTTGAATGAAGCGTTGAAAGCGTTTGCGGCGCGAGAAAGGCGTTTTGGTGGGTTGAAGTAAAGGCTACCTCTTCAACAGGTGATATCGGTGTCCTTCGGTTAGAAAAAAATGCCGCGGCTCGATATTGCTGATATCGAGTTGCACGTCTATTTGCGGTTTAAGGCTGCCACCGCCGCTCCATGTCACCCATAGTTCGGCTTCATCAGATTTCGATAAACAAAGATCGATGAGTTTGAACAATTCTTGATTACTTTTCTCTGACTGCTTTCGTTCATCTGGTTCGAGTGAATCAAGTGCAAACTCGACTAGCTCAGGGGTTAACGTTAACTCCTCAAGACTAGCGTCGTAGAAAAGGAATCCGCACCCGCAACCCAGATGTGATCCAACATAATAAACCTGTTTGAACCGCAACGGCGGCGTCGGAAGGTCGTCATGATCAGTGGCGATACGTTCGACCTTTAGAAACGCATCATCTGATTCGACGAGTTCATGATCGGTTGATAGGTAGACGACGATACACATCTCACGTCTCAAGCTATTCCTATGCGTATCAGTCCCTTCGTCCGTACCGGACGATTGCAACTCTCAACGCGGATTTATCCACCCTTGAAAAGGGTGGGCTATTATCCACCGATCCCTGCCGGGATCGAAGAACTCTATTGACGCATTCCGGCTCGTTGTACAACGCTAGCTATTCGCTATCAAAATGATCTTAACAGCTAACAACTTTCCTGAGTGAGAATGGTGACTCCGTTTGATTGTTCGTCGTTGCTTCGGCTCAGAAACATTTCGACCGGTCACGGACTTATGCCTTTTGCGGTGGCTTCATCTCACCACTATCCAAGCGCTTGAAGTAATGTCGTGACGCCCGAATCAGCGTGGGTAACAGAATCAAACATGCGGGCAAGTTACAGATCACGGTGAAGCCGGTCATGGCGTCGGAGAAAGCGTAGACCGTCTCGAAGTTTTGGATGGTGCAGCCCGCGTAAACGGCGAGCACGAACAGGATTTTGTATGGCAGGATTGCGCTGGGGCCGAGCAGGTATTCGACACCTTTTTCGCCGTAGTAGCTCCAACTGATCATGGTGCTGAATGCGAACAGGCATACGCCGATGAGAATGATCCAACGACCGAGGCCGACGTAAGCCGTGTCGAGCGCGAGGCGCGTCATTTCGGCACCGTCGAGTTTAAGGTGCACGGCCTGACCAACGGCGAGGTCGGCGAAGTTGTTTTTGAAGTCTTCCGTTTCGCGCACTTCCTCAGTGGCAACGAACTTGGCCGCAAACTCCGCGGTTTGCTTAACGGCGTCGATGCTTTGGTCTTTGAACACGTTGGTTTTGAGGTCTAATCCGCGCGGTTCTGCGCCTTCTTGGTTTTCGATAAAAACCTGTAAGTTCGTCGCCGGTCGTTGAAGTTCGGTGACGTAGGCTTCGCGCAGATTCTCGGGTATGTCAGATGTCGGCGTTTTGGCGATGGTGATGCCTGTCTTATCGATGGATGCCACCGTGCCGACGGGCGGTCGATTCCAAACGCCGGTGCTCAGAATCACGAGCGCCGTCATGGTGCAGATGATGATCGTGTCGATAAACGGGCCAATGGCGGCGACAACGCCTTCGCGTACGGGTTCGTCGGTCTTGGCGGCGGCGTGAGCGATGGCCGCCGAGCCTTGCCCGGCTTCATTGGAAAATAACGCGCGGCGCAAGCCCCATTCAAACGCGACGAACACGGCGGTACCGGCGAACGCGCCTTCGCCCGCCGTTGCGTTGAAGGCCGATTTAACGATAAGCACGAGCATCGGGCCGAGTTGATCGATGTTGACGAACAAGACGATCATCGCGCCGAACACATAGGCTAAACACATCGCCGGCACGAGCTTACCCGCGACGTTACCGATGCGCTTGATGCCGCCGATGATGACGAGCGAAACGAGAAAGGCGATGACGATGCCGCTCTTCCATGGGTCGATGCCTTCGGCTGCCAACGTGTTGCCGACGTTCCACGATTGAAACATGTTGCCGCCGCCGAATGAGGCGATGGCGATCACCGCGGCGTATAGTACCGCCATGAATTTGAAGACGATCCACCAGGGCTTGTTGTCTCTTAATGCCGGATCGACGAGGGCCTTTTGGATGTACCACATGGGCCCACCGCGCACTTCGCCGCGACCGTCGCTTTTGGCAACGAGGGCATTCGGTGCATCGCCGGCGTATTCCAGTGTGTGCACTTCGCCGGCGTATTCGAGCGTGTGCGCTTCGGCGTCGCGCTCGGTGAGTGCCGGCGCGCTGGGGTCGGGCACGTCGCGTCCGTCGCGAAACATGGTGGCGAGCGAACACTCGACGAATTTAATCGCCATGCCGAAAAAGCCGACGATCCACATCCAAAAGACGGCCCCGGGCCCGCCGAGGCTAACGGCAACGCCCACACCCGCGATGTTACCCAGACCGATGGTTGCGGAGAGGGCGGCGCAGAGTGCTTGGAAGTGGGAGATTTGACCGGCGTCTTCTTCGCGATCGTACTTACCGCTGACGACGGCGATGCCGTGCGTGAGCGCGCGCCATTGAACGAGCTTGGTGGTGATGGAAAAGAGCAAGCCGCAGCCGAGCAGCAGGAAGAAGAGATAGTTGGTCCAAATGAGGGCGTCGAGAAAGTTGGTAATGGATTCGAAGATGGCCACGGTCGGGGGTCCTCGGGCGATGCGATCGTTATTGGGTAGGCGGTAGAAGCCGCCGATGAGAAAAGCGGCATCATAGGGCGCGGAGCGAGGATTCAAAAGTAAATAGACAAACGGCGTTCGCGAGTGGCTATCAGCGTTAGACGGATGCACGAATCATCGACGCTTAACGAGCAATCGGCTACCCTGTGAATCATGGATCGACGCGGACGCGTGCGAATTTGTGTTTGGCTGATGGTGTTGGGGTTGGGCAATTTTCTACTCTATACCATCGGCTACGCCATCATCGGTGGCGACGCCCATAACGGCACCATTGAAGACGGCAAGTATTACGTCATGGGCCACTTTGTGCATACGCCCGGCGGCGTGAAGGATGATGTGCCGCGTTGGGTTTGGTATTACAGCTATTTGCATTCGATCAGCATTTGGCCGTCGATCGCGGCGGTGCTGTTGGCAATGCTGACGCTGGCGCGGCCGCATATTATGGCGACGTATAAGCGCGGCATCGTGCGCGGCGCAACGCTGGTGACGGTGATGTCCACATTGATCGTGTTTGTGACGATGATCATCATGCTGACGTTTATCGTGCATTTTGTGAACACGGTGTATCCGTAGGTGGGGTGCGTGCGGTGTAGTCCCCCAGCCCCAGAGGGGCAGGGGCACCCGGTGGGGCAGGCGTAGCCTCCGAGTCCCGAAGGGGTAGGAGCACGCGGTGCGGGTGTGCCCGGCGGACTACAATTCATCCGAAAGTTACTAAGGATAAGGAACCGCGTTGACTGCGCAAACACAAGATCATTGGGCTCCGCTAATCGAACGTGCCGCGCGGGTTTACGAGCATCGACCTCAACAGGTTGAGATGGCCGCGGCTGTGGCGCGGGCATTTGATAAGGGCGATCACTTGTTGGTCGAAGCGGGCACGGGGGTTGGTAAGACATTTGCCTATCTGCTTCCCGCCGTGCGGCGGATTTTGGAACACGGCGAGCGCGTGGTGGTGTCGACGCATACGATCGCGCTGCAAGAGCAGTTGATGGAGATCGATATCCCCGCCATCAAGCGGGCGTTTGACGAAGATTTCAACGCAGTATTGGTGAAGGGGCGGCACAACTATCTCGGCATTCGGCGACTGACGCAGACCAGTAAGCGACAGAAGTCGGTTTTCTCCACGCATCGCCAACTTAAGCAGTTGCACCAGATCGAAGACTGGGCCTACGCCACGGAAGACGGCAGCCTGTCGGATTTGTCGTTTCAACCCGATACGGATATCTGGACGCGCGTGCGCAGCGAGAGCAACAACTGTATGGGGCAGCGCTGCGAGTTTTATAACCAGTGCTTCTATCAAAAAGCGCGCCGTGAGGTCGATGCAGGGCAACTGTTGATTGTCAACCATGCGATGTTCTTTGCCGATTTGGCCCTGCGCCGTCATAACGCGGCTGTCTTGCCCGAATACGATCGCGTGATTTTGGATGAGGCGCACAACATCGAGTCGGTCGCGTCGGATCACTTCGGCGTAAGCGTGTCGAGCGGGGCCGTCGAGCATTTGCTCAAGAGCATCTTCAACGAACGCACCGGGCGCGGCTTTATCGCCATGCTCGATTGCGCCGACGTGGTGCGCGATGTCATCGATGCCGAACGCGCCGCCGATGCGGTGTTTGCGGCGTTGCGTAAGAGGTTCAACCCGCAGCGCGGATCGGTTCGGATCGATAATACCGACGACATCATCAATCCGTTGTCACCGGCGTTGAATGACTTGGCTGATGCGCTTAAGGGATTGCGTGAGCAATTTAATGGCGAGGCCGAGAAATTTGAGTTGAAATCGCTGGCGGCACGCTGCGAAGAAACAGCCGAGGCGGTCGAGCAGTTGCTGCGGCAGAAGATGGAAGACTACGTGTATTGGTTGCAGGTCTCCAGTGGTCGCCAACCTTCTACGAGTTTGCACGCGGCACCGTTAAAGGTCGATCGCATTTTGAAGGAAGAGCTGTTTGAAACGACGCGTAGCGTGGTGATGACGAGCGCGACGTTGAGCGTGGGCGGTAAGCAGGGTTTCGATTATGTGCGGCAGCGGCTGGGGGCCGACGATGCGGAAGAATTGCAGCTCGATTCGCCGTACGACTATGCCAAGCAGATGACGTTGCATGTGGAGCGCAATCTGCCCGAGCCGAACGACGGCGCGTTTCTCGAAGCCGCCGTTGAGCGCATCGAACATTATTTGAGGGAGACTGAGGGTCGGGCATTTGTTTTGTTTACGAGTTACTTCGCCATGAATCAGGCGGCGGAGATGTTGCAACCGTTCTGCGAGCACGAACGCATGCTGATGATGGTGCAGGGGCAGGGCCTTCCGCGCAGTCGTATGGTCGAGCGGTTTAAACGCGAGCCGCGGGCCGTATTGTTGGGGACGGATTCGTTTTGGCAGGGCGTAGATGTGCCGGGCGATGCGCTGTCGAATGTGATCATCACCAAGTTGCCCTTCGCTGCGCCGGACCGACCTTTGATTGAAGCGCGGATCGCGTCGATTCGCGAAGCCGGCGGAAACCCGTTTATGGACTTCCAAGTGCCCGAGGCGATATTGAAATTGAAGCAAGGCTTGGGGCGGTTGATTCGCGGCAGTCAGGATCGCGGTATTGCCGTCATTTTAGATAAACGCGTGAAGACGAAGTTTTACGGTCCGCGCTTTCTCGCGGCGCTGCCACCCTGCACGATCGAAGAACATTGATTACATTACGCCTCTTGTGCTAATAGCAACGGGAGGCGTGATGCGTCAGCGATTCGATAACGACAAATGTGTTAATAGGGGTGGGTTTGTGAATCACGAGGCCGCGGGTGTTGCGCACACAATGGGTGACCCTGCCCCTTTGGGGCTGGGGGACTACCCCAAACGAGATAATATAATCACGCGCATCGTTAACTTCACGATGGTTCCCCAGCCCTGGAAGGGCAGGGGCACCCGGGGCCTGGGGTCTTGGGTTCGATGCGCCCCTTTGTTCTCCACGCGCGTCAGGTTTGTGGTTGCGAATATTTTTGCAGTGATGTTGATCCCGGCGGTGGCGTGTCAGGCACCGTTGAGTGCTGGCACGAGCGCGAAGGTTGATGCGGCATACCGTGATGGTGCGGCGCTCGATGCGATTTTTGACGCTTACTGGAACGCCAAGTTGCGGCAGGGGCCGGAATGGGCGACGTATCTCGGCGATCATCGCTTTGACGATCAACTGACGGATTACAGTGAGGCGGCGCGCGACGAACAGTTACAACAAACGGCGGCACTGCTCGGGTTGGTGCGGCATGCGGCGCCGTATGCGACGAATAGCGACGATCGACTTAGCGCGGCGCTGTTTGAGGCGAGCCTTCAAGATACGTTGGCGCTGGCCGAGTTTCCCGATCATCTGATGCCGATCAAGCAACAGAATAGCCCCCACCTTACGTTGGGCACGCTGCGAACGCATTCACCCTTCGATACGCCACAAGATTGTGCGAACTATGCTGCGCGGATGTCGGTCTTTAAGACGCAGGCTGATCAACTGATTGCGTTAATGGACGAGGGTATTGCGCGCGGCGTGGTGCGACCGAAGATTACGATTGAGCAAGCGTTGCCGCAGTTCGATGCGATGATCGCCGACGATCCGACGGACTCGCCGTTGTACGAACCGGCGTTATCGTTGGCGGAGGGCGCGGGCGGTGCCGAGTCGCAAGCGAAGATTCGCGCCGGGGTTGCGGATGCGGTGGTAGGGCTCAAGAAGTTGCGGCGCTATTTGAAAGGCACGTATCTACCCGCGTGTCGCGATACAGTGGGGTACTGTTATTTGCCTGATGGTGCGGCGTGGTATCGAGCGCTGGCTAAGCATCACACGACGACGAACATGAGCCCGGAGAAGATTCACCAATTGGGCTTAACGGAATTGAAGCGTATTCACGAAGAGATGCGCGCGGTAATGGCCGAAGTCGAATTCGACGGCACGCTGCAGCAGTTTATCGAACACATGCGCAACGATCCCGATCAGCACAACAAGTCGCCGGAAGAAATCATGCGGCGGCATCGTGAGATTCTGACGCGTAGTGATGCGAACTTGCCCAAGCTGTTCGGTCGATTGCCAAAGACGCCGTATGGCTTGAAAGAGATCGAAGCGTTTCGCGCGCCGGGGTCGGCGACGGCGTATTACTACAACGCGCCGGACGACGGTTCGCGACCAGCGTACTTTTATATCAATGTTTATAAGCCCGAGACGCGCCCGAACTACACGATGGAGGCGTTGGCGTATCACGAGGCGCAACCCGGGCATCATTTGCAGATTGCATTGGCGCAAGAGCGTAAGGATTGGCCGGCATTTCGGCGGTTCGAACACATCACGGCGTTTATCGAAGGTTGGGCGTTGTATTCGGAGCGCTTGGGGTATGACCTCGGCGGCTATCAGGATCCGTATGCGCGTTTCGGGCAACTCACGTACGACGCGTGGCGTTCGTCGCGCTTGGTGGTGGATACCGGCATGCATTATTTCGGTTGGTCGCGCGAGCGGGCAATCGAGTTTATGAAAGAAAACACGGGCCTAAGCGAGCAGAACATTATTAGTGAG
This sequence comes from Phycisphaerae bacterium, assembly GCA_030432035.1. Classification (GTDB taxonomy): domain Bacteria; phylum Planctomycetota; class Phycisphaerae; order UBA1845; family UTPLA1; genus ECT2AJA-110-A. The sequence continues at coordinate 16,613 of JAUIHO010000010.1, forward strand.
ATCGACCGATATATCGCGTGGCCGGGGCAAGCGCTGGGTTATAAGGTGGGGCAACTTGAGATAAGTCGGCTACGCGAAGAGGCAGAACAAGCGTTGGGCGAACGATTTGATATTCGCGTGTTCCACGATCATGTATTGGCGGAAGGGTCGATACCGATGTCGATCTTGCGGACGCGCATGCGCGAGTGGATCGCGCGGCAATAGATGTTTAATAGTTTATTCAGTCGGTTCGATGGTGTAATTGACGGTGGACGACCCTCACCCCGGCCCTCTCCCTGCGAGGGAGAGGGAGCTTTTTGAGAGTGTCTTTCAAGCGACCGTAGCGGCAATAAGCTGACCGCGTTTAGTTTATTGATTCTTAAGGCCTGGTAGGGCTGATTGGTTGACAGCCCCGGATGAAGCGCAGACCGCGTTAGTGGTCGGAGCGCAATCCGGGGTAACAGGTTGCACATGCGTTAAGCCCCGGCAAGGGGCGTAGGTACCTGCACCGCTACCGCGGTTTAACAATCGATACACCTCGGACCATGGATTGAGCGGCTATTGCCGCTCCATCCATGGCTCTCGACCTTCGCCCCTTCCGGGAATAAGAAAAACTATCACGTTGGTGACACGCGGCAATGCCGAAATGCGCATAGCCCGTCGCTTAATACGTCGAGCGTTTCGGCTTCTAAAAGGTTGGCGATGATGGTTAATGTTTCGGCGCTATAGAAGGCGACGTGCGTTGCGTCGCGCGCGTACCACCAATGGTGGATCGACGCTGGACCGGCGTGCCATTGCGTTTGCATAATGAATGTGCCGCGTGGTCGTAATAGCGCGGCGATGCGCGCGAAGGTCGCGCGGGGATGGGCGAAGTGTTCGGCGGTTTCGACGCAGGTGATGATGTCGAAACTCGCGCCGTCAACAAATGACGGCGCGAAGAACGGGTCGTAGTCGGTCGCGTTGAAACCATCGCGTTTGAGCAGTTCGACTAAGACCGGCGTTGGGCCGCAGCCAAAATCGAGAATGCTGGGATTTGGCTGCGCGGCGGCGTGGTCGCGAACGGCTTCGCGGATTCGGTCGAACGTGGCGACGTAGCCGGGGTCGTCGATGCTGTTGTGGTGTTGAAGGTAGCGATCCCGCTCGCGGTCGCGCGCGGGTAGGGCGGATTCGTCGACGAAGACCAGGTCGCAATAGGGGCAGTGCCACATCGGCCGGGCCGGGGCAGGCATCACCTTGGTGGTCGGAGCGGCTTCGCAAAGGCGGCATGGTGGGGTTTGGGCCGAGTCGTTGGGCATCACTGGGATTATGGCCGGATTGGGGACATCGGGTCACCGCGCGGTGAGGGGTTGTCGGGTAGCGAACAGTGATGGGAGAAGGCTATGCAGGTCAGTGATGGGAGAAGGCTATGCAGGTGCGGCGGCCGGCAAAATTTGCGTGACGAAGATTTCTCGGGTTTGGCGACTGCGTGCACAGTGGTCGGCGGATATCCCCATATCGTGGGGTTGTGGCCGTATTTTCGCGTCGCCGGAACAAAATTTTGTGACCGTAGGAATAATTTTTGACTGGTTTTCGGACCTGAAAACGGGGTGCTGAATTCGTGAAATTCATCACGAACGAGCCAAAGCCTAGCGCCAGCTAAGGTTACGGATTGTGGTGGCGTAAAGGACCGAAAATCGGTACATTCGTCCGTAACTCGGGTGATTTCATGGCCTTACGAGAATACTATATTTAGATAACTTTTCGTTGACACCCACAATATGTTGGGGTATCTATATCCATCCGCCTCAAGCGGGGCGTTCGAGAGAACCGTTAACAGAATCGTGCGATCCAACTCACAGCGGGTCCGGTCAGCAGCAATTCCTGCGGGCCTTGCTGGCGGGGGCTTATTCGCTAATTAGGTTTTCTTAGAGGCAAGAACGGGAAAAAGCGCGGTGTCCCGCCGAGTTCAACGGCGAACGGCGGGGTGGTTTGAACTTTCGATCTGGTTGGTCGCCCATGGATGGGTGGATCGGCCGCAGACAGAACGATTGGTGCGAGATGGTTACGACGACAAGCAATCGAATTTCACGGATGAATCGCGAGGTAGATGAAGCCACCGGTCGCTATAACGCGCATGGCCTCACCGAGAACGCCACGCGCGTGCTGAAGGCTCGTTACCTGGAGAAGGACGAAAGCGGCAAGTGCACGGAAACGCCGAACGACCTGTTCGATCGCGTTGCCGAGACGGTTGCGAATATCGAGTTGAACTACGGCGCCAACGAACTGACTCGCAGCGAGTGGAAGACCAAATTCAAGAGTCTGATGACGTCGCGCCGCTTCATGCCGAACAGTCCGACGCTGATGAACGCCGGTCGTTCGATGGGCATGCTCAGCGCGTGCTTCGTGTTGCCGGTGCCGGATTCGATCGACGGCATTTTCGATTCGATCAAGCACACGGCGCTGATCCAAAAGGCCGGCGGCGGCACGGGTTTCGCTTTTGACGCGTTGCGACCGACGGGCGATTACATCCGAAGCAGTGGCGGCACGACGAGCGGTCCGATCAGCTTTTGGCGCGCGTTTAGCGAAGCGACGAATGCGATTCAGCAAGGCGCGTTTCGCCGCGGTGCCAACATGGGCATGATGTACATTCATCACCCCGACATTTTGAAGTTCCTGCACGCCAAGCAAGATCTGACGCAATTCACCAACTACAACATCTCGGTGAAAGTAACCGACGAGTGGATGGGCGAATTTGTTTCGGATGCGACGGCCCCGCACACGACGCGCAACCCGCGCACCGGTCGCGAGTATTTCGTGCCGAAGGATGTCGACATCGCGTCGTACGAACTCAAGCAATTGATCCCGGCTGAAAACTATGACGGCACCACGCCGGTTTATACGCGACAGGATATTTGGGACATCGTCGTAAAGAACGCCTGGCAAACGGGCGAGCCGGGCGTGATCTTTATCGACCGCATTAACGATGCCAACCCGACGCCGCATGTGGGCCGCATCGAAGCGACCAATCCTTGTGGCGAACAGCCGCTGCTTCCGTACGAAGCATGCAACCTGGGTAGCATCAACCTTGGTTTGTTCATTAAGGATGCCGGAACGAATAAGGCCGATGTCGATTGGGATGCGCTGAAAGAAACGATTCACGATTCGACGCGATTTTTAGATAACGTAATCGACGCCAACAATTATCCGCTCGATGAGATCGACCATATTTGCAAGGCCAATCGCAAGATCGGTTTGGGCATCATGGGCTTCTCCGACGCGTTGTATAAGTTGGGCGTGCGGTATAACTCGGATGAAGGCGTCGCCTGGGGCGAACGCTTTATGAAATTCGTCAATGACGAAGCGCACAACTACTCCGAAAAGTTGGGTCGCGAGCGCGGTAACTTCCCGAATTGGGCCAATAGCCATTGGGATACGAAGTACCAGCGACCGATGCGCAATAGCTGTGCCACCACGGTCGCGCCGACCGGCACGATCAGTATCATCGCCGACTGTAGCGGTGGTATCGAGCCGATGTTCAGTCTTGCCTTTTTCCGCAATGTGTTGAAGGGGCAGGAAGAAGGCGCGACGCCGATGGTGGAAGTGAACCACATCTTCGAGCAGATTGCCGAAGATCGGGGATTCCTGAGCGAGGGACTGATGGAGCGCATTGCCACGGAGGGCACCCTCGCTCATATCGATGAGGTTCCGGAAGACATTAAGCACGTCTTTGTATGTGCACACGATATCGAACCCGAATGGCACATTCGGATGCAGGCCGCTTTCCAGAAGCACTGCGATTCGTCGATCAGCAAGACGATCAACTTCGCCCACGACGCCGACCCGGCCGATGTGGAAAAAATCTATCGCATGGCCTTCGATCTCAAGTGCAAGGGCGTGACGGTATATCGCGACGGTTGCCGTTCGATGCAACCGATGGCGCTGAAGGATTCGGAAAAGAAGCACAAGGGTGACGACAAGGCGGCCGCCGCCGCAAACGCCGAGATGCCGGCCGAAGAGAAGAAGATTTCGACCGAAACGAATCTGTTTGGCGAGCGCATCACCAAGATCGAAGCCCCCGCGCCGACGTTGGAGCCCGCCGTGCTCCCGGCGATCACGAGTGCGATTCGCGTGCGACAGCAAACGCCGTTCGGCAACATGCACATTCAAATCACGGTTGACCCACAGTCTCAGCGCGAATGTGAAGTGTTTGCCCAGCTCGGTAAGGGTGGGGATATCGCCACCAGCGACCTCGAAGCGATTTGCCGCATGATCAGCCTTTGGCTGCGGGCGGGCGGCGGCTTGAATCATGTGATCAAGCAACTCGCCGGTATCGGTTCGTCGCTGCAAATCCCCACGCGCCACGGTCGCGTCGTCTCGCTCGGTGACGGCATTGCCAAGGGGCTCAAGCGTTACCTCAAAGCCAAGGAAACGCACGGGCTAAAGGCACTGCTCTTGGGCGAAATCGACCCGAACCAAGTCGAAGCCGAGCCACTTAATGGCAACGGTTCGCACAATGGCAACGGGCACGATACCGCAGCCAAGGGTGCAACGGTTCGAGCGGTCGAACAGACGGGCGGCAACCCGCGCAACAGCTATCGTGTGAAATGTCCGGAGTGCAGCGGCGATCTGGACATGGGCGAAGGCTGCGTGAAGTGCCACGGTTGCGGCTATTCACATTGTTAATAGTGTTGAAAAGTCGGAAAATTATCGATTTTTCCTCAAGCGGCGAACCTGCCGTGCGTCGATAGCGTTAAATAGACAGATAGATAATTTCGGATGGAGGGAGCTTTATTCCATCATCCCGCATAGCCGGGAGGGCATGTGAGGCACGGCTTCTTTCCCCTCCGGAAAGCGTCGGGACACCCAAGCGGGTTTCGACGCTTTCTTTTTGCGCCCACCTAATCAACTTTTTGAAGGTACAGACCGCATTTCGGGACGAACGTCGCCGCGAGCGGTTGGTGCATCGAGGGATGCACCCTACAGTATCCCGCCTGATGGGTTGACCCGCGTTTGGCGGGTTGGCTGACGCGAGCGTTCTTTGATTAACGACTGGATTACCTAAATCAGTATGCCCGCGAACTTGCGGCGGGCGCTGAAGGATTGAATGCGATATGTCTGATTCCACGATTCGCGCTCGGTTTGCACCTTCGCCTACGGGGCACTTGCATGTGGGTGGCGCGCGCTCGGCGTTGTTTAACTTTCTTTACTGTCGGCGACATGGCGGCAAGTTTGTGCTGCGCATCGAAGATACGGATATCGAACGCAACATCGCCGGTGCCGAGCAGAAGATTCTCGATGATCTGCGTTGGCTGGGCATCGACTGGGATGAAGGGCCAGACGTCGGTGGGCCCGGCGCGCCGTATATGCAAAGCGAATGCTTGGATCAGTATCACGCCGCGCGCGACAAGTTGCTTGCCGACGGTCATGCTTATTACGCGTTTGAAACGGCGGACGAATTGAACGCCATGCGCGAACAGGCGCAGGCCGAAAGCGGCGGGTTTAAGTATCCGCGGCCCGACCCCTTACCGACGGCGGCCGATGCGGAAAAGGCGCGGGCTGAAGGGCGACCGGTGGTGGTGCGGTTTAAGACGCCTGCCGAAGATGTGTCGATTCACGATGAGATTCTCGGCGATGTGACGCTGGCGGCGGGCGAATTGGATGACTTCGTGATTGTGAAGGCCAACGGCTGGCCGACGTATCACTTGGCCGTAGTCGTAGACGATGCGCGGATGCAGGTCAGCCACGTGTTGCGCGCGCAAGAGCACCTAATGAACACGCCCAAGCATGTGTTATTGCAACGAGCGCTGGGCGTGGCGATGCCGAAATACGCGCATTTGCCGTTGGTGTTCAACATCGACGGTAGCAAGATGTCGAAGCGCGACAAACACAAGGCGGTGAGGCAGGGCGTGAAGGACGCGATTAAGCAAAACACGCTGACGAAGGAACGCGTGTGTGAGATTACGGGTGCCGATGCGAAGGCCGTCGAGCGCTGGATAAAGAAGAAGGCCGACACCGAGTTGAGCATGGAACAGGTCGTGACGCTCGCGGGTGAGATCGGTGTCGACATGCCCGAGATCGATGTGTTCGACTTTCGTCGTAGCGGGTATATGCCCGAAGCATTGGTGAACTTTATTGCGCTGATCGGTTGGTCACCGGGCGGCGATCGAGAAAAGCTGACGCTCGATGAAATGATCGAAGCGTTTTCATTGGAGCGCATCGGTAAGACAGCGGGGCGTTTCGATCGTGAGAAGCTGCTCGCGATGAATTTAGACTGGTGTAGTGAATTGCCGACGGATCGGTTGCTGGTGCAATTTAAGGATTGGGCGGCGCTGAATGATTGTCATCTGGGTAAGCTTGATGACGACACGCTCAGTGCGGTGATCGACGCCTGTCGCGGGTTTAAGATTTTCCCGGATATCGTGACGAAGGCGGGCATTTTGTTTGAGCCCGATGAAAACGTAGTTTACGACGATAAGGCGGTGAAAAAGAACCTTGCCAAGAATGACGGCGCGGGTTTTGCGACGTTGGAGAAACTGCGCGACGCGTTGGCAGGCGTTGATGATTGGTCGGTCGATCATCTCGATGCAGTTGTTAAGGATTTGGTGAAGGCGACTGGCAGCAAGATGGGGGATGTGGCTCAACCGTTGCGCGTTGCGGTGGCGGGCCGACCCGTAAGCCCGGGGATTGGACAGACGCTTGTGTTTCTGGGTAAGGATAAGACGCTGTATCGGATCGGTCGGTGTTTGGAGTTGCGCGGGGCGTGAGTGAGAACGTAGAGATCTAGCCTACCAAATAGGCAAGCCATGAATCAGTGCTGCAACGATTGATCGCGGGGTGGCGACTTTATCGGTAGATGCGGGATGATACGTTTAGGACGAGAGGATTAGCCCATTTTTAAGTTCGTTGCTTGCCTTTTCCAAAATGAGAATTTCGGAATGCATATCGGGGTGAGCTCGTGCTAGCGATCTCCAAATGCTGGATTCGCTAAATCATTTCCGTTTATCATGCCTGATACGTTGCACTTCGCAATATTCAGTGACGTATCGTGAGTGATTAAACGGGGCGGAGAATGCAAGGAGCCAACCAAACCGCACAGCCGCGCACTAGCGCGGCAAGCAGCCGAACGCAATCGTCGGGTCGAGCGCGAAGCATCGCCGATGGATTTCGCGGCGAATTGCCGCGCGGCTACACGAGTTTTGGACATTTCTTTTCGCTTGTTCTGATTTCCCTTGGCATGTTGTTGTTGGTCGCGGCCTTTTTTAGTGTGATCGCGGCTATCTGCTACGCGCTCTATTGGCACGCACAAAACAACAATTGGCTCGCGGCAGGAGAACATGCGAGCGGCCTTAGAAGCTTTCGACTTAAGATAGCTTACGTCTTCGTTTTTATTGTTCCGTTCATCATCGGAAGCATCGCAATTTTCTTTTTGATAAAGCCGATCTTTACGCGGCGGCGGGTGCATTACGAACCGTTGACGCTCGATCGAGCGCAAGACCCCGAACTTTACGCCGTATTAGAAGAGATTGCTCGACGCGTGAAGGTGCCGATGCCCAAACGCATCGAAGTCGACTGTGACGTCAGTGCGAGCGTGATGTTGTCGGGCTTCTTCAGCCGCGGGTTGGTTTTGCATTTGGGGCTGCCGCTCATTGCGGGTTTATCAACCAACGAGTTTGTTGGCGTATTGGCGCATGAGTTAGGGCATTTTCGGGGACGCTTGGGCATTCGCTTGAGGCACCTGAACGGCCGTCTTAATAGATGGTTTATCCGCGTGGCCTATGAACGCGACGGGTTTGACGAGGAAATGCAATCGTATGGTGAGGGTGAAGATGACAATAACATTATATGGCTGTTGATCCTACTGACGCGCCCAATCGTTTGGGCGTGTCGCAAGATCATGGTCGGACTTGCCTATGCCAGTCATTACATCAGTTTCATCGAGAACCGCCAAAGTGAATTTAAATGCGATGCCGTTGGCGCTGCGGTCGTCGGAAGCAGCGCGATGTCATCGGCGCTGCATAAAGGTGCAATTTTATCGTTCGCGCAGCAGCACTGCTATCGAGACCTTGCTGCTGCATGGCGTGAGCAACGGTTGCCGGACAACTTTCCTCAATTAGTTGCGACGCGCGCATCAGAGATGCCCGAAGCGTCGCGGGAGGCATTGCTTTCCGTGATGGCGTCCCAATCGCAGGCCAGGTGGCATGACACCCATCCATTGACACCTAAGCGTGTGGAAGCGTTGGAAGCAAAGCCGATTGAAGGCATTTTCGATTTTCCAGGGCCGGCTTCTCAGTTGTTAAAGAATTTCAAGATGGTGGCCTGTGCCGTCACGATTGTTTACTACCGAAAGGGATGCGGATTAAACGTCGATCAGTCGAACTTGGTCGCGACTGATGCGTTGGTTGAGCAACATGCGGTGTTGTTTGAAGAGCAGGGAGCCTTGGATCGGGTTGGTCGAAAATGTATCAACCTGTATCTGCCGCCGGTCCTATGTGCAAAGCCGCTGGCAGTGTCGCGCCAGCCCAAGGCTGATTTGGCTCGACTAAAGGAAGTGCACCAGAAGATCGATCAGCATGCCAAACGGTTTGCGAATTGGTTTGAGGCATTCTCTAATCAGCTCGACCGCCAGCACGATTTGGCAATGGCTGATGCGTTTCTGCGCATCGGCGTAAAGTTAGACAAAAAGAAATGGAAGTTGCCGAGTGCAGATCGCGCCGGCGTGGGGCAGGCTCGTACAGTGACGGATTCTGAAATCGACAGCTTGCGACCGCGATTGCAGTCGATGAACGCGCTACAGGCGGAGCGCATTCGATTGGCATTGCAGTTGGCGCTTCTGCCGCAGGTGCGTCAGAAGATTGGTTTGACCGATGAGGATGTTAGCGAACTTAAGAGAATCTGGCCGGTACTGCGTGCGTGTGAGTCTGCCTGCCCGTCATGTATAGAGGTTCGGCAGTCACATCATGCGGCTGCCGGCATCTGTCGTGCAGTCGAGGAGGATGGCGATCGTGTTGAGGCGTTCGACAACGTTGCGCCAGTGGCACGCTCTCTCGCGCGACGGGTGACGGACCATTTTACGTCACTTGAATACGATTTTGATGGGCTGGCCTATCCGTTTGAACATCAGGCAGGGACGATATCGATGAAGCAGTTCCTGTTTGGCGCGACGGGTATTTCGAAGGTGTCGGTTGGAAGCACGGTGGCGCAGGCGGACGTTACGTTTGATCGTTTGTTTAATCTATATAGCCGTTGCTTGATGCGCGTGGCGGCGATCGTCGAAAAGGTGGAAAAGGCGACAGGGGTTGCGGCTTCGCATAATAAGCAAAGGGCGGCGGATTGAGTTTGGGGCTTTTTAGACCGTGCCGAAGTCGAATGTAGCCGATTTGAGATTTTGCCGACGACTTTAAGCACGAATTGAACTTTCGGATTTTCGCGTTCACCGCTATGTTTATTCGTCCTCTTCTACGCCACAGGCGTTGTCTCATCAGCCTGGGGTTGACGCGAAGCGGCTACCCTAGGAAATCGTTGGCAAGATTCCATTGAACTCTGAAGGAGTTCCGCCATCGTTCGGCATGCCGCAACGCCTTCAGCTTTGAAATCCTTGAGTTTTCACCCGCAACCCAGGGTAGCTGCTGCGCATCAACCCTGGGCTACTGGCGTAACGCCTTTGGCGTTGGATTCCGCTTATCGCATCTCAACGCTATTTGCATTGCGAACGCAAAGGGGGCGTAGGCACCTACACCGCTACCGCGGTTTAACGCGCGAAATAATATGAACCATGGATTGCGCGGCTAGCGCCGCTTCATCCATGGCTCTCAACCTGCGCCCCTCCGGGGCTGAGAAAGACTATCACGACGCCAAACTGGAATGAAAAATGGTCTAAGGTTTGATGGCCGTTTGCTCTGAGAAGGCAACTTGCCGATCGCTCAATCAACTTTTTTTAAACTCGTGATTGAAAACGCGTTGCCATCACTTACGAGATCTACGCGTACACCTTGCGCGTCGTGATGCTTGCGTTGGTTTGAATCGACCGGGTCGGCTTGGGCCTTGGCACGCCGCGCATCGATAACGAGGACGCTGCTTTCCCCCATCACTTCAAAGCCATCAGCTTGCACAATCACCGCCGTGCGTTCGTCGATGCCGATGCCGATTTGATCAGGATGGTCGAGCACGGCGGAGAGCAGCCGATTGAAGCGGCGGCGGCGATGGAAGTGTTGATCGACGATGGTGCCGGGCCAGAGGCCAAGGCCGTCGGCAAGGGGTGTGCCGCCGCGCACGATGGCTTCCAATTCGGCGTTGCCGATGATCATGCGTTGCGACATGACGGCGGCACCGGCGCTGGTGCCGCCGATGACGGCGCCGGCGCGATGGCGCTGTTTGATGAGGTCGACCAAGTTTGCTTCGCGCAGGGCGTCCATCAAGCGCGATTGATCGCCGCCGCTGAACCAGATGAATTTGGCTTGTTTGAGTAAGGCGATTTCGGTGTCGCGCTGTTCGGGTTTAAGTGTAAGCGCCGTTACGTTGGTCGCGCCCGTTTTTTTCCAGAATGCGACGTTTTCTTCACCGGCTTCGGGGCGGCGCGAGGCTTGGGGGATGATGACGACTGGGGCATCGGGGCCACCGGCGAGTTCGATGGCGCGCTGTTTGACAATGTCGGGCGTGCCGCCGCCACCGACGATGATGAGGGGGCCGACGGTCGGTTCGTGCGTGTGTCGAATAAGCTTGGTTTGTTTTGATGATAGTTTCGCATAACTCGTGTCGGACGAACACGCTGCTCCTAGAAGCACGGCTAACAATAGAATGACATTGAGGCCGAAATAGAATTTATGAAACTCCGGCTTGTTGTTTTGATGCTTCATGGTTGTTGGCTCAAACTCAATTATCCGAATTGCCGTTCACCTCGTGACTGCACTGAATGCCAGTAAGCAACGTTTTGTGATACTTAGATTTGGCGAGAGTTGACACCGAACAAGCTCGGTTGAGTGCCTAGATTGGAAACGAATCGTCTCGCTTTGAGAATGAGGAAGAGCAGCACAATTAGTTGGATCACAGGAAGGAACATTAAGAAGAATAAGAAGAACTGTAGGCCGACCGAGTAATCGAGGACGGCAGACACCTCAAAGAATCCTCGCGCGATAAAAAACAAGGCGACAATTAATGCGAGAAGGCCAAGCGGGCCCGTGTTTTGAAATACCGCAGTAAAGAAGTAGAGAGCGACAAAGATCATTAGGCCGATTGATAGGCCTTTTATGGCAGTTGCCGCTCTCCGCAATTGGCTATCAGGGGCAAGCGAGTCGTTGCGTCTGCCCAAATCCAACTCTTCGGGTTGTATGTCGTTTTGCCATGTCACGAGATTCTTCCTTTACACCACTGCACCGCCGCGGCTAGTGCGTCATCGATCTTGTTGGCATCGCTGCCGCCGCCTTGGGCCATGTCGGGGCGACCGCCGCCTTTGCCGCCGACGATGGGGGCGATCTCTTTGATGAGGTCGCCGGCTTTGATGCCTTTGCCGACGAGGTCTTTGGTGACGGCGGCGAGAAGTACGACGCGACCGTCGTTTTCGGCGGCGAGCAAGACGATCGACGAGCCAGCGCGATCGCGCAAGGAATCGGCGGCGGAGCGCATTTGATCGACCGGCGCAGTGCCGAGGTTGGCGGTGCACAGCTTCATGTCGCCGATGGATTGGGCTGCGGCGAGAATTTCGTCGAGTTGCCCCATGATGTCGGCGGCGCTGGCCTTGGCTTGGGCCTTCTTGGCTTCTTTGAGGCGTTCGGCAAGACCGCCAAGTTGGGTGCGCAGCTTAGCCTTGGCGAGCACGGGCAGCTCGGTTTCGTTAATCGATTGGTTGAGACTGGCTGCGAGCTTTTCGATTTCATCGACGCTTTGGCCTTCGGCGTGCGGATGTTCGCCGCGGTCTTTTTGCGATGCCTCGTTGGTCGCGTTGGTGGCGGCGATGTCTGCGAGCTTTAGCGCTTCGTCTATTTCGCGGGCGAGATCGACGGCAGCCTTATCGGCGGCAGCGGCGCGCTCGCCCGTCACGCCCACGACGCGGCGAATGCCTTTGGATACGGCCGATTCTTCGATCAGGCGGAAGGCGTTGATGGTTTTGGTTGAGTTTACGTGTGTGCCGCCGCAGAACTCGACGCTGTATTTCATCCATTCGGCGTTCTTCGGATCGGCCAAGAGTTCATCGACGGGTACGCCGACGGAAACGACGCGCACTTGGTCGGGATATTTCTCACCGAAGACGGCGCGGAGCGTGTTTACTTCCCGCGCGGCTTTTTGATCGACGACTTTGGTATGCACGGGCAGGTCTTCGTCGATCTGGTCGTTAACGAGTTTTTCGATGCGCGTGAGTTCGTCGTCGTTGATGGCGGCGTTGTGCGATAAGTCGAAGCGCGTCTTCTCGGCATCGACGAGCGAGCCTTTCTGTTGCACGTGATCGCCGAGGACTTCCCGCAAGGCCCAGTTGAGGACGTGGGTGGCGGTGTGGTTGGACATGACGGGGCGACGGTGGTCCAGATCGACCTTGATTGTTGCATCCTGATCGAAATCGACGGTCCCGTCGGCGAGTCTTCCTTTGTGAAGGATGGTGCCCCGTTCGATCCGTTTAACTAATTCAACCCTAACCTGTCCTGTTGGTGTATTGATGGTGCCGGTATCGGCGACTTGGCCGCCCTGCTCGACATAGAACGGCGTCTTGTCCGTTACGACGACAACATCGTTACCCGCTTGAATTTCTCCAAGCGCGGCAACGTATAAGATTTTCGCTTCACACTCGGGTGGATAATCATATTTAAATGAATCATCCGTTCCGACCATTTCGAGCCGAACTTTTTCCGAGATATGGTTTAACGTAATTGAATCGAGAAGTTCGTCTGATTCGACCTGCCCGCCGGCGCGTGCTTTTTTGCGCGCTTCCTCCATCAACCGTTCATATTCACCAATATTGAGCGTGAGCCCACGCTCTTCCGCCATCAGTTCCGTCAAGTCGATCGGAAAGCCATAGGTGTCGTGCAGCTTGAATGCATCTTCGCCGCTGATGCGTCCCTTGTGATGGCTTTCGGCGTATTCGGCGGCTTCGTTGAACAGCGCGATCCCTCGATCCAGTGTCTTCCCAAAACTTGCTTCTTCATCGCGCACGATCTCGCTGACGTGCTCGACGTTCTTACCGCCGTGGGCGGTCTTGAGTTCGGGGAATGCCTCAGCCATCGTGTCGACGACGACGGGCACGAGTTTATAGAGAAAGGGCTCGTGCATATCGAAGAACTGGCGGCCATAGCGCACGGCGCGACGCAAGATGCGACGCAGTACATAACCGCGACCGTCGTTACTCGGCACAGCGCCGTCGGTAAGGGCAAATGTGAGCGTGCGAATGTGATCGGCGATGACGCGATAGGTGACGTCGCGCATGACGGTGGGCGTTTGTTGGTCGGCGGTCGCATCTTCGAGCAAGCCTTCATACGTTCCCGCGCCGGTTACTTTCTTAATGCCGTCGAAGATCGGCGTGAACACATCCGTGTCGTAATTGCTGAATTGGCCGAGCCGATTCGCGTCCATGCCTTGCAAAACCGACGCGATGCGCTCGAAGCCCATGCCCGTGTCGACGTGCTTGGCGGGCAATGGCGACAGGCCATCTGCCGAACGATTGAATTGAATAAACACCAAATTCCAAATCTCAATCACGCGGGCGTCGTCACCGTTGACGAGGGCCGCGCCGCTCTTGTCGGGCGTCAGGTCGATATGCAACTCGCTGCACGGTCCGCAGGGGCCGGTATCGCCCATCTCCCAGAAGTTGTCTTTCTTATTGCCGGGGTGCACGCGCTCGGGCGGTAGGATTTTCAACCACAGGTCGCGCGCTTCGGTGTCGGGCTCGAGGCCTTCGTCGGCATCGCCCTCGAAGTAGGTTGCGTGCAGACGCGAACCATCGACGCCCCATACTTCGGTGAGCAGTTCCCACGCCCATGCGATCGCTTCCTTCTTGAAGTAATCGCCGAACGACCAGTTGCCGAGCATCTCGAAAAACGTGTGGTGATAGGTATCGTGGCCGACGTCGTCGAGGTCGTTGTGTTTGCCGCCGGCGCGGATGCACTTTTGACTGTTGGCGGCGCGCGTGGCCATGCCGGGTTTGACGCCGGGCCATTTATCGACGTCGGGTTGCTGCTGACCGAGGAAGATCGGCTTGAATTGGTTCATGCCCGCGTTGGCGAACATGAGCGTGGGGTCGTCGTGCGGAACGCAAGGGCTCGACGGCACAAACGTGTGGCCGCACTTGTCCATGAAAAAGTCGATGAATTGCTGGCGAATTTCGCTGGCAGAGGGCATGGGATGCATCTCGGCGCGCCGCGGATGGGCGGCGCGATCACGCACAACCGACAGACCGAGGGGCGACGCGCCCGACTCGGCATGCGGGTCGATTTAACATTTTATGAAAGCGTGAGTTATACCGGATGCGGGCGAAATCGTCACAGCGGTCGCGGGTTATAGCATCCGCACTCAGGGCAGCGACCGTCTGGAAGACCGCGTAGTGAATAGTTGCAGCGGCGACAGGTTCCGCGGCGCTGGTGTCGCCGCGTCTTAAGCTCGCCGTGAGCCGCAATATAGGTCAACGCCGGCAAAAGCGCGAAGGCCACAAGTAGGAGTGGAAACGAGAGCGTCGAGCGTCGGCGCCAGTAGCTTCCGGTGTCGTCACGAAAGCCAGAAACGTGAAAACCGGCAGTGCTTTCGTGTACGTCATGACCGGTGGGGTAGCATGAGATTGGAATGTTCCATTCGTAAAAGACGCCAATGGGGCTGACGCCAACGCGGGTCGCGATGTCTCGATACGTAGGCTGAAGATACCGCGATGGAATTTTTTCCTTTCGAATGCCCAGTTCGATGGTCCTCAACTCATCATCAGTAAGCGACCAGAGCCAAAGCGCACTCGTCGTGGAGAATCCCAGCAATGATAAGATTGCCAACCCAAGAATCGTATACTTGATCAAACGCCCGATGACCATGGTTGTCCTCGGTAGCTTCAGGCGATTTATTGAGTTAAGTGTTTCGGCGTACTTTAGCGGTGGCAGCGGGCCTCGTTAACCCTCGTTAAAACAGATGCGACGGATGTCGGCGTATTCCTTATCGCTTAGCGGCAGCGCCTTGCTGGGCGTGATTAGCATATTTTCTTCGAGGCCGTAGGTGTATTGGCGCTTGTTGCCGTATGTGACGGTGAACTGCTTGTTGGGCTTGCGGCTGCGACCGTCGAAGGATTGCCAGCGGCCTTCGCGTTGTTCGAAGAAGCGCGTCATGTAGAGCAGGTCTTTTTCGGCGGATGTGGCATAAGTGCGCGAGCCGACGTCGCGTTTTTCCTTGCCTGCGGTGGCGTAGTCGACATTGGTTTGGTCGACCGACGATTGAATTTCGATAATGGTTTGTTGGAGCTTGCTGCTCCCTTGAAGATTGGGGCCACCGCTGCGTCGACCACCCTGTTGACAGGCGACGAAGGGGCAAAGCAGGCTCAGGCAGAGTACGACCAGGCAAGTTCGTTGCGACACGCGAAAATCCTCCATGCTCAATCGGCGGCGTGGGCCGGGGCGGCTCACCGCGTTACATATTTGGTGGGCGTATGATAAACCGGAGGGGGGCGATTTGTCAGGGTGGATGACGGCGAGCGACTGAAATGGGCGTTAGATACATCGGGCCAGATGAGCGTTACACGCGGGATCGGCTAGTTGGGCTCGGATTTGCATACGGCGTGTTTGGTGCTGTCGCGATTTTCGGTGTCGGGTCGGCATTATTGGTCTTAGCTACATTCTTGCCGGTGGGTGAGACGCTGTTGACGTTTTTTGCAATATGGGGAATGCCCTTTGCGGTTTTTTTGGTGCCGATGTGGGCAGGCTTAGGTCATCGTGTGGGCGTGGTCAATTTTCAGCGATTTGCATTGATGGGAGCAATTTACGCGATCACGGTAGCGTTGATCTTTTTTGTATTCAGCGGTCCATTCGTTTCAATTGTCCTTGATGTATTTGGCTTGATGGTTTTGATAGGGCTGGTTGCCTGGGTTGGGTTCATCATTTCGTGGCTTCCGGTGTGGGCGTTTACCGATCGTGTCGTTGTGGTTGCACCCGGTCATTGTGTTGAATGCAATTACAATCTGAGGGGATTGGAATCTGAGGTTTGTCCGGAGTGTGGCCGGGGGTTCCAATTCGAGGATGAATCATTCGTGTTGGACGACAGTGACCGCGCGAGCGTGAATTAACCTATCATTTAGCCATCTGGGACGTAACAAGTTTCACGCGAATTAATTTCTACGCATCCATTCGGAAACTGTCGCACTGTCGTATATGATTTTCCTTGTCCATGAACTACTCCACGCCGCCAACGTCTAACGACTTCGATAAGCCGAACTACCCGCGCGTGTTTGATGCGCGACCGGCGGTGCCTGCGCGGCCAGTGACGGATGATGGAGCGGCAAACGCGCCGTCGGGGGCGGAGCCAACTGGCACGGTGCCCGGGCCGCCGCCTCTTTCGATGCCTCCAAACACACATGCATACGCGGCGATTCCGCTGACCGATCCAACTGTGGTGGAGTTTCCCGAGTTACCGCTCACGCGGCGACAGGCGGCTGTGGATGTGGCCGTGGCGGTGCTCGCGTTGCTGTTTTTGTTTTCGCCCGTGGGTGGCATCGTTTTCGGTATTTTGATCGCGCTGTTCCCGGCGTTGGAGAACTTGTTTGACGGGTTGCTGATCGGCGGCGTCACGGTCTGCACGGTCGCGCTGGTTCTCATCATTCGACGACACTGGCCGCGCACGATTGGATTGGGCGGCTTGCGCGGTATGCATCTGTTGTGGGCGCTGGCTGCCATTCCGGCGTGCTATATCTCGCTGTTCTCGATCGGTCTGATCGGCATGGTCGTGCACTTGGCTGTCGGTACGGATATGAACGAGATGATGGCCGAGCGGCAGGCGTTTATGGACCTGTTGCCCGAGCGTAACTTGCTTGGTTTTTTTCTGATCGGCGTGTTTACCGGCTTTCACGAAGAGTTGCTCTTTCGCGGATTCTTGTTGTCAAGGTTTACGGCGATTGCGAAGAACCGTTGGGTGGCGATGTTGATTTGCGCGGCGATCTTCGGTTTGTTGCATTATTTCGGGCAAGGTTGGTTGGGCGTGTTTCAAACGGCAGGGATCGGCGCGGTTTTAGGGGCCGTCACGATCGTGTCGCGTTCGCTATGGCCGGCCGTGATTGCTCATGCGGCGTTTAATAGTATTCAGTTGGCGATGTTCCCGTTTCTGGAAAAGCTGATGGAACAATACATGCCGCCCGTGGGGGAAGAAGGTACGACGACGGCACCGGCGATGATGTTGTTTGCTTGGTTGTAAGGATTGGTTGCGCTTGCTTGGATTTCTAAAGTCCCCCAGCCCCAGAGGGATAGGCTCACCCGTGCAAGTTCGGATGGAAAGGGACATCCAAACGCTTAGATAGACATTCAGCGTTGATATTGGCTTGCCGTTTCGCGGTTCTCGCGCGTACTGAAGATTCGTAGTCCCCCAGCCCCAGAGGGGCAGGGGCACCCAAGCGTGGTCGTCTGCGCGAGGCCATCTGCGCGGCATGCACGCGCGAGAATCGACCTGCCGCTCGGACCACCCCTTTTGCTTTCAAAACATCTTGAAACGCGCCTCGCTTGGCAAGGTGATGACCATCTTTCACAATGCAGATTTGGCGAAAATTGGAAGCGGCGTGGTCGTTTAAACCGGTAGCCGCTTGGAAAAGGAGCCCGCAATGAAACGCGCGACGATTACCGTACTGACAGGCCTGATGCTTATGACGACGTTTACACCGCTGCATGGCGATGAGGGTATGTGGTTGCTGAACAACCTGCCCGAGAAGTACCTGAAAGAAACGTATAACTTTACGGCGACGGATGAGTGGGTCGAACACATTCAAAAGTCGTCGGTGCGTTTCAGTAACGGCGGGTCGGCGTCGTTTATTTCGCCGAATGGTTTGGTGATGACGAACCATCACGTCGGTTCGGATTTGATTCAGTCGCTAAGCAGCAAAGAGCATAACTACATGCACGACGGCTTTTTGGCGAAGACGACTGCCGACGAGTTGAAGTGCGAAGGGCTCGAACTCAACGTGCTGATGGAAATTCGGCCGGTAACCGATGAGGTCAAGGGCGCGGTGAAGTCGGGCATGAGTGATGCCGATGCGGCCGCCGCGCGGCGCGCAAAGATCGCCGAGATTGAAACCAAGGCCGGCGAATCAACAGGGATGAAGCCGCAGGTGGTAACGCTCTATCGCGGCGCGCGATATGACCTTTACCTGTACAAGCGCTATACCGACGTGCGGTTGGTGATGGCACCGGAGCACGGCATTGGTTTCTTCGGTGGGGATATCGATAACTTTGGTTACCCGCGTTACAACCTCGACGTCAGTTTTTTCCGAGCATATGAAGATGGTAAGCCAGCCAAGACGCCGCACTATTTGAAATGGAGCGAAGCGGGGATTTCTGAGGGCGATTTGATTTTTATCTCGGGTCACCCCGGTAGCACGCGACGGTTATACACGGTGGCGCATCTGGAGTTTATGCGCGATACGTGGCTGCCGTTGGTGTTGGAATCGTACAACCAACGCGAAGTAGCGTTGCAACAACTCGCAGCGTCGGGTGCCGAGCAGGCGCGGATTGCGGCGGAGGATATGCTGATTATCCAGAATGGTCGCAAAGCGTTCGGCGGTATGTTGGCGGGCTTGCTCGACGAGCGCGTGATGGATATGAAGCGCGCGGAAGAAGCGCGACTGCGCGGCACACCGAAGGCGGATGATGCGTGGGGCCGGCTCGAATCGGCGTTGAAGAAGATTGAAACGAACTACGCAGAGCACTTTCTGCTGGCGAATCGTCGCACGGGGTTGAGCGAGTTGTATTCGGCGGCGGTGCACTTGGTGCGGTCGGCGAATCAACGCAAGCTCTCCGACGGCGAGCGCTTCCCCGAATATCAGGATGCATCGCTGCCGTCGTTGGAGCTTCGACTGTTTGCCGAAACGCCGATTCACGACGAACTCGAACAGTTGCGCTTGGAAGATGGGATCACGCGCGTGGCGCGCATCCTCGGTGGCGATCATGCGATTGCGAAGACGCTGTTGGGCGGCATCGATCCGAAAACGCGCGCGGCGAATTTGCTGGCGGGCACGAAGCTGCGCGATATCGCAGAACGGCGACGACTGTACGACGGCGGCCTCGATGCGATCAATGCCAGCGACGATCCGATGATTCAGTTGGCCAAGGCGATGGAAGGGTATGCCATCCCGGCGCGCAAGCATTACGAAGATACGTTCGAAAGCGTTGAGACGGGGGCTTATGCCGATATCGCCGATGCGCGGTTTGAGAAGTACGGCGAAAAGGTGTATCCCGATGCGACGTTTACGTTGCGCTTATCGATCGGCACGGTGAAGGGATACGACTTAGGCGGCGAACACATCGATCCGTTTACAAACATCTCGGGGGCGTTTCAACATGCGGAGGCGCACGATCATCGCGAACCGTTTGCACTGCCGGAGCGTTGGATGAAGAGCCGCGGCAAGCTGAATGGGTCGGTGCCGTTTAACTTTGTAACGACCAACGACATCATCGGCGGCAATTCGGGTAGCCCGATGATGAACCGTAAGGGTGAGTTGATCGGCATTGTGTTCGACGGCAACATTCAGAGCTTGGTTTGGGATTTCCAGTTTGACGATCGCGTGGCGCGTAGCGTCGGCGTCGATGCGCGGGCGATCATCGAAACGCTGCGGTCCGTGTATGAGGCCGATCATCTCGTTGGTGAGATTTTGGGCGGCAAGACACTGGCGGCAGCGAATTAGACGGAGTTGGCAGACGGCTTAAGCGGAGCGCGTTGCATAACCTGCTCGTGCTTTTCGCAATCGCCAGTCGATAACGAAACTTCTCATACCGTTGCAGTAACAGAAAAAGGACGTCGCACTCATTTCATTAGGTGCGGCGTCCTTTTATTTTTTTGGATTGTGTTTTAGGGGTATGTGCGACGGATACGGGGTGCGTTGTTCAGCTTACGCGTGCGCCCGGTTTGATATCCGCCGTAGGGCTGATGACGACGACTTGCGCCTTGTCATCATCCGAAGCAGCCAGCAGCATGCCCTGGCTTTCCTCGCCGCGCATCTTGCGCGGCTTGAGATTCTTCACGACGACGATAAGTTTGCCTACCAAATCTTCAGCCTGATAGTACTGCTTTAAGCCAGCGACGAGTTGTCGCTGTTCGTCTCCGAGGTCGATTTGCAGCACGAGCAATTTGTCGGCGTCGGGGTGTTCCTTGGCTTCGAGGACTTTGGCAACACGCAAGTCGATCTTGGCAAAATCATCAAACACGATCGTGTCGGGGGCATCACTCATTGGGGCGTCTCCATCCTATCGGTCAATTCCGGTTCAAGACCGGGGCGGTTTGTCATGGCCGTTTTTGGCTGGCACGGTGCAATTGAAATTTACTCAACGGGCACGCTACCCGACGCGAGAATGGTTGAAAAGAGAACGCGAGGGAGTAGCGATCGCCGGCGGTGCGTGGTTGTCGTCTGCTGAGTGACCGGGCCTGGTTTGGCATATCTGAAGCGTGTTTTATTCCGGATTAACGTTGCAAATGTCTTTCTCGGCCTTCCGGGCATTTAGGTATGAGAGACTGACCTCGGCCAACCCCTAATGCCACCATTTATTCATGGCAAGCGCTCTGGGTAGATGTTATAACGAACTTGCATGAAGTGTGGCGACCGTTCAGGCGCAGCAATTCAAGTACATTTGATGGGTGTCCGAGGGCGGGTCTCAGGGAAGCCTAGTACTCCAGCCACATTAATTGTGTGTTTCGAAACTATGCGATTTGGCTGCAATGCAACCCTCACCCAAGACGTTCAGGCTCCCGACTTGGTCGCCTTCACTCTGCGAGGGAGAGGGAGTAAACGTCACCCACGTCTTTAATGTGGTTGACGTTCTTGGGTTCGCATCTGAACCGCCGAATGGGGCGACAGCTTTGGATGTCTGCAGTTGAGCGTTAGGCGGGCTGGCCGCAGATACCTTCGCGTAATCCCGTGAATTGACGATATCGCGATGAGCGTCTATATTGCAGCGTTCCGATTGCGGGGTAGAGCAGTTGGCAGCTCGTCGGGCTCATAACCCGGAGGTCGGAGGTTCGAGTCCTCCCCCCGCTAGTTTCCTAAGATATTTATAGTAAATTACTTGTAAACGTAAGTGGCCGCTTTCCATGCCTTTGCCGATGCCAGGTCTGGCGGAGAGTTGTGTTTGACAGTGAAAGCAACCGTCGCCTTAGGCTTATCAGCAACGAATCGACTAATGACCCAAAAGCTAGTCGGGCATTATCCCCGGCGACAGTCGCCCCGACGCTTAGCAACTAATGGTGCGTGGCCGACGTTAAATGACTCGTTGCTCCTATCTAGCGGGCAGTTCATTAGTTAGGATCCGTTCTCACACAAACCTTAACACCTAAGCGTTATTCACCGCTGGCGATCATTCTTACGACACCGCCTCCGAAGGCAACTACCATCGTGAGGGCAATGCTCCCGACTCGAACGAGTCGGTGGGTCTGTTGGAACGATTGTTTTCGTGACTTATGCCTTAGATAGCGTTGGCCAAAATCTGCACCGGGCCAGCCCCAGAATAATGCAAATGAATGTAGCTGGCGCTCGCTGAGTCGCCAATACCGACCAGCAGCGAACTTGTCGATTGCATAACATGCCATTGTTATGGCACTCATCCACAGGTGCCCAGCTGCTAATATTCCCAGTCGCGCCCACGGCGATGTCACCAGAGCCAGTCCTAGCACGGTGACAACTCCAACGACGCCAAGCGACGGAATCCAAGTTCGAAGAAGATATAAGATGTGTGCCTTTAGATTTGTTCGTTCTAGCGTTGCGCCGACCAGTTCATCCAGTCGGTGGCTGTGCGACCAGCAATTTATCATCGCTGACCAGAAACCAGCTGCTACTGCAAGACACGCAATTGCTACCAAGCCAGCATTGAACAGGTTGGAAAGTAGATAGGTGAACAGTGGGGCAACAATCGCAGTACAAGAGAAGAGGGCGGCGACCATAGAAATCATTTCTTGTCGGCGATCACTTTCAAGTCCAGGTAGAAAAATATAGATAGAGAAGGAGCCAACACAAACGTAGGCCCAACCAGTTGCTACGTAGAATGCCAACCAGCATCGAGCGCTACCAGCATCGGAGGTGAGAGAAATGCCGTTAGATGCAACGTGGACCAGATGAACTATAAATATACTTAAGCCACCGAGGACGCTGACCAACGGAATCGTTGGCCGCCTAAAAATTGCGTTAATGCGTCGGGGCCACGCGATACCGTGAACAACAAGCGTAGTTAGTCCTATCGCAAAGAGCGCCCACCCCGCGAACGTGACGCCGCGCCACTCGCAAATCACCTTTGAGTGGGTCATCAAATTCGCGCGCGTGTAACGCGGGTTGTCAATTACATGGAAGCAGGTCGTTACCCCGATCCAAATTACCACAACGGCGACAAATGGCAGGCCCCAGTCTAGAAGACAATTTTTTAATCGAAGATTTCGTCGCTTTCGAGACATGTTTGCGACTCCCTGGCGCGCAACCCGCGAAGACTCAGCACGCG
This sequence comes from Phycisphaerae bacterium, assembly GCA_030432035.1. Lineage (GTDB taxonomy): Bacteria > Planctomycetota > Phycisphaerae > UBA1845 > UTPLA1 > ECT2AJA-110-A. The sequence continues at coordinate 39,193 of JAUIHO010000010.1, forward strand.
TCATTGCTGGCGGCTGACAGGCGCATTTTTGGAAAGGAACGCGTCCTCCCACCAAGGATTCGGGAGTCCCCCCGGATTCTGCCAAGAAATCTATTGAGAATTTCATGGACTAGTGGGGGGGATGTCAGATCCGGTAATTGGGTCGCGCGTTCTTAATGCACCGATCGCGGGTCTTACCGCCTTCGGTGAATTGGGGGAATCGAAGTGCTGAAAAAGCAATCAAAACACAGGGCAGAAATCACTAGCGTAGCCGAATGCCATGATGCGACCGATGGTGGTCGGCCTTGAAGGGAGTTTGATGATGTTTCAATCGATCATCTACTTGATTTCAAATATAATGAGCTTGCTCCATCGTTTCGGTGTTTCATGGCTTCGATATCTCTAGCGATCCGTATTCGATCGGTGGGCCAAATTGACCATTTTGATCGACAGGAGATCATTTTTCTAATTAGCGTTTGTATCGCCCCTTTTGTGTTGGGTGCGCGCGGGCAGAAACGAATAATATGGTGGATTGACCAGTGGATTCAACCAATGCCAGCCTGCTGCTACGGATTCGCGATCGCGAGGATCAACATTCGTGGAAAGAGTTTCATAAGATTTATGCGCCGATGATTATTGGATTTGCCATGACTCGCGGCTTAACGCGGGATGATGCTGAAGATTTGTGCGGCCAGTGCCTGCAGGCGGTCGTTAGCCAAATCGACACGTTTGAATATTCCAAGTCGCGTGGTGGATTTAAGGCATGGCTTCGAACGCTCGTAAGCAGACGGATCGTTGACCAGTTTCGAAAAAGGCGTCCACAGCAAGCAGATACAGGCCGTCTGCGGGATCTTGAAGATTCGGGGCAATCGCCTGAGGCCGTATGGGATCGCCAATGGGACTTGCGACATTTGGAATATTGCATGGAACAGGTCAAGGATAGAGTGGCGGACGAGAAATATCATGCCTTTTATCTATTGGTAATTGGCCAGTGTAGTGTGTCGGACGTATGTGATAAACTCGAGATGAACCCAAATCAGGTTTACAAGGCTAAGTCGAATATCCAGAAGTTGATTCGCGCAGAAATGGTGCGGATCGGGTACGACCTTCACTAGGGCAGCCATGTCTGATTGTCCAACATCGAGATTGCTTGAGCAGTATTATCATGGCGACTTGCGCGGTGCGGATCGTCAAGCAATCGAGGAACACGTTGCGGGTTGCCAGCGCTGCGCGAATACGGTCGTCGCAGAGGGGCGCGACTCGGAATTGGAAAAGCAATTACGTCTGCTGCGAAACGCGACTACGACACAGGATCCGACTGGTGAATCGCCAGCTGACGCCGACGTATTGCAGGATATTCGCATAGAAGGCTATCGCATCATTCGCCTCATTGGTCGAGGTGGCATGGGAGTGGTCTACGAGGCGGAGCAACTAAAGCTCAATCGGCGCGTTGCGTTAAAAGTGCTGCCGGCTACAACAGGCAAAATTCAGCGTGATGCAATCTCGCGATTCAAAAGAGAGGCGACGGCGGCAGGAAAGTTGCATCACACGAACATCGTACCGATCTATGATTTTGGGCAGTCGGGTTTCGCTTACTACTACGCCATGGAACTCATCGATGGCTCACCGTTAAATGACCTCATCAAGAGGTTTGCACAAATTAACGCCCCTGAAGCCCCGCTGGTTGATTTGGCACATGCGATCATACCCCAAGCGGATGGCGACTGTTTAGACCAAGGTTCGGATTCAGGCTCGAGAAATCGATCGTGGTCGGGTAGTGATTCACGAAGCAGAGGCCGGGCGTATTATCAGCAAGTCGCATTATGGGTTGCTGACGTGGCCGATGCCCTTCATTACGCGCACGGTCAAGGGGTGGTGCATCGCGATATCAAACCTCATAACTTAATCATGTCGCGCGATGGCCGCCTGATGATCCTCGATTTTGGTTTGGCGAAGAGTTCGGAGGACCGCTCGGTAACAATGACGGGATCACTGATCGGCACGTTGCGCTATATGAGTCCTGAACAGGCAATGGCCAAGCGGATGAACGTCGATCATCGAACCGACATCTATTCACTTGGTACAACGCTGTACGAACTACTGACCTTCGAACCGGCATTTAGCGGGCAGGATGAAAAGGAAGTTCTCGGGCAGATTATCACGCGGGAGCCGCCATCGCCCCGCAAAGTCATTCCGACGATTCCTCGCGAACTCGATACGATTTGCGTTAAGAGTATGGAGAAGAACGCGGATGATCGGTATGCCACGGCATACGACCTCGCGGCGGATCTCCGACGCTTTGCCGACGGCATTCCTATCGTCGCCAAGCCGACCGGGTTGCTGGGTAGGGGTGTCAAGTTCGTCCGACGCCGTCGGGCACTGTCAGCAGCAATCTTTCTTAGCATATTGGTGTTGGTCACGGTTCCCGTGATTTCCTACCAGCGCAGCGCGTTAACAAACGAGCGTTTAAATCGAATCCACGAAGCCTATCGAAGCGCCCGTGGTAATAAACAGATCGAAGAACAATTCAATTTGTTAAATCAATGGGAAGAGATCGACCCGGAAGACCCTTCGTTACACGAAACTCGAGTCTCAGCATACATTGATGCCTACAAGGCTGAGGTGGTGGCCGGAGGAAGTGGAGATTCCCTCCAGACATTGTTGCGATCTGCGCTATCTGAGTCAGACCGCTTTATCGATCTGATCGGAGATTCAATCACGGACGAAAATAGGGAGAACATCGCCGCAGTATATGCAAACAGGTGCATTGTGTTTCGAGAGTTGGGAGATCTTGACAAAGCAGTAGAGGCCGGATTGAAGGCGGTTGAAATTGAGCCGAATGGCTTGCGGGGCATCAATAATCTGGCAACTGCTGAATTGCTGCGACGGGCTTCACGCGAATCTCTCGTCGATGTTGCCGAACGATTGCGGAAATGGATCGAAGATTCACAGGATCAGTCCATTAGGTCGGCGATTGCCGAACATAATCTCGCTGCAATTTATTTGGAATTGGGGCAGGTGGACGCTGCGTATCAGTGGTTAGAGAAAGCAGAAAGTAAGAAGCAGAATGAGAGTCTTGAGTGGCAGATTTCCCTCTTGCGGTCGAAGCTCCTTGCAGCTGTTCCGGAGTTAAGTAGTGATCCGGAGTCCGCATCTGCTGAAGTAACGGTCGCCGCAAATGCTTATGAGGGTCCCGAATTGCCTGCCGTAATGAATCGCCAGCGTGCCTTATTCAAGGCAGCGGCGAAGCAATGGGAGTTGGTAGAGAGGTTCGCGTCGGACGCCATTAATTCGGATCCGAAGGACTATCCGTCGTACCTCTTGCGTGCCATTGCTCGGGCCAAAACGGGGAACGTCGATAAAGCGCAAGAGGATCTTGAGATTGGGATGCGCGATCCGCTACTGGATCGGGATTCCGATAAGTCAGTGCGAGTCCACGCCTTCAGCGGCTTTTTTTGGTTTGATAACCGCAATCTTCTGATCGATCTGCGGGACCAAGCGGAGGCCGCGTTGTCGGCAGCAGCTCAATAGAAACACGACCCAAACGGGTACCCATTCTAACTGGTTGATACCGCTTCACCGCGCTCGTTAAAATGCTCCTTTGCGGGGGGAGTTCTGGATTCCCGAAAAAATTTGGCAGAAATTGAGCGATACTTCGAATGCCTTTCTGGAAATTCGAGTGTCGTTGTGTTCACAACCCTGAGATGAGGGACGTGGGCCAGGAGGTCATTATGCGACAACCACGTCGACTTAGCCGCGGAATGGCTCGTCAATGTGCCGGCTTGGCGACATTGCTACTCTGTGCCGCCACTTTTTCGTCCGCAGAGGCTCAGACGCTCATCACCTGGGATGGTGGGGGCGATGGCATTTCATACAACGATCCGCTCAACTGGGACTTGGACGTGGTACCGACCAATGCCGGTCCGGATGAATACGACGTCGTGATTCCGATGGGGGCCACCGTCTCGTTGGCCGGCGATTTTGATACGGCGGCGATCAGTCCGACGGTCAACAGCGTCGACAATTCGGGCCAGGTGGAGATGACCAGTCAGACGCTGACGATCAATGCGCAGGTCAACGGTCTGGTAAATGGTGGCTCGATCCTGCAGACAGGAATCGCCGCGACCAGTTCGATGGTTTTTGCGGCAACACCGACGGGAGCAAACGAATTTAATGCGGTGAACATGGGTTTGATTCAGTGTGCGGCGGGCACTTTGAATGTAACCGGCGCGGTGATGATGCAGGATCAAGCCGGCGTTATAGATGTTACTGATGGTCAGGTGAGATTTCAGGGTCAGCCGGTAGTCATTGGAGGCACACTGATCTCAACGCCAATGAGCGATCCGCTGGCAGAGTTTTTTGTCGGCAGCGGTTCGACAACGACGTTGGAGAGCCTGCTTCTTGATGGTACGTTCCGCATCAACGCATCAAACGCTAATGGCCTTTCATCGCTGCAGATCGATCAGTTGGGCTTGACAGATAACA
>JAUIHO010000239.1 GCA_030432035.1 Phycisphaerae bacterium
CGCGACAGTTTGAGGCGGCAATAGAAGAGTTGATCGGCAAGGAAGACGCCGCCGAGTTTTGGCGGTTGTATTACGACAACTTTCTGATCGAAGACGATATTGCCGCGATGAAAGCGTGGGGCGCAAACACGGTGCGCATTCCGCTCTTGGCATCGATGTTACAACCGCGCGACGGCCAGCCTGATACACCGCCCTACGTCTACAACGAGGATCACTTCAAGATTCTCGACCGCCTTGTCGATTGGTGCGACAAGCACGACATGGGTGTGATCTGGGATATGCACGGCGCACCCGGCGGTCAGAACGCGGAGAACATTTCGGATAGCGACGGCGAAGCGCGACTGTGGACGGAGAAGGACAAGTACTGGCCGCAATGCATTGACTTGTGGATGAAAATCGTTCGGCGTTATGCCGGGCGCGACATCATCGTGGGTTATGATTTGCTAAATGAACCCTTACTCCGACGCTATGACGGCATCGACACGGCACCGTTACGCGAGCTTTATGTCAAATTGACGCGCGAAATCCGCAAGGTCGATAAGGTGGGCATCATCTTCGTGGAAGGTGACGACTGGGCGCAGAATTTCGAGATGTTGGAACCACTCGATTGGGATCGACATCTTGTAATAGCGTTTCATTGCTATCCACCCACGGCGAGCATGGATGAAAAAATGACAGGCTGGGAAAAGCTGCGGCAGCAATACAACATTCCGCTGTGGCACGGCGAAACCGGAGAAGTGAAACCGCCCTACGATCACAATCGCAAATCGACGGCATTCTTGGAAGCGAACAACATCGGTTGGAGTTGGTGGACGCACAAGAAATTCTCGAGAAAGTCGCAGCCATGGTACTGCGCGCGAACGCCGGGGTTCGACAAGATTCTCGAATACTGGAAGGGCAACGGCGAGAAGCCGTCGCGCGCAGATGCCAAGCGCTGGCTGTTCGAACAGGCCCGCAAAACGCGCTCGAACCAATGCGAGTTCTTGCCGGAGATGGTGAATTCGTTGAAGGGGTTGGAGGCCGTGGATGGCCGCAACGCACGCAAGCCAGCAAAAACATTACGGGGAGATGATTAGCGCGACCATTTGCTCTAAAGCAATGGGTGACTTATTCCCTGAGAGTGGATGGCTTTCGAAATCGTATAAATGCACCAAACAAAAATGAAAAGAACGGCGTCGCTTGAAAAATCAAATACGAATTAATGGCGGTCAGTCTTTCCTGATCATTCCAGCTTTGGGAAGGCTTCCAAGTCGTATCCGCAAAATCGAGGTAAGCGGCGAATCCGACGAATGCAGCTAGGACGAGAATACTCTGCACGGCAATAAAGATCACAGCCGACCGAAATGAGTTTACGTAACGCAAGAGATACCAAACCTCGGAGAAACTCATAAGTTGCCGACACGACCGGAGGCGATTGTACACGGGTAATCCAACCAGAAACGACGGTAGCGTAAAGACGATTGTCGCGATACAAGCGGCGACGAATACAATAGTTGGCATCCGCCCCTTAACGATGCATTTATGGAACGTAACAAGCGCGGGCTGCACCAATGCAATCGGAAATAAAAGTGCAAGCCCAATGAACCCCGAAAATACGGCGTCAATTCCGCGAGCGCGGCGATTTAAATAACGCAGTTGACGCAATCGCAGCCTGACTGCAAGTCCACACTCACTGCAGATTCGGACATCGTTGAGGCAAACGTATCCGCAGTTCGGACAAATTGTATGGCTATTTGCATCCGGCATAATAAGACGAGCAACGGACGACGAGATTCGACCTTAGCTGTCGCTGATGATACCGAGGTCGGGTTCCGCAAGCGAGTAACAGTTGGCGTAATCGTATCCTTTTGGTCTGCACGCAGCTGATTGCAAACATCTCATTCACACCGTAGCTTTTCCAGTATGGCTACCAAGCAGGCAACGGATGGCGCACCTAAATCAGCGGCAAACACAAACTCATACGCGTTGGACGCCACTCTTGCATTGGCAGTCAGTGCAAATCTCTACCGCGACGCCGACGGTGTATTGCTAATACCGTTCGTAGCCGTCGTCGCGTTGCATGTGCCGCTGTTGGGTTTGGCAATATTTCACCTGATTTCGTCGCGGAAGCCTCGCGATGAATCAAGTGTCACAATCCCCGGATTTTGCAATGCAAGTCTTATGCTGGCTGCAATGGGCGGCACTATTGCAATCGCCGCAGTGCGAGGCGACATCACCGTCGGCCTGCTTGCGTTCGTGCTGTTTGCCGTGGGGTGCCGCATCCTCTCATCCTTAGCGCGTTTGATTGCGTTTTGCGAAGAACGGATCGAATCGCCAATTGCAACAATGCGGCGGCTCGCGCCGATTTGGTTTGTCTGCGCCATCGTCATAGGCGGCATGCTTGCGCTCCCATGCGCCACCAATCCCGGCGTGCCGGATTATAAATACGACGCGTTCGGACATATCAGCGCGTGCGTGCAAACCGCGATAAGCGTCGCATGTTTACACGGCGCAACGGCCCTCGACATACAGGGCGATCTGCAACCGTTCGGTCAATTGCTGTTGTTGACGCTATTGCAATTCAGCGGCGTGGTATTCTCGATCATTGCGTTGGCCTTGATTCGACCGTTCCTCGCGCGGCCACCGACTGTGCGACGTGTACTTTCCATCGCCATATTGCTTCAACTTGTCGGTGCCGCCGTGTTGTTCCCCGCGTGGAACGCGAGCGATACGCCGACGACGCTATCACGCGTTTGGTGGAGCCTTATGCACAGCACGTCGGCCTTATGGAACGGCGGCGTGACGCTTTCGCCTTCGGGTTTGGCGAACTACCTCGACGCACCGGCGGTGTTTCTGGTCGTCACCGCCTTATCCGTTATCGGTTCGTTGGGAATTCCCGTCGTGATCGCATTGTTGCAACGTGCGCCGAATGAAAAGGAAACATCCCGCACACCGTTACGAGGTAACGTACCCACCATCGAAGCGTTGCTCGCCTTTCAAATGCTCGCCGTCACGACGGTCGGACTCGTCTGGTTCGAGCACCCGACAGGCCCGTTTGCGGAGAATCGACCCGCCCTGCCGTTTGAAATTGATCAGCAACAACCCGCGTTGCAAGAAATGGACGGCCCCGCGCGTTGGCAGGCTGCGGTGTATACATCGGCGACGGCACGCTCGGCAGGGATGAGCGGCGTGCCGGTCAGTCAAGGCACGCTAAGTTGGGCGTCGGTCAGATTGATGTTCGGCAATATGCTCGTCGGCGGCGGCCTCGCGGGTACGGGCGGCGGTTTGCGTATTACGTTCCTGATCTTTTTGTTCGTGGGGTTGGTTGGGCGCAAATCGAAGGCCGCTTATCCCGCGTTGCCATCGGCACCGCGTGTTCTCATCGCGGTCGCGCTTTGGTTGGTGTTTAATGGATTGTCTATCGTGGTGATGTTGTCGCTTGTGGATGCCGCGGAATATGCCATCGTGTTCGATTCGATTGCCGCAGCGAACAGCAACGGCTATGCGACGGGATTAACACCCTACCTGCCGCCGGTTGCGAAGCTGGTGATGACGTGCTTGATGATCGTCGGTCGGTGGTTACCGTTGCTGCTTTGGTTTGCGTTGCTGCGCGGTTTTTTCGTGAAGGAACGGGCGGTCGGTTAAGATTATATGCGTGCTTGACTTCCAAACCTTCGCTGGCGCGAAGGACGGGGCACCCGTCTCTGATCAGAGCCACGCCGCTAAGGAAGCGATAACCGTCGCCCTTTCAATCGATGGTTACCGCGTAAGCGCGCGACGATTCCCTAACCACCTCCGCAGAACACCGGTTACAAACCGGTGCCACAGCGCTTTCGCTTGCGCGAAAAGCAGGAAATTTGTCTCGATTAACAAAAGACGATCTATCGAAAATATGACTGCCTACCGTCGGTCGTCGTATCCCTTCGGATGCGCTTGATGCCACTTCCACGCACTCGCGACGATGTCTTCGAGCTTGGCATAGCGCGGTTGCCAACCGAGTTCGTCGCGAATCTTAGATGCGTTGGCATATAACTCGGGCACATCGCCGGCACGCCGGCCTTCTTCAATTGCAGGTATGGCATGGCCCGTGACCTTGCGTGCCACATCGATCAACTCGCGCACGCTCGTCGGCGTGCCCGTGCCCGCGTTGTAGATGCGCTTCTCGCCGGGTGCTAATACTTCCAATGCTTTCACATGAGCGTCCGCCAAATCTTCGACGTGAATGTAATCGCGCAGGCAGCTACCGTCGGGCGTGTTGTAGTCAGTCCCGAAGATCTTTACCTGTTCGCGCTGGCCCAAAGCCACTTGCAAAACGATAGGAATTAGATGTGACTCGGGCGAATGATCTTCACCGATCTTGCCGTCGGAGGCGGCACCGGCGGCGTTGAAATAGCGCAGCGCCGTGTAACCCAATTCCCAAGCCGTGTTGCAATCTTCTAAGGCCCATTCAATCGCATACTTCGCTCGCGCATATGGGCTGACGGGATTGCACGGCAAGTCTTCTGTCAGCGGCATCGTATCGGGTGTGCCATATACGGCGCATGTCGAGCTAAACACCATCTTCTTTACGCCATAGGCCTGCATCGTTTGCAGCAAATTGAGCGTATTGGAAATATTATTTTGATAGAACTTAAGCGGGTCGATCACCGATTCGCCGACTTCGATAAACGCGGCGAAGTGCACAACGGCGTCAAACTTTTCGGCCTCGAACAACTCCGCCAATAGCGTGCGATCTTCCAAATCCCCCGCCACGAAGCCGACGTTCTCATCGATCGCGCGGCGATGGCCGTTGACGAGGTTATCCAACACCAACACTTCGTGGCCGCTGTTGACCAACGCACGAACCGTGTGGCTTCCGATGTAACCGCATCCGCCGGTGACGAGAACCTTCATAACGCTATTATCCTTTGCAAGCGGCCGCACTTAGCCGATCTTGATCACCAACTTACCGAAATGCCCACCGCGCGATAGTTGTTCGAACGCGGTCGGCGCATCTTCAAACGCCGTGACGCGATCGATCACCGGTCGCAATTGTGCATCGGCGATGGCACGATTCATCTCGACGAACGTCGCGCGGGAGCCGACGAATATGCCTTGTACGTCGATGCGGCGCATGAGGATCGGCACCAAATCGATGTCGCCACGATTACCGGACAGAATGCCGATCATCGCGATCACGCCGCTATGCCGCACGGCTTTTAGCGAACGACCGAACGTTTCCTGCCCGCCGACTTCGATGACGCGATCGACACCGACGCCGTCGGTCCAATCGCGCATGGCCTTGTCCCACGCGGGCTCGGATTTGTAGTTGTGCGTGAAGTCGGCACCGAGCTGTTTGCATCGTTCCAAGCGCTCGTCGTTACTCGAAATCACCGCCACGCGACAACCGGCAAGCTTGGCAAACTGCAACGCGAAGATCGACACGCCGCCGGTGCCTTGAATCAAAACGGTGTCGCCGGGTCGCACGGGGCGGCGCTCGAAAAGTGCGGACCATGCGGTAACAGCCGCGCAGGGTAACGTCGCGGCTTCTTCGTCGGTCAGATGCGCGGGCACCGGCACAACGCCTGTTTCGTTGAGTACGACGCGCTCGGCAAGCATGCCATCGATTGGCCCGCCAACCGTGTGTTGTAAAATCGACTGATCGGGTTCACCCGCGAGCCAGCTCTGCGCGAAGATGCCGGCGACGCGATCACCGACGGCCACGGACGAGACGTGGCTACCGATCGATTCGACCACACCGACGCCATCGGACAGTGGAATCAACGGTAAGGGTTGCTTAGCGTTGTAGTGACCGATGACCATGAGCCAGTCGCGAAAATTGAGCGACGCGGCATGTAGGTTAAGGACAACCTGATGCGGCCCCGGCGTGGGGTCGTCGCGCTCGACGAGCTTGAGGTTCTTTAACCCGAATTGGTCTTGGATTTGGTATGCACGCATGGTCGTGATTCGTTCCCGTTGAGCGAAAATTTGGTTGCATTGATTGCAATGCGAAGTTTAACCGCAACCAGCGAATATTGAACGGCGGAAAAGGGCTTCATCTAACGAGGAGTGGCCGGACGGGAGTGAGAGTCAGGATTTCAGATTACAGATTTGAGAATTGAAATTTGAGAATTAAGAATTAAGAATTGGGAATTGGGAATGAAGAATTGAGAATTGAGGTTTCAGGTTCAATACTCGATGCTCAATGCTCGAAGCTCAAAACTCGAGACTCAAGACTCGACATTTGAAATCTGAGATTTGAGATTTGAGATACTCTGCAATCGACAACCGTCAGAAAGGCAAACATCTACTAGAAATTTCAGACTATTAAGAATAGAGCGGCAATTGAGGTGAGACGAATCTTCAAAATTGCCAAATCAGGCTATTGAAGTAAATCGATAAAAGAAAGGGCAACCCGCGAACGATATACCAACTCCGTCGTGGTCGTGCTCCACCGAGGCCGTCGCGGTCGTCGCGGCCTTTGCTCCACCGCGACCTCCGCCCATCGGTCACGACCATAAAGCCAAAGCAGTCATAAAAAATGCGCGAGGTGGGAGTCGAACCCACACGCCTCTCGGCACAGGAACCTAAATCCAGCGCGTCTGCCAATTCCGCCACTCGCGCAAACTGCATCGCCGTGCGAAGGTGCACGACGATGCGAGGCCGTATCATAACCCGATCTGGTTGACTTGCGTAGTCCACTTCCTTAGAACCCCTACCGGAAATTCATCGCAACGACACAAACCCGAAAGGACGGCCCCATGGCGCTCGATGCCCAGGCACAATCGTTTCTGCAGAGCAAGAATGTCGACACCAGCAAAGCCAACGAAACCGGTTCCGGCCTCGTGATCATCGAGACTGCCGCCGGCGACGGTGATTCGCCCAAGCCCTCGTCGCAAGTGACGGTACATTACACCGGCTGGCTAACCGACGGCACCAAGTTCGATTCGTCGGTTGATCGCGGTCAACCCGCCACGTTCGGGCTCAATCAGGTGATCGCCGGATGGACCGAAGGCGTCGGCATGATGAAGCCGGGCGGCAAGGCGATGTTAGTAATTCCGTCGGATCTGGGTTACGGCAGCCGCGGTGCCCCGCCGACGATTCCCGGCGGCGCGACGTTGGTGTTCGAAGTCGAACTGCTGCAAGTGCATTGACGCGACGAGCGTTAATTCGTCAGTTTCATGAGTAAATGAGAAAAGCCGTCGCACCACGCGACGGCTTTTTTTATTTTACGCAATGTGACAAACGCGACAGAGCAGACTTCTCGGGTGCACATGTCACTTCGAGAGGTGCCCTTCGAGCGGGTGCCCCACGCCCCTCTGGGGCTGGGGGACTAACAATACGAAGGTCTCCTACTTCATCCAATTTTACTGCGTGG
>JAUIHO010000240.1 GCA_030432035.1 Phycisphaerae bacterium
CGATCGCGGGCGGTTTGTTATTCGCGACGGTTCTTACGCTACTGGGCATTCCCGCGCTTTATATGATTTATGTCGATATCTCTCGGCTGGCCGCGCGCGGCAAAGCGTTCCTGCTCGGTCGCCCGCGACCGGCATGGACGTAGTGCCACATCGAAATTAAATAAGCGGGTGACGTCTGCTCCCTCTCCCTCGCAGGGAGTGGGCCGGGGTGAGGTGAGGGTTTAAGCCTGATGGCCTACACGTCGAATCCACAAATGAAACGTGGACGCAGTTGTAGGAAACGTCAAAAATTCAAAACGTCGAAATGTTGCGAATTCGCGAGGACTTACTGCGCCGAGGCGCTCGCATTGTTCGGCACAGCCTGCGGCGGTAGGCGGAATTCGAATACATAATCGTCGAACAGCCGATCGGCACCCGGCGCTTCAAAGCTGGCGGCCAAGATATACTTACGATCGATCGGCAACGGTTCACCTTCCCAACTCAATTGAAATTCATACGTGGACGTCACGCGCTCCCAAAACGTGCGCTGCTCGTCCAGCGTATGGATCGTTTGCCGCCACGCCTGCAAACGCCGACCCCGACGGTCAGCAGTCGCCTGACGGTATTCGTAAAGTTCAAACAGGAACGAACCGTAGGCCTTTACCGGATCGCCGGCACCGTCGAGCGGTCGCAACGACACGGCAACGCCATCGGGCACGTGGTCGTCGTCGAAGCTGCGAATCTTGGTGAAGGGCAACAAGCGAATTTGCGTCGGGCTGTAGTAACCGACCAGCTCGTCGGTCGTTGGCCCGCCGGCCTGATCGTCAATCTCGCCGCGCTGACATCCCGATTGAAGCGCCGACAACAGCAGCAGGGTGGTGAACGAAAGATACAACGAATGCGAACGACGGTTTTGTGCAGACATGCGGGCGACTCCTGCGCGGCGATGCGACGATCATCCTTGACGGATCGCGATTATAGATGGCCGCCCATGCGGGTCAAAGTCAAAATCGGGGCCGCGCCCGCACGGCGATTTAGCCTTGCAATTTAGGGCCATCGAACCGACCGGCCTTCTGGTCGCGAATATACTGTCGCCGCAAATCTTCCTGTTCGATCTCGACCTTGGCGGCGTCGAGAATCTCGCGGCCGAGTTTTTCCATTTCTGCCGTCACGAGCCGTCGTTGCAATCGTGTTTCGATATCCTGTCGCCGATCGCCCAGCACGCCATCCGTCGCGTCGATCTTGCGTTCGAGTTTGATGATGTGGTAGCTACCTTCGGCTTCGAACAACGGGGATATCTCGCCCGGTTTCAAAGCGAAAGCGACTTCCGCGAAGCGCTCGGGAACGGTGCGGTCATTGCGCGTAAACGGCGGCAGCAAACCGCCGCTGGCTTTCGAGATTGCGTTGATGCTGTATTCGTGCACGAGATTGATAAATGGCTCGCCACGGTCAAGCCTGCTCTTTATCTGAGCGTAGCTGCGTCGTGCCGGGATTTGCAGGTGGCGTACCTCGACCTTGTCGCCGTTGATGCGATTGAACTCTTCCTCAACCTGAGCGCCGGTTACGCGAATTTTGCGTTTGGCCATCTGCCGCAAAAGGGCTTGTCGTTGCATGGCGATACGCAGTTCGGTGCGTGGGATGCTGCGCCGGTCGCACCACGAGTCGATGAGCGCTTCGCGCTCTTGCGGCGTGATTTTTTTTTCGGCATGGTCCGCAGCTTCGGCGAGCGTGAGGTCGTATTCGCGTTCCACCATCGTCGGCGTGAGGGAGATTCCCTCTTTTGCGGCGGCGCCTTTCACTGCTTCGAGAAACAACAGTTGTTGCAAGAGGGCAAGGCCGCGCGCTTCGATGAGCGTCGAGAGAAAATCCTGACTGTTGATGGCATTGCCGTTGACGAACGCGATGTCTTTTCGATCGGAAACCTCGGACGCGAAATCGCGCGAGGCGGTCGCCGTCAGATCGTGATGGGCTGCCAGATGACGTGACAATCGCGGCGATTCGTAATCGGCCTGCCGCATGCCGGAACACCCGGCGAAAGTCGTAGCAACCAATGCGGACAAGAAATACTTCCCGCGTCGCGCGACGCCGCAATTCGGCCTTGGCGTTTGGCGCTGGTTAATGTGCCAGTTCCCTACGATTGATAAGCAAGCAAGTCGAGTCATATTCGGATCGTCAATGGCGTAGATCGTTTGCGATTTCGATGCACGTCTAAATCAGCCGTATCATACTCGAAGCGAAAAAGGCGGGCTGTAAATTTCAGTAAGCAAGCGGCCTAGCCATTAGCCGAACAGCCAGTACCGACACCAACCGGCGGCTTCGTAGCAGATACGCGGTGCGACCAACAATCGTTGCCGCCAGTTCAAGCCGCCGGTGGCGCGAGCCTCACGCTCCCAGCGCATTTCGCGGACGATCAGATGCCGATAGCCCGCGTCTTCAAAGATTTGTCGCGCTCGCTTCATATGCGTGTAGCTCGTTACCAAAATGCACGTGTCTTGCTCGCGGTCGATTCCCGCCAATTCGGCAACCAAATCCGGATGATCGACAGTCCGCGTCGAACGATCTTCGATCAACACATCCTGCGGATCGGCGCCCCAGTCGATGGCTTGCTGTGCCAACCGATCCGCTGCCGCACCGTTGTTCGTCACGATGAGCTTCGGGGCATACCCATCTTGCAGCAGCCGCGCACTTTCAATGGCACGACCCGCATCGCCGCCCAGGCAAATAATCCATTCGGCGGGCTGCAGTTCGTCCTGACAATCCATGCCGAAATACACGCGATCGGTCACCGGCGATATCACGAGCAGGAATGCCAGCAGCACGACCAGCCCAAACACGCCCATGCCGCGCCAAAACCAGCGCGTGAGCGAGCCAACTCGCGACCGAGCGGCTGAAGGACGCTTCGCGACGGGCTCTTCCGATAAAGTGTCGTCTCTCGCCATGCCCACATTATGGTCGGGCGAAGTTTGCATGTCGCGTCGGCGTTTTTTCTGTCTTGCTGGGGCTGCGTCTGAACGATAGGCTCGATGGAGCCGTACCAAAGAGGCGACTGCCGATCATCCATGCACGACCAACGCCAAAGCGACAATCCGATAACGCCGCCCAGCCCGGCCGAGCAATCCGCCGAGGTAGCCAAGCGTTGGTACATCGCCGAACCGTTGCCCGTGCAGCGCGGTTGGCTGGTGTATACGCTCGACTTTGTGTTGGCGACTTTGCAAGGCTGCGTGGCCGAGCCGCATAAGGTCAAGAAGACCGGCGGCTGGTTGGTTTTGGGCGTAATCGTGCGCACGGTGATGGGGGCGTTTCAAACGCTCATCATGCTCTTGGCGAACATTCCCATCGTTTCTTCTTGGGTCGAAACCGTCGCCCGCGTGTATAGCCGCGACCCGTTTGGCTTCTTCCTGCGCGCGTGTTACTGGAAAGCCAAGCTAGGCTATCTTGGGCAAGATACGATCATCGATCAAAACGTGGAGATATGGGGTGGCCGCTCGGTGTCGATCGGCTCGCGCTGTCACATCGATACCTCGGTGCGTTTGGCAGCGGGCGAACAACGGCACGGTCAACACGGTTACATTCGCGTCGGTAACTACGTGCATTTGGGGCCCGGTGTACACATTGCGGGTCGCGGCGGCGTCACGATTCGTAACTTTGTCGGCGTGATGGCCAATGCACACCTCTATAGCGCGACCGGCGTCATCGAAGATCCGAGCGATCCGGGCAAGCTGATCAGCATGTCGCACATGGCGCCGCCCGAGTTGCAGCAAGTGGTCGAAGGACCGATCGTTGTCGAAGACTACGCGCTGTTGGGAATGGCGACATTAATTATGCCGCGCGTTCGTGTGGGCCGTGGCGCGATCGTGCATGCACATGCGGAAGTAACGCGCGACGTGCCCGCGTTTGCGAATTTCGGCGGCATTCCGCGCGGCAAACGCATCGGTTGGCGCATGCCGCGCCGACAAAGCCCGCAATGGTCTCCGCGCGAGCCAGTCGTTTACCACGGCGATAAGAATGGTCCGCTTATTCGCGAAGTGCTCGACGCCGGCGATCACGACACGATTGAAAGCGTCATGTCGCTACACTTCGGCGCATTCACCGAAGGCATGACGACGCAATTGGGCCGCAGTTTTGTGCACGACTATTACATTGCAATGGTTACGTCGCCCGCGTGCTCGCTTTGGGTTGCCGAAAAAGATGGCCAAGTCGTGGGCTTCCTCGGCTGCACGACCGACAGGCATCATTTCGAACAGTCGAATCGCTCGGGCCGCATACGCTTGCTGGCGTTGTGGCGCTTGCTGACGTTTCGGCTGAGTCCGGTCGCCGTATTGCGTGCGGTTCGTAAGCAAAAGTTGTCGCGGGCATTCGGGGATGACGCGGAATTGTTGTCGATTGTTGTGGCACCGAAAGGTCGCCGGCTGGGATTGGGTAAGCGCTTCCTCGATATCTGGCTGGAGAAATTGGAGCAATCCGGCCAATCGTCGTATATCGTATTCACGGATAACCCGGAGGGCATCAGTTTCTACGAGAAGTACGGCGGTGAGGAGCTATTCAAGTTTAGCATGAGCGGGCTGTGGTCGGCATGTTATCGATTTCGGATTAATAATGACGCGTCGACGAAAGCGGAGCCGCAATCGTGACGGCCGCGCTCGACCAACATGAACGACTGGCAGTAGCGCAACGAGACTTGAAATGCGTGGCTGCCGATCCGTCGGTGTTGAACCTGCTCACGGCGTATCGTCGCCGCGACGAACTGGCCGAAGCGGTCGGCGCGCGTCCCGTACGGCTTGCCATTTTGCCATCAATGACCTTCGAGCCATTGGTTCCGGCATTGGTCGTGCGCGGTTTGCACGCGGGCATGCAGATCGACAGTTGGATCGCGCCATTCGATCAAATCTCGCCGACGTTGCTTGCTGCAGACGGTGACCTCACCGCCTTCAAGCCCGATGTTGTGCTGCTGGCTCTACGCGTGCGCGACCAATTGCCACAGCTATACGACGGCATCCCAACGGATCAAGCTGCCGCCGTCTTCGATGCCGCCGATCATTGGCTGGCAACCATGCAAGGCGCGTTGCAATCGTTTACCAGTCGCCATGCCGTTCCCGTGTTATTGCAGGGCCTTCCTGCGCCGACGTTCATTGCCGATGGTCCTGTCGATGCCCATCGATCAGACGGTCAATTTGCGCTGTGTCAAAAGTTAAGCCAAGGGCTACGCGCAATTGCGGATGAAATCCCGTCGGTGCACGTCCTCGATATTCAATCGTTGGTCGCATGCCACGGCGCGCAGCACCTTTTTGATGAGCGTATGGATGCGTTTGGTCGCCTGCCGCTGCACGCGAATCACTATTGGGATTACGCAGGCTTTATCGTGCGGCATATTCGACCTTTGGTTGGGCTGGCGAAGAAGGTGATCGTCGTCGATGCGGATAACACGCTGTGGGGCGGCATCGTTGGCGATGACGGGCCGGACGGCATTCAAATCGGGCAGGATTATCCGGGTAATGCTTTTCAGGCGTTTCAGCGCCGGTTGTTAGCGCTGCGCGATCGCGGCGTGATTCTGTGCTTGGCAAGTAAGAACGAACCGGGCGCTGTCGAAGCCGTTCTCGATAATCATCCGGACATGATTTTGCGGCGCGAACACTTTTCCGCGCTTGCCGTTAATTGGCAGCCCAAGCCGGAGAATCTTCGCAACATGGCCGGCACGCTCAACCTCGGGTTGGATAGTTTCGTGTTCATCGACGACAGTGAAATCGAATGCGAATTGATGCGAACGAGCTTGCCGCAGGTCACGACGATTCAATTGTCGAAAGAGCCAGCAGCGCATGCGGCCGTGCTGGAGTCGCTCGATTGCTTCGATCAGTTTGCCTTGTCGAACGAAGATCGCCATCGTGCCGACCTATACCGTGCCGAAGCCGAGCGCCGACAGCTGCAGTCGCAAACGCTCGATATGGAATCGTTCTATCGCAGTTTGCAGATGCGGCTTGTAATCGGCGTCAATGATGAAGCTGCCGTGACGCGCGCAGCGCAGATGACCAACCGTACGAATCAATTTAACATGACAACCGTTCGCTGCAGCGAAGCGCAAGTGCGCGAGTTGATGCAAACGCCGGACGTGGATGTGGTTACAGCACGGTTGCACGATCGCTTCGGTGACAACGGATTGGTGGGGCTGGCAGTCGTTCGGCGCGACGGTGCCGATGCCATAATCGAGCAGTTCTTGTTTAGCTGTCGCGTGCTGGGACGCACGGTTGAGAAAAACTTCTTGGCGTGGATCGCGGCACACGCCAAAAACGCGGGGGCGACACACCTAATTGGGTGTTACAGCCCGACGGCTAAAAATAAGCCGTTTGGCGGTTTCTACGACGAAATGGGATTTGCGCCGTCGGACGATTCTGACGATGTAAGTAGGTGGCGGCTAAGCCTGAACGAGGGGGGCTTGCCGATTGACGAGTGGACCAGCATCGAGGTCGCAACGGGCGAGTAATCCGGTGAGCAATAACGAAAAGCTACAGAATATACTCGCGACGATATTGCAGATCGGGCCGGATACGATTCGCGACGACCTGACTGCCGAAGATGTCGATACGTGGGACTCGCTCAACCATATCGCGCTGATGGGCGCATTGGAGCAGGAGTTCAACGTGCAAATCGATATCGAACGCGTTGAAGACTCGCAATCGGTCGGCGCGCTGAAGGCCATTCTCACCGGTCTGGGCATTTCCTTTGCCGATGATGGCAACCAAAACTGATATGCCGACCGACCGTGACGAGCGCGCCGTGGATGGTTTGGAAACATCCACTTCCAAAGGCAACGTTCGCGTTTGGTTGATTACCTTCCTCATTGCGTTCGCACTTTACGCGCTAACGGCCAACAAGGGCCCGCAATGGCAGGACTCGGGCGAACAGCAAATCCGCATGATGGAAGGCCGTATCGAGCACATGCATGGCATCGCGCTGATGCATCCGGTGCATTTCTATCTCGGGCGTTGGGCGTATTTGTCGCTGCCGATCGAAGCGGGATTTGCGATCACGCTGGTAAGCGCATTTGCCGCGGCAATCGCGTTGGCGAATCTCAACGTGTTGCTAGCGTGGTGTAACGTCAGTGCGGTCGCGCGGTGTTGCGCCGTCGGCGGCTTGATGTTGGCACATACCATCTTCGAACACGCGACGCATACCGAAAGCTATATGTTGGTGGCGGCGTTGTTGACGACCGAGTGGTTGTTGTTAGCGGCATTCCTTCGTTCGCAGCATTGGCCTTGGTTGATCTTACTGTTCTTCGTGAACGGCCTCGGCATTGCCAATCATATGTTGGCAA
>JAUIHO010000241.1 GCA_030432035.1 Phycisphaerae bacterium
CGAAGCGATCATTATTTCAGAACACAAGCTGGACGGGATGCAGACGTTCTTTAAACGCGCGGATGCTTAGAAGTATTCCAAACGAATTAAGATTGCGAAGTGCTTAACCATGTCGCAACGACTTCGGGCCAAATACAACCGACTAGTGCTTAAGAGTGAAGGCGACGACGAATTGATCGACGAGAGTATCGGCGGTGTCGATGATCTACTGCCAATTATCGATCGACTTCGAGAACGCGGTTTTGTAATACTCTTGAAATGGGATGGCGGTCGGAATTCCAATGCTTCAGGTCCGTATGACTTTTTAGTTCAACGTGCTGTTGGCAGTGCGATGCATGACAGCGTTTCTGTGCGAATCAATGACCGTAACCTAGAAAGTGCCGTTCTACGGGGCTTGATCGAGGTCCGAAGGGCGATTGAGTCGTTCTAGCTGGTTTAAATTTTTTAGATAGGGAGTAGTCGATTCACTGAAGGTGAATCTGAATCGTCAACAAGATCGGTGTTTGCACTCCACTTGTGAGCTGAAATTGGCGCAACTCTTTCAGAGTTGAATTCATTAATCATTGCGAGCAACCCAGGGTAGCCACTTTGTGGCAACCCTGGGCTAATTGTCGTAACGCCTTCGGCGTAATAGCAACTCGATGCTGGGGGGCAAAACAGGAACGAAATATGCCAGTTGTGTTACTCAACCCTTGCGCCCGCGACTTTTGCGTGACACTTTCTTTTCCGCACGTCCCGTGCTCTTGTTCGATTTGCTCGCCTTTAACTTCAGCGCCTTGTTCGCATCGTTCACCTTAAAGATGCCCGTGGTCTTGCCGCCAGAAGCGCCGGCAGTGACGTAGGCGTAGCGGATGCTGATCTTCTCGGCGTTGAGACGGGTGCAGACGTCAGCCAAGGCACCGGGCTTGTTCGGCAGGACCGTCTTCAGCACCTCGGTCTCGGTCATGGGCAGGTCGAGGCCTTGCAGCACGACGCGGCACTTCTCGACATTCATCGGAACCAGCCGCACCACGCCGTGCTCGACCGAGTCCATTAGCGTAATGGCCATCAGGTTGACGTGCTTGTCGGCGAGGGCGTTGCAGACCTGCGAGAGCACGGCGGGCTTGTTGGTGAGAAAAATCGAAAACTGGGTGGCGGGCTCGAACATCTGGTGATTCCCTTTCAAATGCGCGGCAATCGGTGCTGCCGTCGCTGAGTGGGCACTATATCGGACCCGAGACGAAAGGTAATCCCCGCGCCGCAATTGCTGGCGTGTCGCGGCGGTGCTGAGGCTCCGATTGGAACACGGGGTCGCAATCTTGGCCTAGGCTGCTGTGATTCTGTCGCGGTTGGCAGGGCTGATTTGCCGGTTTCCCCACCGGCCTCGGCGTTGACGAACGCCCCAACCGTGGTAAATTACGGGGTTTCCGCACCGATGGTGCGTCAATTGGTTTTTGCTGAAGGATTTGCAAGATGGCCGCTGTGACGGACAAATGCTATCAGGCCAAGCCCCATGAAATCGAGCGCGATTGGTATCACGTTGATGCCGATGGTCAGGTGTTGGGGCGGCTCGCGACCAAGCTCGCGACGGTACTGATGGGCAAACATAAGCCGACGTACACGCCGCACGTTGATACGGGCGATTTCATCGTGGTGACCAACGCGGAGAAGATTCGCGTAACGGGTAACAAAGCCAATACGAAGCGGTACATGCGTTATTCGTATCACCCGGGTGGTCTGCGGATTACGCCGTACCAAGAGATGATGGAAAAGAATCCCGATCGCATCATCACGGCCGCCGTGCGACGCATGTTGCCCAAGAACGCCATGGGCCGCCGGTTGTTGACCAAACTCAAGGTATATGCCGGTAGCGAACATCCGCATCAGGCACAAAATTGTCAGCCCTTTCCGATGGAAAAAGTTTAGGCCACGCGGCTAAAGACGCTTTGGAGATATTGATTCGTGTCTGACCAACCCAACGCTACTGAATCTGCCGCAACGACGCCCGCGATTACGCTGGGCGATTCTCCGGCCGCAACGGCTGAAGCAACTGCACCGCAACCGGAACGCCGCAAGCCCGGCAAAGAGGGCGGCGGTTACTTTTGGGGCACCGGCCGTCGCAAGACGTCGGTTGCACGCGTGCGCATCAAGCCCGGCGACGGTAAGTTTTTCATCAACGGCAAGAAGGAGATCAAGGATTTCTTCTTCTCCGAACAGCATCGTCGCGACGTGGTCGCACCGTTGGCAGTTACCAAAACGCATGGCAAGTTTGACGTTTATGTAAACGTCAACGGCGGTGGTCAGACGGGTCAGGCGGGTGCCGTATTGCTCGGCCTGTCGCGTGCCTTGGCCACGGCCAACTCCGAATATGAGCCGGCGCTCCGCGAGCATGAATTCCTCTCGCGTGATGCCCGTAAGGTCGAACGCAAGAAGCCCGGTCAACCGGGTGCCCGCAAGCGCTTCCAGTTCTCGAAGCGTTAAGACGGTTTGCGAATTATTCGAATCTTCCAAGCCTCGAACGATGGTTCGAGGCTTTTTTTTTGCGCTGTGAAGTTTTTCTGGCATTGGAACGCAAATCTCGCGACGATGCCGCCATGACCTCAATCGTGCGTCGCTACCGTTTGCCGCTTTGTTTACTGCTTGCTGTCAACATGTCGCTTATTAACTTTGCCTGCAACCGACCTTTCTATCATCCGGATCGCAAGATTCGCACGCTGCCCGATGTGGGCGGGATCGAATTCGAAGACGTATTTTTCGACACCGCCGACGGGACAAAGCTGCACGGCATGCTCTTACTGGCAAAAGGCGAAACACGCGGCGCCGTTTTGCATTTGCACGGAAACGCCGCGAATGTGACGGGGCATTGGCCATTCGCCGGCTGGTTGCCGCGGCATGGGTTTCACGTGTTGTCGTTCGACTATCGCGGGTACGGTCGCAGTGCGGGTCGCGTTACGCGGGCAGGCACGATCGAAGATGCAGAGGCGGCGCTGACGTATTTGCTGGCGCGACCGGAAGTGAATAACACGCCGGTCGTGGTATTCGGTCAGTCGATCGGCGGGGCGATTGCCACGGTGCTCGTCGAACGGCACGAGGAAGATGTCTGCGGCCTCGTGATGGATGCGGCATTTTCAAGTTACCGGCGCGTGGCGGCGCATCACGTGCGAAGAAGCATGCCATTGACGGTTCTGGCGTGGTGGTATCCATTCACATTGAATAACGCATTTGAACCGGTCGAGGCCATAAGCAAGATTGAAAATACGCCCAAGCTCATCATTCACGGCGACGCCGACGGCGTGGTGCCCGTCGAGATGGCGCACGAGTTATTCGAGGCCGCTCAAGAGCCGAAGGAACTTTGGATCGTTCCCGATGAGTATCATTGTTCGATTTGGAATGAAGGCGGCGCGACGGCGCGCGAGCGGGTGTTGGCGTTTGTCGAAAGTTGTTGTTCAGATCAAACGCGACGTGATGAAAACGACGTTGCGGTCGAATCGATCCGTTAGCTGGGCTGTTTATCAATCAACCAGTAGCAGTAGCGCCAACGCGATTAAAACCACCGCCGTCACTCGGTTCATTACCGCTTGCGACTTTGCCGAGCGCAACCAGCCACCGATCGTGCCTGCCGTGAGCGCGATTCCACCGAACACAAGAATCGTCGCAATCGCGAAGACGATGCCCAGCGAAACGAATTGAAAAAACAGACGCCCTTGTTTCGTCGCTACAAACTGCGGCATGAAGGCGAGGAAGAACAGGCTGACCTTCGGGTTGCTGAGGTTCATGATGATGCCGCGGCGGTACAACACGCCGTTGGACAGTCGCGGTGCGGCCTCCGCGGCTTCTAATTTTGCGGCATGATCGGCGGTGCGCCACGCTTGTATGGCAAGATAAATCAGATAGACGGCACCGAAGATTTTCACGACGGCAAAGGCCACAGGGTATGCTTTAAGCAGTGCGGCCAAGCCCAACGCTACGGCCAGTGTGTGACCGATCAACCCCGTGCATAACCCAAAGACGACGCTCAGCCCCGCCGCGCGACCATGAAGGGCGGCTTGCGTGAGCACAAAAATATTGTCGGGCCCCGGCGTGAGTGCTAGCACGACCACGGCACCGAAGAATGCGATAAGGTTTTCCAGCGGCGGCATGCGAGCATCGTAGGGTGCAACGCTCAGGGCACCAATGGGGCGTCGCTTTCGCGATTTGCGCTGTGGCACCGGTTTGCAACCGGTGTTCGCGGAAGAGATAGCTTTAAACCAGATTCGTTCGATAGTGAGCATGCGCTGTGCATGGTCAGAATCCCGCGACGACTCACGTTTACCGCTTCCTGACGGGCGCGGCTCTGACCATTTAACTGAAGCTCATGCCTCGTCGCGTGGCTGAATCACCGTCACGTCGTGTTTCTTTTTCTTCTGCTTTCGCGGTGGTCGATAATCGCCACGACGAATCTTCTCGATCACGTCGGGCAGAAGTTCGCGTTCCAATTCCTGAACGCGCGCGGCCAGCGTTTCGGGCGTGTCGTCGGGCAACACTTCGCATTTGCGCTGCGCAATGATCTCACCTGCGTCGTATTCGTTGTTAACCCAATGCACCGTCGCGCCCGATTCGGTTTCGCCCGATGCCAAAACGGCTTCATGCACATGAAGGCCGTAGAACCCTTTGCCGCCGTAATCGGGCAGTAGCGACGGATGTAGGTTGATCACCTTCCCATGCCAGCGCTCGGGCAGAATCCAATGCACCAGCCAGCCCGCTTGTACAACCAAGTCCACGGCATACACATCGAGCGTGAGCGTGAGATGATCGCTGAACGATTCTGTCGAGTCATAGTCCATGCGCCGCACGACATCGACCGGCAAGTCAGCGGCCTCGGCGCGGCTTACGCCTTCAACGTTCGTTCGCGATGAAATAACGATTGGGATTTCAATGTTCTTAAGCCGACCATCGGCGATACGGTCGACCAGATTTTGCATCGTCGTGCCGGAGCCGGAAATCAATACGGCAATTCGCAGACGACGGTTGGACTTTTGCTTGCGGCTCATGGGCGGGCGGGCTTTGCGGCACGTTGAAGAAACGCCTCGATCTGCCCCCAATAATCGTCTTCGTTGTCGGTACCGGGCAAATCGTTGTGCCCGCAATCATATTCGATGAGCGTGACTTCGCGAGTTCGCGTCGCCAAATCGCGCAGCTTATGGGCGTGATCGACCGTGATGAGCCCGTCGCGCTTGCCGTGAATGAGCAGCATCGGTGCGGCGAGATTCTCGATGACAGATTCGGTACGAAACGGATGGCGCGATAACCATTGGGGTGCAAAGTATTGATTGGCGAATGAGGCCAGGCTCGTGAACGTCGATTCGAGAATCAGCCCCGCAGGTTCGTTTACGGCAACCATCTGTGCCGCCACGCCGCCGCCGAGGGATTGACCGTGATAGTAGATCCGATTTGCGTCGACTTCGGGCGTGTCGAGCAGTTTTTCAACGAAGAATCGTGCGTCGGCCACGATGCTCTTTTGACCGGGCGTGCCTTCGGATTGACCGTAGCCGGGATATTCAGGAAGCAACACCGAATATCCGAGGCGATGATAACCGCGCACGATGGGCGGCTGATGATCGATGATTTCCGCGTTGCCGTGAAAGTAAACTACAGTTGGCGCGGGCGTTTCATCGGTCGCACCATCCACGGGACAGAACCACGCGACGCCCTTGCTTCCGTCGGTGCGCGTATATTCCCATTTCTGCGTCGTTTTAATCGTGGGAAATCTCAATGGCTCGGGTAACGCGCTGAGTGGAAAAATCATGCTGTCTTGCATGACATATAACGCGCCGAGGTAGGCGATGTAGATCGCGACGGCATAGATCGCGATGCGTTTGAGCAATGGGGGCTTGCGTTTGGGAGGAGACAAGTCGCCTGAAGGTGCGTTAACTGTCGTTGTGCCCGAGTCCATCACTAATCCTTCCGCGTCGTTGGTTGTTATCTTTTGCGGACATCCTTAACGATGTCGTGTTTATCGAGGAACGCGCGAATCGCCTCCCAATATTTTGATTCGTCGGGTCCGGGGAAGTCGTTGTGCTTGCAATTGAGTTCGTGGTATTCGCCATTCGGCGCGATGTCGCGCAGTTTGCGACCGAAGCTGACGGGCACGATGTCGTCATCGGCGCCGTGGAAAATGAGAATTGGATATTCGGCGGTTTTGATAACGCCGGCCACATCGAGCGGGTGCCGCACCAAGAAGCCCGGTACCAACGCCTTGCGCGGCGCCAAGTCTGTCATGCTGGTGAATGTCGAGCCCAATATCATCGCGCGCGGCGGTCGTTGTTTCGCAACGCCGGCCGCAATGCCGCCGCCCATCGAACGACCGTGAATGACGATGCGGCTCGGGTCGACGTCGGGCCGTTTGAGTACTTCGTCTAGAAAGTAAACGGCGTCTTCAACGAGCGCCGCTTCGCTTGCGCTGCCATCGGAGCGACCGTAGTCGCGATATTCGCAAAGCAAAACCGAGCAGCCATTGGCGCGATGGCCTTCGATGCGGTCGTCCTGTGTGTCGATGATTTCGGCGTTGCCGTGGAAGTACATCACAAGCGGGGCGGGCTTGTCGGCGCTGGCCCACGCGACGGGGATGTACCACGCGACGACTTGACCGTCTTCGATGTCGCGCGTGAGGACGGTAGTGGTGCGATCGTATTTTTCGATACCGGCGGGCTCGGGTGTGATGTAGCTCGGGAAGATGAGATAGTCCTGCGCAAAGAACACAACGACACAATAGACGATGTAAAAGGTTGCGATGCGGAAGATGACGCGCGAGAGGCGTCCGCGTTTTTTCTTGGCGGGTAGGGCGTCATCGTTGGGTGGCTCGTAGGTTTGTTCGTCGGTCATATTTGTACTCACGCGGTGATCTGTGTTTGCCCAGCATAAAAAACGGACGCCCGCTCGCGATCTTTCGACGAGCAGGCGTCCGGTGGGTTTTTCGTCTGATCGGGCCCGCGCCCGTGAGGAAGCGGGTACCGTCAGGTGGTTGGAAGATGGCTTAAACGTAGGGTGCGTCCCTCGACGCACCAACACAAGGTTCGCGAGCTACCAATTGGTGCATCAAGGGATGCACCCTACGGGCAACACGGCTTACAAACCGGTGCCACAGCGCAAAGGTACATCACAACGCTTACTGGTGCGCGACGAGATAAGCGTTCCAACCGGGGCAGTTTT
>JAUIHO010000242.1 GCA_030432035.1 Phycisphaerae bacterium
GACGACGGCGACGGTCGCCGGCGCGAAACAAGAAAAACTGTTACCCATGTCCTCGAACACCTGTTACCCATGTCCCCGAACAAAACAGCAGGGAGAGGGAGTAGACGCCACCCACATCTTTAATGTGGTTGGCGTAGTAGGGTGGGTTGTACTCAACCCACCGAAACACCGGCGATCTTCATCGACACACGATCACCGAATTATTAAACCGACTCGCGAATTCATAATGACGCCGCGTTCCACCGTAGGGTGGGTTGTACCCAACCCACCGAAACACCGACGATCCACAACAACTCGCAATCACTGCCTTACTAAACCCACAACCCAATCACTCACCCACCCAATCCGCAACCGCATCAAATTCCGGTGGCTTCAACGCCACCTTACAAACACACCCCCAATCCGGCTCATACAATTTCTCTCGCACGAACTTCGCGAAACTCGAATACGCCCACTGATGCGGGCAACGGGCATGCTCATGTCGCACCGGGTTGTAATGAATGTAATCGCAAAGCTTGATGTACGCCGACTCGTCGCGTACCTGATGCTCCCACAACCGTCGCTGCCACACCCCGCGTTCGCTCTTGTTCTGTCGCGATTCACTCCGCCCTGCTTCTCTGCCCCCGCTACGCAGATACGCGCGCGTCGCCCGCGTTTTAATCAATCGCCAACGTGTCGAAAAGTCCGCATCGCCTTCGGGCATCGTCATGATGCAATGCAAATGATCGGGCAACAAAACGATAGCATTCACAACAAACGTTCGCTCGCGCCGCGTTATGTCAAACGCATGATGCAACGCATCGCGCATCGGCTCCGTCGTGAGAATCACTCGCCGCCATTCCGCAACGAGTGTAAAGAAAAACGTGCCGCCCGGCACAAACGCTCGCGTATAATTCGGCATGCTGGTAGATTAACGCAGACGCTCGACGGGATCGAGATTGCGCTCTAACCGACGTCAACGGTGTTTCGGTGGGTCGAGTACGACCCACCCTACCTGGGCTATATCCTAAACCGGGTGTCCCGGGTTGATACTCCAGCCAGGAATCTCGATTACGATTCAACCGTCTCCGATCAATTCCAGATCGACAGTCACCGCCGCGGATGATTTAATACCCCGCTCGAACGGCCAGCCCATTCGGACTTGCATTACTACACAACAAACCTATAAAATTATGATGTCTTAAATATTGGCTGATTCCAGCCACGGTAACAGAACCAAGGTCTTTCAAGTATGGCAAGATTGCGTATCTTCGTTTCTTCAACCTGCTATGATCTCGGGACGCTTCGTTCAGAGCTGCGCCCATTTATTCTGAATCTTGGATATGAGCCTGTAATGAGCGAGTATTCAGACGTACTATTCGACCCTCGTTCACACACCCACGAAAGTTGCGTCAAGGAGATTGAAGGATGCGACATGGTGATACTGATCGTTGGGTCGCGATTCGGAGGGACAGCAGTTCCATCTGCACTTGAGTGCTTAGATTTCGACGGAGTTGAAAAACTCTCGACAAAGCCAGACTTACTTAAGTCAAAAGATAAACTCTCGATTACACAACTTGAAGTATTAAAAGCAGTAGAAGTTTCGTTACCAGTTTATGCATTCGCGGACAATAGAGTCCTCCATGATCACCATGTTTATGAGAGAAACAAAGGCAATTCTATAGTCATTGATAATATTGAATTTCCATCAATCCAAAAGAAAGAGACTGCAAAATATGTTTTTGAGTTTATCAATTTCCTAAGCCATCGGGCAGTAAATAACACAATGATAGGCTTTAGCCGCCTCGACGAGATTCGAACACACCTCGCTACTCAGTGGTCACAACTATTTCAACGCCTACTCTACGAATCACGAACTTCTACAACTGAGGCAAAACGTTATAGGGATTTTTCAGAGCGCCTTGACGAGCTTAAGAGTGTAGTGCTCGCATCAATCTCTACTCCAGATTTGCGTGTGATTGCGAATGGAGTCATTCGTTTTCGTCATTTGATTCATTTCCTTTCCGGTCTTCAGTTTCCAGATCTCCGCGAGGCTCTAATTGGAAATCAATCATGGAATGACCTACTTGCGATGGCTGAAGTGGATGGAGTTGTTGAGATTCCAAATACGCGACGTATTGCACTCACAAGAACGGATGACACGATTTATTTGGCTCAGGGCCCTATTCAGCGTTACAAGACTTTTGAGAGCCGTTGGGATGAGTTCAGGCAGTTTGATTCAGATTCTCGAAAAGCGATTGTAGATGCCTTATTACAAAACCTCGAACGGACATTCCCGTTACTTCGTCCAGTACAAAAGAGCCTGGAAGAGTTCCTTGCTGAGAATAACGGTGATGAAGGGATGAAGATTTTCGTTTCATCAGAAGTTGCCGGTGAAGATTAGAGAGGTGGACGTCGCCCGTAGCCAGATGCCACTTGCCTGCTTGCAACGGTGAGTTCGGTCGCATGGAGATACTTCTCCCAACGAACTCACGCCGCGCGTATCGGGGCGCAAATAAACTCTTACCCCAACCCCTCTCCCTGCAAGCAAGATGTCGCAGGGAGGCGTGTAAACTATTTTCGGCGAGGAGCTTAGCGACTCACCTAGGCGGCGTTCGATGAACGCGGGATTGCGCTGTTTCTATGAGCAATAAGGCTCCTCTAATCACCTTTGGGAGCGCCTATGTCGCAATTGATGCGACATGTTGCCGCAAGGGATCGGGAGCCTCCCCCTACTCAATCAACAAAAATTCTTTCATATGCCCATCATAAAGCTCTTGCGCTTTCGGGTCGTACATCGGTAGGCGCAGTTCGTTGATCACTTTCGTGCCCTGGCCCACCCATTCGGTCCAGCAGCTTTGGCAGACGGTGTCGTAAATCGTCTCACCCAGTTCGCCCTTGAACGGTTGCTTCGCCAACTTGGGCCCGTTACCGCTGCAGCGGCGGCAGGTGAAGGTACCGTCGGCGGCCACGCCTGCTGCGGCGGCGGCTTTGGCCGGCGCGGGCGGTTCTTCGCCGAGTTCTTTTAGCAATTCGCCCATCGCGTCTTTCGGTTTGATATCGCCCGCGCGGTCGGCGTTGCGATAACCGTTGATCAGCGTTTGCACGGCCAAGTCGTTATGACCAGTCTTCATCTGCACGCGGCCGAGCATTTCGTACGCCTTCGAGTTGCGCGTGTTGATGGCGAGCACCTTCTGAAAGCACGGTCCGGCCTCTTCAAAACGCTCGGCTTCGAACAAGGCGTTGCCAAGGCTGAATTGTGCGAGTTCGTCGTTCGGATCGGCTTCGACGAGTTGTTGAAACTTTTCAATGCGGGATGCGTCCGCCATGGTGGCCTCTCGGGTTGCTGTGTTTCGATTGATGATGTTGTTGGGATGATAGGGGTTGCGCCGCGGGTCGTCACGGTGGGGTTTGTCCCCCAGCCCCAGAGGGGCAGGGGCACCCCGTCGCTACGCCGCGTCGGCAACTTCGCCTTTAGGCCGCGTCTTCCAGCGGCGGTGAATCCAAAGGTATTGCTCCGGCGCTTCGCGGATCAAGCCTTCCAACGCCGTCGTATATTCCTCGGTGATCCACAGCAACGGGTCGTCCTTGTCTCCCCACTCCTCCGGCAAAATCACGCGATTCACATGCATCTCGTAGTTGAACCACTTACCCGTGCGACGGGCACAACCGACGACGACGGGCACTTCGAACTGCATCGCCAACAACGCAATCGACTTATACGTCGACGCCTTGCGCCCGAAGAAGTCGACGAACACACCTTTGCGGCCGGCGTTTTGATCGGCGATGAAAGCCAACGCCCCGCCCGATTGCAAAATCTCCGGCGCGTGAATCGTCGCCCCCTTCTTATCGAGCAACTTGAGCCCGCTAAATCGCCGACGGTTCTTAAGCAGCTTATTGATATACGGGCTATCCAAAGGTCGCATCACGGCCGTCATGTCGAAGCCGATCATCGCGAGCGTCGTACCGAGCACTTCGATATTGCCGTAGTGCCCCGTGATCAGGATGCAGCCCTTTTTCTTTTGGCTTAACACGCGAATGGCATCGCCCAAATTGCGCAAGCTCACGTAATCGTGCCAGGCCCAGCGCGTGATCAATCGTGGTGTCATGATGAGCTCGATCACCATCAAGCAAAGTTGCTGCATGCTGCCGCGCGCGATGGCGCTGATCTCTTCGTCGGGCAAATCGGGATAGCCGTAGCGGATGTGTTCTTCGGCGCGGAGGCGATGCGCCTGAAAGCGACCCTTCAGCTTCCGCCCTACCTTCGACAGGTCGGCCAGCCAGACAGCCCACGGATGATGCGGCACAGTAAACCAAGCGTTCCCCAGCCCATACGCAAACGCCAGCGCCGCCTGCGGCGGAAAGAGCCAACAGACAAAGCTGACCGTGCGGATGCCAAGGTAGGCCGAATAGCCGAGGGCGTTTTTGAGACGCTGCTTCATCACGCGGGATTCTAACGAACTCGTGAGAAGTGCAAGCGGGTTACCGCCCCACGAACCGCGATTCGCCGCGAGCGTAAAAAGAAAAGTGGGGAGATGCGGGTGGCGGCTCCCGATCTCCCCGGTCCACAAAAAAAGCGGGACGGTCGTGTGCGGCTGGATGCTTCCTTGCTCAGCCCGTTCAGTGAAACTATCCAATACCCGCAACCTGTTGTCAAAAAAGGAGTTACAATCACACAGCTTCGCTAGCCGTTACAATCGACACCGCTTCGCCATGCGGCATGAACGACCGTATCGCCGCCGCCTTGAAGGTGCGGCGGCAACATGATCAACGTCATTACCGGAATCTTTCGGCCCTACGCCACTCAATTAAGATACGTACGATGTACTGGACGAATTTTCGACCTACCAAACGGTCCGTCTTTTGGTGTTTGTTCCTGTTGTCGGTGCTGGCCATGCTGCTGCCGGCGCGAGCGGCAAACTACCCAAAGCACACGACCCAACTGCTGACGCCGTTGCAGGATATCGCTCGCTTCCTGACGTTTCAGGCGCGCCAAGCCCTGCCCGATGACGTCGCCGCGCCCCAGAACGATGACCAACTCATCGCGCTACAGCGCATCGTCGCCGCACGCACGATGCAGGTAGAGCAGTTGCGCAGCGAATTGCAACAGTTACAAGTCGTGCGCGATTTGGGCGTGCCAGCGGCGCTAAAGGCGCACGTCGTTGCCTGGGATATCGCCGCCGAGCGCGACGCCGCCGTCATCGAACGCGGTGCCGAACTCGGCATCAGTCGCAAGGATTGGGTCGTTAGCAAACTGTTCCTCGATCGCGGCAGCGAGACGGCGCCGGTCATCGGCGGTGGCGAAGCCGTTATCGCGCAGGAAGTGTTGCTGGGGCGCGTTGAGTTTGTATCGCCCTACGTGTCGCGCGTACGGCTACTTTCGGATACTGAATCGGCACCGATCAAGGTGCGTGTCGTCGGTGTGCGCGAGGGTGAGTCGGTCAGCATGCCGTACGAGTACTCGCTGACCGGCGCAGGGCAAGGTCGCATGATCATGAAGCATGTGCCTTATCAGGAAATCGATACCGACGCGACGCCGAGCGAAAACCCGCGGCTGCGTATCGGCGATATTGTGGTAACGTCGCCGGATAACGTATTCGGCTTTCCCTTGCCGATAGCCGTCGGTCGTATCATCGATATCAGCCGCGAACCCGAGCATCGATTGATCTACAATGTGCTGGTCGAACCGATGATCGATAAGAGCGAACTCCGATACGTACACGTGATTCCCAAGATTCCGGAACGCGTTGCCTACGAACGTTAAGATCGCATTGATTCCGACAACATTTCGCAACACCCTTAGACCGAAACAAATTACCTGTATGAAACCGACATCCGCGAACCACCGCGCCCCGAAACCTGCTAAGCCTGAAATCGTTCATACCGACGACGCCATCGTGCTCGTTAACAAGCCCGCCGGCGTCTGGCCGCGCGAGGGCATCTTCGATGTGCCGGGCGTGTTCGACATGTTTGAAAGTGAACCGGGCGAACTGCATCAGATATACCCGCTTGAGATGGAAGTCAGCGGACTCGCGCTGTATGCACGCAGCGAATCGATTGCTGAAAAGCTCGTATCGGCTTTCGATGACGGCGAGGCCCGCGTCTATTATCAATGCATTGTCGGCATCTCGATGTTCACCGAAGAAGGCGTGTTGCAATCAAAGATCGACGATCGCGCCGTGCGCGACAGCGGCTTGTTCGGGATCTGCGATTACAACGCACACCAGACCGACTGGAAAAAGTTGGACGGATTTGTCGGCTTTGCACTATTGGAATGCTCACCGCAGCAACGCACGCCGCTGCAGGTGCGCAAGCATCTTGGTGATAACCAGATGCATCTGGCCGTCGATCCGCTCACGGGCGGCGGACGCGAATTGTTTTTATCGTCGTTTAAGAAGGGTTATCGCAAAAGCAAGCGCCGCCCCGAACGACCGCTCATTCAGCGACCATCGTTACATCTGCAGCGCGTCACGTTCCCGCACCCCGAAAGCGGCAACATCGTCAATGCGGAAGCCGAACCGCCGAAGGATTTCCGCGCGACGCTCAATCAGTTGGATCGATACGCCCGCGCTCATTGATTGCTCAGGCAAAAAAAAACGCCGCAACCCATGACAGGCTGCGGCGGTGGTTTCTACCTTGAGATGAAAACGAGCTTACGGCAACAGTGCTGCAACCATACCGGCGATGTCACCGGTATCGAGTTGCTCGCTGCCGTCGAAGTCGCCCGCGCACAACTCCGACTGACTTGGGCTGCCGCTTATCATTGCCGCGGTGAACAAGGCCAAGTCATCGCCGTCGATGAGCGTGTCGCCGTTGTAATCACCCAGCGTGACGCCATCACACGGGTCGGTGTTGCATGCGTCGGGGCAGAAACTCTGTGGGCCGGCCCAAGTGGCGGTGGGAATAATCAAACAATTCGCCTCGGTCTGACCACCAATGCAGGTGCCGGACGAAGCTACACAACAAGCCCCCGTCGGCTGCGGACAGGTAACACTGAAGCACGGCGCCCCATCACCTTGATACGTGCCGCTTAAAGCAGAGCATTCGTCATCGCCCAGGCCGTCGGTACAGGTTCCATCGGGCAAACAGCACGCACCAATCGGACAGAAGCCCCCGTTGACGCACTCGGTGCCTTCACCTCGGAAGTCAAAGCCCAAGCTATTACAGGTTGCTTCAGATAAATC
>JAUIHO010000243.1 GCA_030432035.1 Phycisphaerae bacterium
CCGATGCTGATCGGCGCAGGCAACCATTCGAGCACGGCCACGGCCAAACCCGCTCGCAAGAAGAAAGCCGCCAAGCCCGAACCGGAACCCGAGCCCGATGCAGAGGAAGAAGAAGCCGGCTACGACGAATCCGAATGGGAAGAAGACGGCGAATACGATGAAGACGCCGAGGCCGAAGACGATTACGAGTACGACGACGAAGAGTACGACGAGGAGGACTACGAAGAAGAAGATGCCGTCAATGGCGAAGCTTCGGAAGAAGGCGACGCGGAAGAAGAGGATACGCCCGTCAACCGCGATCTGATCATTCGCATGCTCGGTCGCGATCGTAAGTCGGCGCCCAAGCCGCAAAACGCTTGGCCCAAGGAACTCGGCGACTACGTCTTGCCGCCGCTCGACTTGCTCGACGAACCTGAGATTCACTACAACGAAACGCAGGAAGCCGTCGTCCGTGAAAAAGCCGACATCCTCGAGCGCACGCTGCGCGAATTCAAAATCGATATTCGCGTCGTTGAGATCGACACCGGCCCTGTTATCACGATGTTCGAACTCGAACTGGCCGCCGGCACCAAGGTCAGCCAGATCAACTCGCTCTCCAACGACATCGCCCGCGCGCTCAAGGCCCCCGCCGTGCGAATCGTCGCGCCCATTCCCGGTAAGAACACGGTCGGCGTAGAAGTCCCCAATGCCGACAAGGAAAAGGTGCGTCTCAAAGAGTTGATCATGCTGGGCGGCGTGAAGCCGACCAAGATGGCCCTGCCCGTGTTCGTCGGTAAAGACGCCAGCGGCTCGCCGCTCATTCAGGATATCAGCAGCATGCCGCACATGCTGATCGCGGGAACGACCGGCTCGGGTAAGTCGGTCGCCATCAACACGATCATCATGTCGTTGCTCATGACGCAGCGGCCCGACAATTGCAAGTTGATTCTCGTTGACCCCAAAGTCGTCGAGCTTTCCATCTTCAAAGATGTGCCGCACCTAATGTGCCCCATCGTCACCGACATGCAAAAGGCCGAGATGATTCTCGACTGGGCCACGCAGAAGATGGACGAGCGTTACGAACTGCTTGCCGAAGCGGGCGTGCGCGACATCAAGGGCTTTAACAAACTCGATAAGGACACGCTCTACAAACGCTTCGCCGCCGAAAGCGACGAAGAAAAGATGCAGGTACCCACGCACTTGCCGTATATCGTGATCGTGATCGACGAATTGGCCGACCTGATGATGACCAGCGGCAAGGAAGTCGAACTACACCTGTCGCGCCTCGCACAAAAGAGCCGCGCCGTCGGTATTCACCTCATCGTTGCAACGCAACGACCGCAAGCGACGGTCGTGACCGGCCTCATCAAAGCCAACCTGCCCACACGCATGGCCTTCCGCGTGGCCAGCCGCATGGACTCGCGCATCGTCCTCGACCAGAACGGTGCCGAAGTGCTCATGGGCCAGGGCGATATGTTGTTCCTGCCGCCGGGCGAATCGAAAGTCGTGCGCTCGCAAGGTACGTATCTCGAAGACGACGAACTGCGCCGCGTGCTCGACGACTTGGCCGAGAAAGCCAAGCCGCAGTTTCATCACGAACTTACGCGCTTACGACCCAAGACCGACGGCGGTGGCGGCGAGCGCGACCCGCTCTTTGACAAGGCCGTCGAGATCATCGTGGCCAGCCGCCGCGGCAGCGTGAGCCTGTTGCAGCGCAAATTGACCATCGGCTATTCCCGCAGCAGCCGCCTCATCGAACAAATGGCCGAAGCCGGCCTCGTCGGCGACTACAAAGGCAGCCAAGCCCGCGAAGTGCTGATCACCGAAAAAGAATGGAACGCCATCAAGCACCAGCGCAACAAAGAGATGGACGAAGACAGCTATCAAGCGGACTTGGACGCGGAAGATGACGACGTGTACGGCACGGCGGATATGGAGGAAGAGGTGGAGGCGTAGGGGCCGTCAACCGCTCAGACATTTTCCAAGGTCGAGTGAATCCACAAGCCCAAGAAGATGATGATGCATAAAACCAATTGTATGAATAATACGATGACCATGGTTTGACACCTCTGGCAAACTCGAATGGACTCGCGATGGGCGATGTTTGCATTTGCCCGAACGTCGAATCACTCGAGTTGCAATTTCGAAGTGCATTGCACGTTTCGACTTATCCGTTGCCCCATTGCGACTGTAGCCATAAGGCAAGCAGAATCACGATGAACACCACCAATTGTGCGATTAAACGATTGCTTAGATTCAGCCTGTCGCGGTAGACCATATCCAAGCTCTCATCATGACGCTCTTCGGCGGGCAATGTGTTTGTTTCTAACATGGCGGATTCTCCTTCGATAACTTTTGACGCCGGGGCACATGCGATTATGCAATGTCGTGGGCTGGTAATGATCCACAACACGTGTACCGCACGTATCTACGCGAACTGGCAAAGACGCATCGACCGCTCACAATCACGAGCCGCTAGTTCACTAAAGCACCACATCACCGGCAGCCTCAGGTTGATACAACACCTTGAGTATCTCGCAGGTGTTTGCCCCCATCGGCGTGGAAAACGGCACGCGATCGCCGACGCGATAACCCAACAACGCAGCCCCCAATGGCGATAGAACCGAGATGCACTCTTCTGCCGGAACCGCGTCTTCGGGAAAAACAATGGTGAACGCTGTTTCGAAGCCGCTGCTGCCGATACGAATGCGCACCTTCGAATTCATCGTGATCACATCCGGCGCTATCTCACCCGGCTTAACGACAGTCGCGCGATCCAACTCGGATTCCAACGCTTCCAAGTACGGGCGGTCGCGGCCGCGATCGTGGCGCGGCGCACCGAGCAACAGTCGCAACCGGCGCATGTCATCTTCGGTGATGAGAATTTTGCGATTCGAAATCATCGCGTCGCCCCAACTCTTTACGTATAGACCAATGCTCATCGGACGCCGCCTTTCAGCACAATCGCTCATCACGACGATCGAGCGTCTTTCAACCTTCCGGGGAACTGCATCGCCGCCGACTCCAAATACTCGTCGATCACGTCAGCTTCACTCGCAGATTGCGGAACAAACATTTCGCTCATCAATGCTGCGTTCTGAATCGACAGGCCCCCGGGCAATTGGCTAGGGTTCAACGCATCGCCGTCCTCGGTGTCGAGAATTTCATCAGAATGATTGCGAAGCGCCGCACGCGTGATCGTTTCAGTAATCGCTTGCACTTTTGGGATTGCAACCAATCCCGGCATGCTGATCGGCCTCGTCCATTCATAGTCGCGGCACTCGATAAGCCCATGCGCCGCATGATTGGTTGTTTGCGGAGCGTGGCTTTGCACTTGCGTTTGCCCTTCTATCCGCTCGTCGCAACGCGTAATGGTCTGCCCAATTCGATCACCGGGTTTGGCAACTGTGTTCATGGCACTCCTCAAGTTGTGCGATGCATCCATTGCACAATGCAGCGGATTCCGTCGTTGCGATGTTTAAGAGCAATCTATGTGCCAATTGGGTTTCGCCGGTTTTTGGCGATTTGAAGGCATTGATTCCGGATATATCTGCGAAGGCGCGGGGAGATCTGAACCGGTCGGGGAGAAATGTACCGGCACGCTCAGAGTAGTGGGTCTCTTATCAAGTCAGATTTAATCGGACCAAGGGCGGGCACGCGAAAGGCTTTCAGAATGGGCGGACGGACAGCCCATTTAGTCACGATCCGATTCATAGCCCTTCAGTTTTTCCCGAAGTGTTTTGCGATCAATGCCCAGAATTTCGGCGGCGCGCGTCTT
Organism: Phycisphaerae bacterium; assembly: GCA_030432035.1. Lineage (GTDB taxonomy): Bacteria > Planctomycetota > Phycisphaerae > UBA1845 > UTPLA1 > ECT2AJA-110-A. The sequence goes on from JAUIHO010000243.1 coordinate 3,758, forward strand.
GTTGCCGTCCACACTTGCCAGAACGACCTCGATATGTTGGCGCTCAACTTCGGCAAGCGTGCAAGTTCGACCGTCAACTTTCGGAACGCTGTAGCGCATCACCGCGGGCAGTGCGTCGACGTCTATTTCACTTCCGCCCGACATGATCACGAGTCGCTGAATCAGGTTTTGTAACTCTCGCACGTTCCCCGGCCAGGCATATGCACGCAACGCGTCGATCAGTCGGTGATTGAGTTGCGGCGGTTCGCATCCGAACTGCAAAGCGTAATGCCGAACGAAGTGTTGCGTGAGTTCAAGGATATCATCGCCACGATCACGCAACGGCGGCATGTCGATAGCAACGACGTGCAGGCGATAAAACAAATCCTCACGAAAGGCTCCCTTTTCGATCAACGCCGAAAGGTCTTTATTGGTTGCGGCAATCACCCGCACATCGACGGGCTGCGATGTGTTTTCGCCAACGACGCGCACTTCCTTTTCTTGCAACACGCGCAAGAGCTTCGCCTGCGTCGCCATTGCCAGTTCGCCAATCTCATCGAGAAATAGGGTCCCACCATCGGCCGCTGAAAACAAGCCCATGCGATTCACCGTCGCACTCGTATAAGCGCCCTTCACATGACCAAACAGCTCGCTTTCAACAAGACCATCGGGGATACCCGCACAATTCACGGGAACAAACGTCGACGCCCCACGCGCGCTTTCGTAGTGAATCGCCCTCGCTACGAGCTCTTTGCCCGTTCCGCTTTCACCTGTGATCAGCACCGTCGCGTCCACAGCTGCGGCGCGGGCGATCAATTCATACACGCGCTTCATCGCCGGAGAACTACCTAGCAAACCGTATGATTGGGTTCCACCAGTCGTCGCGTTGGCTTCGCCGGCATGTCTTGAGGCGGCATTCGTCAAAACCCGGCGCACCGCTTCCAACAGTTCATCGTCGGTGAAGGGCTTGGCCAAATAGTCCTCGGCACCTTCCCGCATGGCGGATACCGCACTGCCAATGGAGGCGAAGCCGGTAATCATGATAACGCTGACTTTTGGATAGTTGCTGCGGATATGTCGTATCAAATCGAGCCCATCGACCTTCGGCATCCGTAAGTCGGTCACCACCAGATCGACTGCGTTCGTTTCTAAGAACGCGAGTGCCTTCGCCACGTCGGTCGCTGTAACGACGCGATAGCCCTGCAACTTCAGATTGCGTTCCATCACCTTTAACGTGCTGACGGAATCGTCGACCAAGAGGATGTTTTCGCGCGCATCCGCCACAGTTATATACCCGGCCTCTCGTGTTCGGAATTGTTCGAGGCCGCAAAACGAACCGTGAAGCGCGTTCCGCGATCCACCTCGCTATCGATGTCGATCGCACCGCCGTGCGACGTCACAATACCATGCACCATCGACAAGCCGAGCCCTGTGCCTTCGCCGACGTCTTTCGTGGTAAAGAACGGCGTGAAGATTTTTTCGATCGTCTCCGCTCGCATGCCACAACCCGTGTCCGTAACGATAAGCATTACATCACTGTCGTCAGTTTTTGTTTTAACCGTCACGGTTCCATCCCGCGCGATCGCCTGCATGGCATTGACGGCGAGGTTAACGATAACCTGGCGAACCTGCACGGGGTCCGCATCGATCGTCGGCAAATTATCGCAAAGCTCCCGAACCCATTTAATCCCCGGTCGGTCGCACCCTGCCTCCAGTAAGAATAGCGCATCTTCGACGATCGGGTTCAAAGCGACGCGTGACTTTTGAGGCGGCGTTTGTCGCGCGAAGAGAAGCAGTTTTTTAACAATCTCCCGCGCCCGAAGCGACGCCGCGACGATTTCATTGAGATCCTCTTCGACTGTTGGGGGGATGTTGGGCGCTTTTAGGGCAAGCTGCGCAAACCCAAGAATACCGCTCAGCGGATCGTTCATTTCATGGGCGACTCCCGACGCGAGTTGCCCAATGGTCGCCAACCGATCGGCATGTTGCACTTGCGCTTCGAGTTCTTTCTGCCGCAGCTCGATCTCGTGCCGCTGAAGATGGACTGCAATCTGATGGGCGATGTTCTCGATCAGTTTTCGCTCTTCATCCAAAAACGGATCGTTCGCTTGCTCCGGCAAATCTGCAGAGCGATACCCAACTTCGATAACGCCGCGCGTGTGGCCATCAATGACGATGTTTGCCCCTTGCGAGTAGTCGATATCAACGAAATTAGCAGACTGGTACACGATATCGTCGAGCGTGATGCGGGCAATTGCTATCTCAGGAAATTGCCACGCGCGGGGAAGACGCTCGACGACGCCGGCCATTCGCTCCGCAACGGAAGCATTTGGATTGACGAGGATATCGACCATCTCGTAGAGACAATCAAGCTCCTTCATGCGCTCGCGAAGCGCCTGCTCGGTCGTATTGATCTTCTCTTTTCGCGAGTATGCCATGACAACGTCAACCTCGATGCCAACCAATGGTATCACAAAACAAGCGATCGACAGCAGAGCGGTCCTGCGCCCAGCGTCCGTTACCCGACACATCGTTGTGATTCGATCGCATCGAAGGATATTTTAAATACCACAGTGAGGGCAAAACGGTAATCCACAGATTCGTGAATTAGCCTTCGACGATAGGTATCAACGCAGTAGCAGCACGCTTAGCTCGTAGAAAAAACATGTGAGCCAGCAGTGGCACCCACTAATAACCCGCTGTCACTTCTCGAGCGAGCGCAAGAACTCAACGCCTTCGGTCAGCACGGCGAAGATGCGACCCTTTACCAACCATGCGACGGCGAAGGCCCAGATGGCTGCGCTCTCCAACCAGAAAAGAATGTTCAATCGCGTCGCGTAGGCGCGATCTTCGCCTTCGAGCAGGAAGAGGTATGTACCCATCAATCCAAGGCACGCCAAGATCACGACACCAGTGAAGCGAAACAACAAATTACGCGGCACGAATCCGTCGGGGCAGTAGTCCTCCGGCTCGTTGCGCGGGAAGTGATACACCGAATACATCGCGATCGCGAGAAAGAAGACGGTGCCGAAAACCGAATGCAGGTAACCGGCGATGGAGTGTTGATCGAGCGGGTCGCTGTTCGCGTCGAGCGGAAACCAAGCTACGCCAACGGCGGCAAGCGCGGCGACATTGCCCGTCCAGTTTTCCATCATCGAACTGCCGTAATAGGAAAATAGAAACAGGCCGATGGCACACATCACGCCGACGAACACATCGCGCAACGGCGTGTGGTAGTAGCTGCTGATGTTTTCCTGGATGTCCACATCGAAGAAGAGATAGCCGCCCAGCCCGAGCACCACGGGCAGCGAGATCGCCAGCGCGCCGACGGCGCGGCGGATCCATAAATACGACAACACCATCGGTGCCGTCCCCGATTGCCATATATGTTTACGACTGTCCAACAACCGCCCTCGACTGTGCGATG
>JAUIHO010000244.1 GCA_030432035.1 Phycisphaerae bacterium
GAGCTTGTCACCGCGACCCGTTGTTACGCGACCTTTAAAGTCGTCGTAGATGCGGTTCATCATATCCATCATCAGCTTGCGTTCGGCTTCGTTCCATTTGCGAGTCGTGCTGAAGATATCGCTGTGTTCGCCGCGCTTGTATTCGTGCGTGCTGACGCCGATCCAATCCCAGAGGCCGTTGGTAACGAGCTTGCCGCCGACCACACCGATCGAGCCGGTGATCGTCATCGGGTCGGCAAAGATGGTGTCGGCCAACGTCGAGACGTAGTAGCCTCCGCTCGCGGCGACGTTACCCATCGAGACGATGAACGGCCGACCATCCGCTTTGAAGCGTTCGGCGGCTTCGCAAATGATGTCGGACGCCAAAGCCGAACCGCCCGGCGAGTTCACGCGCAACACCAGCGCCTGCACTGACGGATCGTCGGCGGCTTCGGCAATGGCGCGGCGAATCGTGTCGCTGCCGGCGTTTTCAGAACCGCCGAAGAGACCTTGCTGCGTCGGGCCGGTCGTGATGGGGCCTTCGACATAAACGATGGCAACCGCGGGGTCGCTCGATGTGCCCGGCGGCTTCATCAAATCGCCGAACACCTTGAACATGCTGAATGGGTTGTCGAAGTTGAGGTCAGGCTTCTTGCCGGACTTGTATGACGCCGTCACGTTAACATCCGAACCGTAGCGATCCTTCACAGCGCGGACGAAGTCTTCGCGATACATCAGGTCATCGACGAGGCCGGCCTTCTTGGCTTCCTTGGCGCTGAACATGCCGATGTCGATCAGTTCGCGCACGCGCGATTCCGAAAGGTTACGGCTCTCGGCGATGTCTTTGATCATCTGCTCAAACAAGCTGTCGAGCAGGCGATTCATCTGCGACGCGGCCTCTTCGCTGGGGCCGGTGCGCGTGAACGGCTCGGCGGCGGATTTGAAATCGCCGCAGTGCATCATGTCGGCCTCGACGCCGATCTTGCCGAGCATGTCTTTGAAATACATGCCTTGCGAATAGAGACCGTTGATCATCACTTCGCCGGTCGGCACGAGCAGCAGACGCGTGGCTTCGGAACCGAGCAACATCGTTCCGTTCGTGAGCCCTTCGGCCAATACCCAAACGTCTTTACCAGCGGCCTTGAGCGCTTTGATTTGGCCGCGGAGTTCTTGGACTTGTGCGAAGCCAAGACCGGCTTGATCGATATCGAGAATGACGCCTTTGAGGTTGGCATCCTTCTGGGCGGTGTGCAGTTTCTTGATCAGCGAGTACATGCTGACCGGTCCGGCGTCGCCCAACAGTTCGGCCAGGCCGGACTGATCGGGTTGCTCGGCCACGGGGCCGCGAATTTTGAAAACGGCGACTGTATCGCCAGCGAGGGCGATGGTGCTACTGGCCAAAACGGCCACGAGCATGAGGGCGACCGCAAAGAGGTTGCGGCGCGGTTTTGCGGATAGGCGAGCGAGTCGGCGGTTGGCCTGCATTCGATGGGTCCTCCCAGAATCGAAACGTTTGGTGCGACCCCGTCTTGGGGCGTATTGGATTTCGTTATTCGTTTATTTCGGCAGCGATGCTGTTTTGTCGGTGCCGAAACCTGTTCTTCGTAGATGTTAAGCCGAAGCGAGCGGTACAAGGCCGTTCAAAAACCTACGGTCTCATGGCGACAGCTCTCGGTAGGGTGGGTTGTACTCAACCCACCGAAACACACGCCGCATCCGATGATGGTTTGATTACAACTCACCCCACGGCTTGCGTCCTAACCGTCCGAAAAAGGGCGGCGCGGAAATGTCGTGGCCATTCAGAAAAACGGGTAGGACGAGGGGTATTCACGCGGTGGGTGGGGGTATTTTTCGGTTCTCAGCGGCTTCCGGCGTTACCATTGCCGAATTGGCGTTGCCAATTCGGGACAAATCGTCGATTGGTCGCCGGGGCGATTTGGTAACGAACTTGGATTGGCATCTATGGCCGTGTATCAATATCAAGGTTTCCTGCTTCCCAATGCAACGATTCAGGCTGATCAACAGTCGCTTGCGGGTGACCCGGAAGATCACGCAGGCCGCTGGAGGGGTTTTGAATCTATAGCAGCGTTACGTTCGGAGTTTGACTTGTTACTACCGACGTCAGGATCGGAGGCGTCGCGTTCGCGCGGCCATGATGACACGGATATCACGATGGAATCCAATGCCGGTGAGATCGAGTCGGTCTTCGTTCGAATAGACTTACGCAGCGTAGATAAGGGCTGGATTTCGGCGATGTTGACGGTGATTGACCGTTACGAATTGATATGGGTGTCATGGGAATCGGGATGTGTATGTCGAAGTGCTTCGGAGATCGTTGGCGATTTGTGCAAGTCCTCCGCCGCTCGCTTTGTTCAAAATCCCAAGGGGTTTTTTGCAGATTTGGAGCGGTGTCGATCGCGTGGGGAGTTTTGATCGATAGTATTCGCTAAGTCGTCGCCGCGACTACGATCTCTGGAGATTGAAATCTGGTTTTGTCATTTTTTTGGATGTTTGCATGCTCAAAAATCTCAAAATGCAACCTGTCTGCAGTTGCGTATTCGTGCTAACCCTTGCTGCTACTTCGTTGACGATGCCGACGGGAATATTGGCGGAGCCGAGCAAATCTGCTACCTCTCAGCCTAGCACACAATCTGCGGAACAACCATTCGAGCCGTTGTTTTCGATTTCGGTGGACGGAAAGAAGGGTTACATCGACAAAACGGGCAAGGTCGTAATCGAACCGAGATTCGGCATGGTGCAGAGGTTGTTTGATGGTCGATTGGCAATGGCATGTCGCCCAGACCGACTGTCGATGGGGTATATCGATCGAAAAGGCGATTGGGCAATCGAGCCTCGCTATGGCGATGCGCATTCGTTTAAAGAAGGGCTTGCTGCAGTGCGGATTGATGGGGAATTCGGTTTCATCGACGAGACGGGGCGCGTGGTCATAACGCCACAGTACGATTGTGTCGGTTGGTTTTATCAGGGTGTCGCGCGAGTTGGGGTTGAGAGTTGGTCCAGCTTGATAAAACGACAGGTTGCCGATGTCGGTACAACGTGTAATTGGGTATACATCGATAAAAAAGGTCGGCGTATCTCAAAGGCAAGAGCCGAAAAACAACGCGAGCAGGCGGAACAATGGGAACTCAAACCGAAAGAAAAAGATGGCAGATATGGCCTGATCGATCGCGATGGTAATTGGACGTTGCCGCCAACTCTGGTTCATATTCGAGCGTTTCATGGCGGTCGAGCCGCGGCGCGATCAAATAATGGTTGGGGCCATATCGACGAGACGGGCAAGTTTGTAATCGCAGTACAATACGAATTCGTGGAAGATTACGTTGCTGATTCAAATGTTTCAGTCGTAAAGCAGGGCGGTAAGTGGGGCATGATCAACGACAGTGGAGATTGGATCGTTAAGCCGAGATTTAGCTGGAGCAACGGTATCCAGCACGGTCTCTGGAGTGTCGTGCTCGATGGTAAGGCAGGCTATATTGATCTTTCCGGTAATTGGGTTTGGGAGCCGACGAATTAAATGTTCTTCTCAGATTAAGATTATGATCTGGCGTTGCGTTGGCAGCTGAAACTAAACAGTTTGGTATTTGAGTAACGCGAACAGATCATGGTGAGTCGAGTTGAGAATTACAATGTCACCGGCGGCAAAGTCAGGTTTTCAGCTAACCTACCGTCGGTTGTTCCGATTGAATTAACGAATTGATTGAAGTACCGGCCAATCGCCGACGAGCTTATCGTCGTCGGCGGGTTGCGGCGATACCGCCAACGAGTAGCAGTGCACAGGTTGCCGGTTCCGGGATATAACCGTCGTAGGTAAAGCGGCGGACTTCTGCATCCATTTGGCTGATCGAATTGACTGCCACGGTTCCGTTCATACCACCTCCTTGAAGCTTCAAATCGGCGAACGGTGCGAGCAGGGCACCGTTGAACGAGTTGTTGACTAAGACGTCGGTCGCGTCGGGCAGATTCCAAAGAATGCGCGACGAGTTGTTTTGATTGAAGCCGCCGATGATGTTCGGCGGGGCGATGAGATTCACTAGGCCGTTCATATCGGCAAGAACGTTAATGATCACCGTGTCGGCCGAACCGAAATTCAGATTGAGCTGACCGAGGCCGGTGAAGTCCCCATTGGTCAGGTTGTAAACGGCAACGTTCTGGCCACCCATCAACGTAGGTGTCGCGCTGAGGTTGCCGCCGCCATCGAGCGTTCCGTTGGACGAAAGCGTTGCAAGCGAACTGCTGATGCCTTCGATATCGGCGAATGCGTTCGACACCATCGTCGACACACCGGGGTCGTTAATGAGCGAGCCGCCACCGTTCAAATTGGTGTTGCTGCCGCCCAAGACCGAACCACCAAGTCGCAAGTTGCCGCCGTTGTTCACCTGTACATTGATGCCGCCCATGATGTCACCGGCAACCGCAAGCCCGTCGCCGTTTGACGCCGTGACACCTTGCACCGCGTAGTTCGACGTACCGCTGAGGTTGCCACCGATCAGCGCACTACCGTCCACTTCTGACGACGTGGTCAGGTCGTTGCGGACGATAAGATTCCATTCGCTGAGCACAGAGGCGTGAGTTTGCGCGGCGACGAGTAATGCGAGCGCGCACGACAAGAGAATACTTTTGTGAGACATCGCTTTATTTCCCCCCAAAACGACTGCAACTAATGATAACAGCAGATCATCGATAACCAACCTCCCGGTACCCCCTGTCTCGAGTGCTAAAGTTGACTCCTAACCGGCGTCACATTTTACCCAGGTTTCCCCGCCCCTCGCATCTGAACCCCACATTTATCGCACAGGGTGGGGCAATGTTCCCATTTTCTCAATAACGATCCGGTCTCTGGAATGGTGCTGAATCGCTTCTGCGTCATAAGGCTATTTCTTGCAGTTGTTTAGCGATTATGTCCGAGTTCTGTCGTTTATCATTGCGATTCTGGCATCGGGGTTGCATTACCCACCTTTCGGCTGCGGGCCCTACCCACGGGGGGATGTGGGAGGCAGGGGCCCGGCCAGTTGGAACCGAGGTGTGCGATGTGGAGACGTGCGTCGGAAAGCGAGTTGAGTCAAATCCTTGGCAGGGCGGAGGCACTGTTGGGGCGCTGGCGTTATTCGTTGACGGCGCGGGGGGCGCTGTGCATCGAGCCCGTCGGCCCGGAATTGGCGGCGGAGGAAATCGGGGGATTTCTCCGTCTACTGCTGGATGTCTTCTCGGCGGAACCGCCGACGGAAGTCATCTTCGATTTGGGGCAGGTGGAGCATCTCGGTCCTAGCTGGACGCTGGTGTTGGCCATGATGATCGACTTCGCTCAGAAGATCGACGCGCCGTGCAGCATTGCCGGCGTGCATGGCCAGCCGGCGGCGGCCGCATCCCTTTACAACCGAAGCCCGATGGTTGCGCAGTTGCTCACTGCCGACTCACGGGCTTCGCTAAACGACCAGCGCCTTAGCGCGTGAAAATAGATTTGCGGTGACGAGCCTGCGGGCGGGTCAATTACCTATGAATGTGGTGGCCCGCCCCTTGGCGTTTTACGTTTGTTGATTACAGCCTGTGTCGAACCGCCCACAGGTCGGGGAAGACTGGCGTAAAGAGCGACTTCTTTAAAAACTCCACACCCAAGCTGCCGCCGGTGCCTTGCTTATTGCCGATCGTGCGCTCCACGACCTTCACATGACGATAGCGCCATTCCTGTAAGCCTTCGTCGAAGTCGGTCATAAGTTCGAACAAGATCGATAACTCGGGCCGCTCGGTGTAAAGGCGAAATATCTCGTCTTGCACCGCTTCGTTACCCACCGTCGATTCCGTGACCGGGGCCTCTTTCACGGTGGCCGGAATGGTCGCGTCTTGCTTTTCTAGAAAGATATAGAAGTGGTCAGTCACGCTTGGTTCTTGCAAGCGCTTGCTCATGAGTGGTGCCCCGCGCGGATCAGCGGCGGCGGGTTTCATCATGTCGGGCCGCTTGTAACCCAGCAGAAACTCAAACTCGCGAAACTGTGCTGATTGAAAGCCGGACGAAGTCTCCAGCCGATCGCGAAAGCTGCTGAAACTCATCGGGGTCATGGTTTCGAGAATGTCGAGCTGACCCACCAGCGTTTTCATGATCGTGCGGGCACGCTTAAACGTGGCGATGGCACCGAACAAGTCGCCCTTATCGAAGTCGCGACAGACCTTATCGAGTTCGTGCAGCAACTGCTTGAACCATAACTCGTAAGTTTGGTGCACGATGATAAAGAGCATCTCGTCGTGCTCGGCCGGGTCGGACATCGGCGTTTGCAAATCGAGCAGCGTTTCGAGCTTTAGATATTTGCCATAGGTTAGAGCCATGGGGCGGTACTCCGGGAAGTTTCTCTCGATACACTTTTATGTTCGGTGTTTCGGCGTGAATCGGCAAGCCGGTTTTGAAGCGTGGAAGTCAATTATCTCGATAATCGCGCAGACGTTTGCAAGTGGCGAGTTTTCTTCGAACGAAAAAGTAATCGGCCTAAATAAGTGCCCATATCGCGCCAATGGCGATCACGCATAGCGCGGCTATCGCGCCATACTTCACGCGCGCGATGGTTCGATCCTGCTCTATTGCGCGGCGAATCGTTTCAGCGTACGGTATGCGCGTGAAGCTCACCATCTCGTAAGGCGGGATGTACCAATTGGGGAGCATCTTGCGGAGCAGCTTCTGGCGTTTCTTCTTGCGCAAAAACGCCGGATCGGCAACTTTATCGCGCATCTCAATGAAGTTTTGAATCGCCAAGTCGGCGATGGCGTCGGCATTTTCTTTACGAGCTTGGTAATACGCTTCAAATGCCGCGGTGCGATCTTTCGGGTGTTGGTTCAACGCGTCATTCAACGCCGTGCAGTCTTCGAACGCGCAGTTCATCCCTTGCCCATAAAACGGTACGATGGCATGCGCAGCATCGCCAAGCAGCACAACCTTATCCTGATAGTTCCACGGCCCACAGCGCACCGTCACCAACGAGCCGACCGGGTTGGTCTTGTAGTCATTCAGCAAATCGGGCATCAACGGCACGGCATCGGGAAACCACTTCTTAAAGAATGCTTCGATATCGGCGTCGCTTTGAAGGCGATTGAATCCGTATGGACCGTCGTAGGGCCAGAAGCACGTGACGGTGTACGAACCGTCGGCGTTCGGCAGCGCGATGGTCATAAACGACT
>JAUIHO010000245.1 GCA_030432035.1 Phycisphaerae bacterium
GGGCCGTGAAAAGAACCGCGAATAGTCCAAATGCCGAAATAACTGTTTTTTTGTTGATCCGTGCGGTCATGTCAGAAACCCTCATTGACCATTGGAAGCGGATATTACCTATATCTTGATCGTCTTGTCAAAAGAAATCCTAAAAAAATAACTTTAACTATCTTGCACCGGTATTCGAGTCTCCCAGCCCTTCCAATCCGATGGCATCCAACGTCGTGTTTTCCAACATCTGACGGTAGGCCACTGCTATGGGTTTCCAATGATCGTGGAATCCACACGGATGATCGTCATTGCATCGCGGCTGCCCAAATGGGCATCGCGACCGATCCAAGACATCGTCGTATGGTGAAAGAACGTCGAGAAGTTTGATTTTGTTTGGCGGGCGCGTTAGTCGAAACCCTCCCCCAACACCGCGCGATGATTCGAGCAGCCCGGCTCGCACTGCGCTGTTCAGAACGCGCGAAAGGTATTGCAGCGGGACGCGCGTTTGCCGCGCAATCTCCTTGGCTAGCACCGGCTGCGTACGATCCTGCGCCGCGAGATAAACAAATGCCCGCAATGCATACTGAGCTGTTACAGATAGCATACGTCAACTCGACTACGGTCTTCGCGCGCTGAACAATGCCAAACCACGCCTCAACGATTCATTGCGCCGACGATGCTACCGCTACCGATCGACACACTGAGCGTGACACCATCATTGTGGTGAGATTAACCGAGGCCGTATGCCGACTCCAGTTCGTCGGCGATCTTCTCCAGTTCTTCCTGGCGTTGCCCGCCGAATAAGCCGCAAGCCACTTCGCAAAATCCACTGCAAAGCGAATCCTGGTCGTTTTCCGTCATCACATTGTCTCCCATTCGGAAAAGCACATGGTCTTCCTTGTGAATGTGATTGGTAAGTAACGTGATGTAGTGAGCGGCGATGTCACGAAAGCGAGCCTCGCCGCCTGAATCACCGGACTCGATCGCCGTGAGCGCATCGTCCATGGCCGATGTCAATTCTCTCGCCTGTCGGTGTTCGTTCAGCATCACGCCAATCGGCCCGCCGTCGCGGGGAACGCCGCGAGATTCGAGAACGGGAAATAGTAGATCCTCCTCTTTCCCATGGTGGCAGGCGTCGGCAAAAAGACGGAAAAATTCGACACATCGTTTTAGCGAAGCCAGTTCAAATCCCTCGCCGGAACGGGAACGTTCGATGAGGAACCCTAATACACGAAGCACGCGTTCGATGGTGCGATGTTCATTTTTGAGTATCGCCGAAGGTCTCTCCGAATTCGTTGCATCATTCATGATTGATTCCTTTCAAACTACAAAGACGTTATTTCAGATTCGCGATCATAGGCAGACATGATGCTGGCAGGCCACGCCCGATCGACCGCCGATATCCACCCTAGTCATTCGGGGCAATCTATCAAGTTGGTAAGCGAAGAACGCACATCTGCGATTCTCCCGAAAGCCCGAGAATAACTGCCAACAACGTCAACTGGAAGCCCCCCCCGACGGCACCCGACCAAGAATCGATATTCGGAAAACATTGACGCCGCCGCATTAAAACTATATCATGATCTTCATATCTCTTCAACACTTATTTTGTCGGGCATTTAGCCCGATTCCCTGAACTAGGAGCGCATCATGTTAACCACGCGATTCACATGGAGCCGGATTCAGATCGCCCTCGCTAGCCTTATTCCGTTGGTGAGTATGGAATCTACCCATGCGAATCAAGTGTCCGGCCACGTCGTTGACGCCGACACGATGACACCAATCTCCGGTGCGATCGTCACATTGCAAGCCAGCAGCATCAAGGACACAACGGCCGCCGATGGTTCGTTTTTGATCCAGATCGGCGGCGGCACGGATTTGGTTTTCGTTGCTGCCGCCAAAGGCTATTTTAACACAGCGATTACGCAAACACCGCCTGCAACCGACATGACATTTCTCATGCCCCCCGTCCCGCAGGACGATAATCCGAATTACCTCTTTCGGTCACCGCAACAATGCTCCGCATGTCACCCCAATCAATACGCGGAATGGAACGGGTCTCCAATGTCCAAGGCCGGCTTGAACACATGGGTTCACGATATATTCAACGGTCAGGGAACCTCCGGTGGATTGGGCGGATTTGTTTACACACGCGATTCCGAGTTTAGTGAAGCAAATCCGGCTTCGGAATGCAGCGCCTGTCATCAGCCAGAAAACTGGATCGCGCAACCGTTTAGTCGTATGGAGGGACCACAGGACATGTCCTATCCCTCGACGCAAACGATGCATGGGATTTCTTGCGAGACTTGCCACAAAGTTGCGGACATCAACGAGACCAACATTAACTATCCGGGCATTTTCCCCGGGTTGGTGACGTTGACGCGCCCGGTCCCCGGCGGCCAAGTCATGTATGGCGCGCTTGGGGACGTCGACTTCTCGGCGGTCCCTCTGATGCGAGCATCCTACCAGCCACAGATACGTGCCGCCTTATGTGGCGCATGCCATCAGGACAAGAATGACCCGAGCGAGAATCATAGTTTCGACGGAATCACTTCCGAGCCGACTTACATCGAGTGGTTAGAATCGCCATATAGCAATCCGCAGTCTCAGCATCATGCAGATTGCGTTACCTGTCATATGCCGCCGACCGGGGAAACGGACATTTGCGATTTTCTCGCTCCGCCACTTATGCGAGACCGTGCCACAATTCGATCTCACCGAATCGAAGGCACGACGCCATTCTACCTTGAAAATGCCGTCGAACTGGATATGACGACGACGTTGACCGGAACAACCATCGACGTCGACGTCGTCATCACAAATACGGGCACCGGTCACCACGTTCCGACCGGCGTCACCGTGCGCAACATGATTCTTCTCGTCGAGGCATGGCAAGACGGTAACGACCCCCTTGTCAACCCATTGACATATCTCGGAAATCAGATGGTTCACGAACTCGGCGGCGTCGGCAATCCCGGTCTTGGCTACTACGCCGGATTGCCCGGCAAATTTTACGCTAAGGTCAATCACAACGCAGATGGAATCGGCCCGACATTCTTCACCGATGCAACGGGCATTCAGTTCGACAATCGAATTCCCGCACTGGCATCCGACGCGACACAATACTCATTCGCACTTCCGGCTGGCGTAGATGGCAACGTCAACGTCCGCGCCCGACTTATTTACCGTCGTGCCTTTCGGTTTCTGGTTGACGCAAAAAACTGGACTCGGGATGGACATGGAAATACGCTTAACGACGTTGAACCGCCACATTACGGCTTTCTTATGGAACTTGCCGAATCCAGCCGGGCCATTTCGACAGATTGTCTCGGCCCCGGCAACGGCGATGTAAATGGCGATGGACTTCTCAATGGACGTGATGTGGAGGATTTCGTAACCGTCTTACTGACCTCGCCAAGCGGTCCGCCGAGCGTCGCATTTTGCGCCGCCGATATGGATGGGGATGGCGAAATTACGCTGGACGACGCCGGGTCATTCATCACCACCCTCCTAGCCGAATAGCGTTAGTTGTCGACCGAGACACACGAACAGGCGGGGTATCTTTATGGTTGCAACTATCGACCACCTTTTGGCATGATTATTGGATTTCCTCAAACGCCGCTGAGAAATGCCGAAGCGTGGTCGGCTCCTCAACGATTCGCAGGCCGCGTAGCGACGACCGCTTTTCAAACAATTCACCCGACGCCTCTGCGACGTAATCGATATGACTTTGCGTGTAGACCCTTCTCGGCAGCGCGAAACGTACCAGTTCCATGTCCACATGGTGGCCGCCCGCGCCAAACATCACACTGCCGATTTCACAAGTACGAATGCCAGCATGACGGTAAAGCCCCACCGCCAGCGCCTGACCGGGAAAATGCTCCGGCGGAATGTGCGGACAAAATGCGGTTGCGTCGACATAGATCGCGTGCCCGCCCAGTGGCTCGACGATGGCAATGCCTGCACTCATCAACTTGCCAGCTAGGTAGTCTGCGCTGCGGATTCGATATTGGAGATAGTCCTCGTTAAGAACCTCCTCGAACCCCTGCGCCATCGCTTCCAAATCGCGGCCCGCAACGCCACCGTATGAAACAAAACCCTCCGTCATGATCAGCAAATTGCTGGCGCGTCGGGCCAGTGCGGGATCGCGCATCAGCAAGACGCCGCCGATATTGACCAGCCCATCCTTCTTTGCGCTGATGGTCGCGCCATCGGCGAGGCTGAAAACCTCACGGGCGATCTCCGCTGCGTTGCGATGCGATTGCCCAGGCTCCCGCAGTTTGATGAAATACGCATTTTCCGCAAATCGGCAAGCATCGAGAAACAGCGGCGTGTGAAACTTGTCACAAACAGCGCGGACTGCGCGAAGGTTTTCCAAGCTTACCGGCTGGCCGCCGCCGCTGTTGTTGGTAATCGTCACCATAACTAACGGGATGCGGTCAGCTCCAACCGATTCGAACAGCGCCTCCAGCCGGGCAACATCCATATTCCCCTTGAAGGGATGCCGGGACTTCGCGATCCGCCCTTCTGGAATGACGAGGTCGACGGCCTGGCCACCTGAATGCTCCACGTTGGCTCGCGTCGTGTCGAAATGATTGTTGTTCGGAATAATGCAACCCGGTGTACATACAAGTTCAAACAAAATGCGTTCACTCGCACGGCCTTGATGCGTTGGCAGCACATTCTCGATTCCAGTGATCCGACGCAGGACGTCTTGGAATCGAAAAAAACTCTCCGCTCCCGCATAGGACTCATCGCCGCGCATAACGCCCGCCCATTGGTCGCTGCTCATGGCACCGGTCCCGCTGTCGGTCAATAGATCAATCAGCACGTCGCGGGCCTTCAATTTGAAGAGATTGAAATTCGCCTCTCGAAGTCGCTGCTCTCGCTGTTCGCTCGTCGTCATCGTTATGGGCTCGACGACTTTGATGCGAAACGGCTCGATGATCGTTTTCATTACTGTACGCTCTCTTTCTGTGCATGCGAACCAGCACGCAATTCAAACTGGTTTTCAAAACAGGATCGAATCTCGCGCCAAATTTGACCGAAGTCGCCGGAAGCCACGTCCCCGTCATTGTCGGTGCACACTATCGTACGATTTCCGCTGCTGGTTCGGTCGTCGTCGGTCGCTCGCAATCATCGTTACGAAAGATCCCGTGACTCTGAATCGTCGCGAACCGCGCCTGAAAAAACCTCAAATGTTTTGGCTCGTAGCTGAACTGTAAACCAGCGACGCGGTCGCGATGGTCGGCGACGGCAATGACCGATTCGGCGACGACGTCCATGTGTGCCTGCGTATAGACGCGACGGGGAATCGTGAGTCGTACAAGTTCCAGATTCGGGTACTGGTTTTCACCCGTTTCGGAATTTCGTCCTGCTGAGACCGTGCCGCGTTCCATCGCCCGAACACCGGAATCAACATATAACGCGGCGGCCAGCGCCTGCGCCGGGAATCGTTCCCTGGGCAGGTGCGAAAGCAGAGTAGCAGCATTCAGGAAGATTCCGTGGCCGCCGACCGGTCGAACGATGGGAATACCGGCTTTCAGAAGCCGATCTCCGAGGTAACGCACTTGTCCGATCCGTGCGCGGATGTGATCGTATTCCATGGATTCCTGAATGCCGATCGCCATCGCCTCCAAGTCTCGGCCCGCAAGCCCGCCATAGGTATGAAGACCTTCGTAAATCACCACCAAATTGCGCGCCGCGTCGGCCAGCTCGGCATCATTGAACGCCAAAAAGCCGCCGATGTTTACAAGCGAATCCTTCTTCGCCGACATGGTGCATCCATCGGCCTCGTCGCAAATCGCACGAACGATCTCGGGGATCGACATTCCCGCGCAACCCGGCTCTCGTTCTTTAATAAAATATGCGTTCTCCACACAGCGTGTGGCATCGAGGAATACCCGGATTCCATGTTCGTGGCAAAGCGCACACGTCTCTCGAACGTTTTGCAGACTCACCGGCTGGCCGCCCGCCATGTTGACGGTTAATTCGAGCGACAAATAGGCAACGCGATCTTTGCCATAATCGTTTATGACGCGTTTCAGCTTTTCGCCATCCACGTTTCCCTTGAATGGATGTTCGGACTCGGGATCGTGCGCCTCGTCGATAATCACATCGATGAAGCGACCTCCGGCCAATTCCTGATGAATTTTCGTCGTCGTAAAATACATGTTGCCCGGAACCACATCACCAGATTTGATGCAGATATTGCTAAGCAAATGCTCGGCACCGCGACCCTGGTGGGTCGGTATGACATGCCGGAATCCGTAAAATGTCCGCACAGCTTCTTCAAAATGGTAATAGTTCGCCGAACCGGCGTACGCCTCGTCACCCTGCATCAAGCCCGCCCATTGTCGATCACTCATCGCGGACGTGCCGGAGTCAGTCAACAAATCTATGTAAACGTCATCGCTTCTCAACAGAAACGTATTGTAACCGGCCTCGGCGATCGCACGCTCCCGATGCGACCGCGTCGTCATTCGAATCGGCTCGACCATCTTGATACGATAGGGTTCGGCCCATGATCGATTTGCACTCATTGGTGATAACTCCTTGTCATACAGAAAACATCTTAGGGCACCTTTGTTAGGTGTTGAATTGCAGCCCGCTGTTGAACGCGCATACCCGCCGACTTCGGTTGGTTCACCATCCCCTGTCATCGGGAACGGTCGCCGCACACCGGGCGATCCACTTATACTATAATACTATCTTCTTATCGCCAAAAAAGGGCTACCATCCCGGGACCGGCTGCATTGACCCGAACATCTGTTCGGATTCGACCGAGGGGGCGACGGATGTCGTGCCCCTCGGATCGCACGTGAATCACAGTCGATAGCCGAAACCGAGAGAACTTATTATCGTAGGACTACAAGGACGGCGATCCGTTCTCGAAAAAAAGAACATCACAAGAAACGCTGGCGGAACCGAATGTTATCTACGACAAGCCAATATGCACTACGCGCAATAATTTACCTCGCCAAGCATGAAACTGATTGGCCGATCCCCGGAAGCGAGATCGCGAAGAAATCTGGCGTACCCGTCAAGTACCTCGCCAAAATTCTCGGAGACCTGACCCACGACCGGCCCGGCCACCAGTACATCGAGGTCCGCGTAGTTCATCTCTTTC
>JAUIHO010000246.1 GCA_030432035.1 Phycisphaerae bacterium
AATCGTACATACCGCCGCTGAAGTTATCCGTCGGCAAATCGTCCGAGCCGCGACCCGTTTCGCTGATCACATTTAAAAACACCGACACGACCCAACAAAACAAAACCCCGCCGACCAACAAACCCAAGCACGGTATGGCCACCAATTGAAAGAACACATACGGCACGGATAGCGACAGACACATGACGCCATAACGCACGGCGTTTTCGGTATTCATCACGGGGTAGCTGAACGCCAAGATCGCATCATCTTTAAATGGGCGCTGCGGCGTAATGACGGTGTTGTACTTTGCCGTACCCTCAGCCTTGGCCTTATCTCGGGCGTAGCCGACGTCGACGGTCGGCTCGTCCGTGACGGGCATCGCCGGTAGGGGCGTGGATTCAAATTCCAACGTCGGCTTTAGATCGAGGATGTCGCTTTTCGAATGTGCGTCGGCCAACAGCATGTCGTCGAGCGCTGCGGGTTCTGGGTTGTTTTCAAGTTCGATGATGGGGCGTGGCGGGGGACTATCATCGGCAAGCGGTATGGGATCGTTCGACGAATCGGGTGTTGACGAAGGTGTGTCGTCCGATGCTTGTGCGCTTTTGAAGGATGACTCGGCGGCTTGAAACTGCTCGGCGGAAATGGAGAAGGACGCGTTACAAGAAGGACAGTTAACAGTTTTGCCCGCCAGCGTGGATGATATCTTTAACGCTTTTCCGCAGCGGCAACGGATTGTTAATGCCATGAGATCATCCTTTCCTTCAGAAGTTATCTAGTGCGCCATCCACATTTAGAAATGTGGGTGACGTCTACTCCCTCTCCCTCGCAGGGAGAGGGCTGGGGTGAGGGTTTCAGCCACAGCGCAAAATGTCGGAGCCCACACAATTAATGTGGATGAGATACCAATGCCCGCATCGACGACGCCAACCGATGTGGTTACGGCCCAACCTTGATTTAGCCTAGCGATTGCACAGCCTCTTTTGATAACGATCCATGCGGCCAGCCGTAACGCTCGCCGAATATCGTCTAAGGATCTACGGCAATTCGCCCGGTGGTAACACCTTATCGCATTGCATTCGAAAGATGCTGACGGTCACGCCCTCTTCGGTTACCTCGCCGATGTCGATTTTACCGAGCACGGTAATCGGCAAGTGCATCGTCAACTCGGCCGGCTCGCCGGGAACCGTGACGTCGATCCAGTCGTTCAAACCAATTGCCGCGCCGAAACAACACAACGCCTGATTGCGCATCAGCATAAACCGCGTAACCTTGCGATCTTTCTGACGAACCGGCTGCATGAATCCCGGCACGGCCACCCATTGATCGTCGTATTTACGAACGTTCGCGGGGACTTCAATCGAGTTATCGTCTTGCATCTGCTCGTAAGGTGACCAGTCGGCGATATCGTTAAACGTAATTGGCTTGTATTTCGCATGCGCGGGATTGTTGATGACGGCACTGCGCGATGACTCGAACTCGACACCCTCGACGTCGGCCGTTTCTTCCAGCAGTTTGTCGATCATCGCAATCAATGGATCGACGGGTACATCGAGGCCGTCGTCATAATCATCGTCGCTATCAAACGGGTCCATGTCGTTGAAAGTCGGCGTCGGGTCGATGAGTTCTCCCTGAACCGGCGTATCGGCAGCGACGCTAAAATCCGGACTCGTTTCGGCGCGGAAAAAGAAGTAATAAACCACACCCGTCACGGCGAACAAATTCAGCAGGATCGCGACCATCCAGATGTTGGTGCGGTATGGGCGCGTTTTTTGCGATTTGTTGGACGACGGGTCATGCGACATGCATGGTATTTTACAAAAATCCCATCAATTCGCCGCGCATTGCGAGCCGCCTAAGAAACCCCTCACGGTGGTTTCTGTAGCGTTCTGACGCAGAACCCCCGTTACGCGGTGCTCGATGGCGCTGCAATCAGCCCGGCTTCCGATAGCTTGAGCCTGAGAAATTGGTAGAGATTCTCGATCGTCAGCAGTCGCTGCACCGTATCGAGCGTGCGGTTTTGCCGCAGCTCCGCCGCATCGATGAAGGGCAGGTTTCGCGCGATCTCGTCGATTTGTTCGTCGCTCAACTCGTTTGAGTTGCTTGCCGGCGCATCGGATATGCTCGCCATCTCCTGAAACTTAATTTCATGATTAAACTTGGTCTTGCACATGAAGGATAACTCCAACACGTCGATCGATTCGCCACCTAAGTCGGAAAAGAAGTTGGATTCGGGTGTGATCTCTTCTCGATCCACGCCGAGAACGTCAATCACCATATCCGTGAAGATGCTTCTAAGTTCGGATTCGATTATTGGCTTCATGTTGATGGACCTTTCGAGTATTGGCTTGCATCGAATTGGGTTAGCTGATTGACGACATCGTTGGCGACTTGGCCGTAGTCTTCTTCCACAAACTGGGCATACACCGCCGTTACCATCGGGTGGGCGTGGCCCAACTGGCGCTGCGTGAACAGCAGATTGCTGCCCGAGCATTTGTAAGCGAGATAACCGTAGGTGTGTCGCAACAACTGCACGCTGGCTCGTTCGCCAAAGCCGTGCTGTTTGAGAATGCGCGTGACGCGACGGTAAAGCGCCGTGCGTTCGTAGGCCTTGCCGCGCTCATTGATGATGAACGCGTCGACCGGTGCGGGGGCGTCTGCAACAAGAGCGGGGCGGACATCATCGAGATAGGTTTGCAGCAGTGCATTCAATCGGTCTGGTAGATACACGAGGCGGCGGCGATCGCGCTTGCCGGATACTGTGAAGCACGCGGAGTTATCCAGGCAAACGTCTTTCACTTGTAGCCGACAGAATTCCGACGTTTGGAGCCCGCTCCATAGCAAGCATTCGATAATCAGTCGGTCAACGAATACCGATGTCGACGTTTCCGTCGCGGCGGTCGCCTCCACGCCGGCCAGCAATTGGCAGGTTTCCGCTTCATCTAAAAAGTGCTCTCGCGTTAGTGTCCACGGTTGTGACGGCATGCGCATCTCCAATTACTTTTGTTGCATTTAAGGTGCGCATTAGTGATTTGTCAAGTTGCATTACGGATTGGGGTCGGTCGGGTTTTGTTGGTCGTAAGCTGCTATAATAAAGGATGTTGCGGTCAGTTCGCCCTGTTGGCTGTGAACTGGCCATGCCGCGTATTTCGCGATTCTCTGTTTCCCGTTAAACAGAGCCAGTCGCAATGACCGCTCTCCTCTCCGCCATCCTGATCGCCACTGCCTTCCTGACGGCTACGCTCAGCGGCATGATCGGTATGGGCGGCGGGATTTTGCTGCTGGCCGTCATGTTCAGCGTGATGCATTCGCCCGAGTTGGTCGTCTTCATCATCCCCCTGCACGGTGCGGTGCAACTCGTCAGCAACTCGACGCGTACGCTGGCATTCATCGACGCCGTCGACTGGCCGACCGTCAAACGATTTTCGCTCGGCACAGTGCCCGGCATCGCGTTGGGTATGTGGATTTGGTATCTGCTCGACGGTAACGACGCGGCCCAGCCGTATCTGAAAATCCTGATCGGCATCTATATATTGACGGCTGTCTTTTTGCCCAAGCCCAAGGCGAAACAGCAAACGCACAGTTCGTCGGGCTTTATGCCGCTCGGTTTTGTGGCGGGGACTGCAGCACTGATCGTCGGCGCGACGGGGCCATTGATCGCGCCGTTGTTTGCCCGGCGCGACTTCGTCAAAGAGCGGCTGGTCGCGACCAAAGCCATGTGCCAGATGGTGACACACTTCGAGAAGCTTATCGCGTTCGGCATTCTGTTCGGCACGGGGATCGGCAAGATTCAATCGCTCAGCACGATTCTGGGCGTCGCCATCGCCATGGGCGTGGCCGTGATTCTTGGGACGCTTACCGGCAGGCGGCTACTGAAACTGATCTCGCCGGAGCTATTCGTGAAGCTATATCGTGTGGCTCTAGTGGTGGCGGGGAGTAAGGTGCTGCTGGTAGATGGTGTATATCAGATTCTGAAATAAACGCGCTCGGAAGGACTCGAACCTTCAACCCCTGGTTTCGAAGACCAGTGCTCTATCCAATTGAGCTACGAGCGCTCGAAACCCAAGACTAAATCGCCGACCGATTCCGGTCAAGAATTTGCCGTTGATAAGCCCAATTAGCGGGCAATAGTAGGATAAACAGAGCCCCCCAAAACCGAGCCCATGCATCCAAGCTACGCGAGATAGAACCTCAAGCACTCCTCAGTCGCGGCGATTCGATCGGATCTTCGACACCCGCCGCACCCTCCGGTCGCGGCCCCGGTGCCGGCCAATGGAAGCGTCGCTCTGCCTCCGTAATCGGCATGTCGTTAATGCTCGCCTCGCGCCGACGCATCAAGCCGCCGTCGTCGAACTCCCAATTCTCATTGCCGCACGCGCGATACCATTGACCGGTGTCGTCGCGCCATTCGTATTGAAACCGCACGGCGATGCGGCGACCTTCAAAGCACCAAAGCGATTTTGCCAAACGATAGTCCAGCTCCTTGGCCCACTTTCGTTCGAGAAAGGCCACGATCGCAGCGCGACCTTGCAGAAACTCGGCGCGATTGCGCCAAACGCTGTCTTCGGTGTAGGCCAACGACACACGTTGCGGATCGCGCGAGTTCCATGCCTCTTCGGCAAGCTGCGCCTTGCGCGCTGCCGATTCGGCGGTGAACGGTGGTGCGATGATTTCGGGCATGATGGGGTCTCTCAGATAGCAGGTTATGACTCACGATGTAGTTCGAGAGCGAATTTGGTATCATAAGGGTTAAGCAATTATCAAAGATCGCGACCTAAATGCATCTCAAAAAATCGGTCGGAGGGCACAGGAACATGTTGAGGAAAAAGTCAGCCGAAGAACGACAGGTGATGTGGATTATCTACGTCATAATAGCGCTGTTGATGGGTGGGTTTGCGACCTGTCATGAGGCCAAGTACGCCATTTGGGGGCGCACCGCCGATGCCCGCATCATTCGCGCGCAGCAACAACGATTCAAAGTTGGCGACAGCGCGTTTGATAAAGAGTACGTGAATAAGTATGTGATTCACTATCAATGGACCGACGAAGACGACGGCGAGCGCAAGGACAAGATGGTGATGTACGAAGGCTGGCAGCCGCCGCCCGATCAGATCATCGAGATCGATTATCTGCCGGGCGTGATGGACAGCCGTCTTGCCGGTGATCGTGAACTGGGTGGGCCGATCATGTTCTTCGGAACGGCAGGCGTGCTCGTCGGCGTGTTTGCGTTTCTTTGGTGGAAGGGATCAAAGACGGCGTAAGCCATGTTGCGATTCGCGCGATGCCATTGCAAATCTTGTCGACTCACGCGCTTTTGACAATCGCCTCCAGACGATCGAGGCCTTGTTGCAACTCCGCCATGCTCGGCCCGTAGCTCAGTCGTAGATAAGGCGCCATGCGCGACGCCATATGGCTGCGCCGTTGGCCCGGGTTTACATCGAAGAACTGTCCGGGCACGGTGATCACGCGTTTCTTTAGTGCCGCTTGAAAGAACGCCATGCCGTCGCGCAATGGTTCGGGCAATTTCGCCAGCGAAACGAAACAATAGAACGCGCCCAGTGGCTCGGTCACCAACTCAAAGCCGATTTCGCGCACGCGGTCGATCATGAACCGTCGTTTCGTTTCAAACGTCGCCTGAATGCTACGCGCTTCGGCCTGAGCGTGTTCGGGTTGCAGCAAACCAACGGCCATTTCCTGCACCGGGTGCGGCGCGCCACCATCGAGGAACGACGCCGCCGATGCGATGGCTTCGATCACGGGAGCCGGGCCGAGTGTCCACGACAATCGTAAGCCCGGGTACCGCCAGCTCTTCGTCAGCCCATCCAACACGAGCACCGGGTCGTTGTTGACGTCTTCTACAAACTCGGCGGCGCTGTTGGCCAACCGATCGCCGCGCGCCGCGCCGTAAACATAGTGCGAATAAAATTCGTCGAAGATCAGCGTGCAGCATTGCTCACGGCCAAGCGCGACCCAATCGCGCAGCGCGTCACCGTGAACGACGTCACCGGTCGGGTTGCACGGGTTCGACGTTAGCAGCGCGCCGAGGCCGCGCCCGACGATTTCTTGCCGCAATCGTTCGACCGACGGCAGGCGATGGTCTTCATTGAGAATCGGCATCGGCAAGAAGTCGCGAAACAACTCGAGCAACTCTTCGTAGGCCGTGTAGTCGGGTAGAAAGTGGCCAAGATGCACGCGATCGATGGCCGCGGCAATACGCGTGAGCCCTGCGCGACCGCCCGATGAGATAGCGACGTTTTCGGGGCCGTATTGCGAGGCCTTTCCCTGCCGAAAGCGACGATTGTATAAATCGGCGACGGCCTCGCGCAACCGCGGCAGGCCGCCGACCGGCGCGTATTCGGCGCTGGCGATGTTGACGCTGATGTTTTCGAGACGCGGCGGCGCATCGGGCAACGGGCCGGTCTCGGGCGCGCCCTGACCGAGGTTGATCCAATCGCCGTCGCCGGCTTTGTACCCGTGCTTGGCGGCTTCTTCCATGACGAAGATCACGCCGGTACGCGGCACGGTGCGGATGGCGCGGAGACGGGATGAGGTGTCAGGGTCATTCACTGAAATTCTCAGCAGGCTGAGGTTGCTCTGCTTGTGGAATCATTGCTTCGCTTGATGATTGCCCGGATTGTTGTCGTTTCTCGCAACGGGGCGGCACGGTTTCCCCGCATTGCGATCTTCGGATCAATGCCTCACGAGGATTGTGCCGAATCTCGATACTACCTTCCAGCCGCTGTTGGTCGTGATGGCCGAAAAAGATCAGCTCATATTTGAATTGCGTCGCATTCTCAACTGGTGCTTCAAACCTTAACTGAAAAACGAGCCCTTTCTGTAGAAACATACGTGCATGCTTCAATTCTAAGCGGTTTCCCGATTCGTCCTCAGCCTTCAATACCTCCACACCAAATCCATATAGACCGCTGTTGCCGCCACCGTTCACGCTGCCGTCAACGTGCAGCATTCCGTTGCGAAATTCGGCGTGGTAGATCGAGTATCGTGCACCTTTGCCATGCGCGGATTGATAATGGGCCTTGGTGTGAAGGCAGCCGGTCGT
>JAUIHO010000011.1 GCA_030432035.1 Phycisphaerae bacterium
ATAACGGACGTCGGCAATTTTCTCGGCGCGGCCTCGGTCGCGCCGACGGATGACATCGATGCCGACACAACGCGTCGCATCGACGGCTTCACGCGTGCTAAGCTGAGCGAATTGATCGACGCACAGGACTTGGTCGACAAATCTGCCGTTACGCGTGCCGATGTTGCCACCTTGCTCGATCGATGGACCAAACTGCCCACATTGCCCGCGCCGAATTTGCCGGACGGGATTGAGTTTCCGGGTTGATGTTGTGCGGTGGGTATAGAGCGTGTTCGATCGAGTCACGATCTCGAGTTTGACACTTGCAGCCCTCTCTTTGACCACGTGACAATGGTCAGCGCCGATCTTTCCATGGCACCGGCTAATCGCGCGTTTTTCATTTGAAGGTAGCGTTACACAGCGCGCCAAAGGAAGGTCTTTTCTATCTGAAAGCCCGGCAGGGCTGCAGGTTGACAGCCCCGGATGAAGCGCAGACCGCGTTAGGGGGTGAAGCGCAATCCGGGGTCATCGAACGCGAAAATATTAGGCCCCGCCAAGGGGCGTAGGTAACCTGCACCGCTACCGCGGTTTAACGCGCGATACAACATGAACCATGGATTGCGCGGCTAGCGCCGCTTCATCCATGGCTCTCAACCTGCGCCCCTCCGGGGCTGAGAAGGACTTCTGCGACGATAAACTGGAGTGAAATGGCTCGGATCGGTATTCGTCTGGCTATTGGTTAAAGCCACGGTCAATAGTTCGCCGGTTCAGCCACCAATTGCGAGAGCGGGGGCTTTTGCTGCAACCTGCAATTGATCTGGTGCGGCAAATCTGGCATTGCGCGATACGTACCACCCAACCCATATCGCGTAACTATCCGATATATAGGCGTGGCTCGAAGGTTAACCATCCTCATCTCTGCTTGCGTGTTTCTTTTGGTCGTCGAATGGACGGTGCGCCGTCATGCGGCCACGCTGGATGCGTACAACATCGACAACGTCGAGAACAAGTTCACCCGCCTTGCCGCCGCTAATCCGCCGCCGAAGATTCTTCTGCTCGGTTCGTCGCGTACGCACCTCGGCTTATCGCCGGAGGTGTTCGAGCGCGCGACCGGCTGCCCGACATTCAATCTGGGCATCTCCGCTTCATCCTTGCCTGAGTGGCAATCCGTCGCACGCCGCGCGTTGCGGCAAATCGATCCCGATCTCATCGTCATAGGTGTCAACGCGCGCGCGCTTCGTTCGGATGTGCTGCCGATCCTTGCTGCGTGCCAACTGTTCGACTTCACCGATCTGGTCGATTACAGCTTGCGCTACGAATGGTCGAACGAGGTAATCGACTACTACCTGAGCTATCAGGTCATGGGGCGGCTGGCGCTGTGGCGCGAATCCGATCGCATGCGCATGTGGCTCAATGAAACCGTGCTGCATCCGATGGTTCCCAAGCACGCGCAATTGGCGCGTGAACGGCGGGAGCTAAATGAACGCGACTTACCCGCCGATGGTTTCGATCACCCGTGGCGCATTAGCGATTCGCGCCGCACGTTGCCCGAGCTGCTCGATCTGTTGGGCGCGGATTACTTGCGGCCTCCGCCGGTGCCGGCGTATTCAGAAGATGATGAAGCCGTGCGTCAGTTTGACGATTTGCTGGCCGAGTTAAACGCGACGGGTAAGCGAGTGATCGTGTGTTACCTACCCAACAGCCCGCGGACCGAGGACGTATGGCGCGGGCGCGAGCCGATGCTGATCGAAACGATCGCTGCAAGTGCGGATCGGCACGGCGTGCCATTTCTGGATGCCTCGATGGAAGCGTTGCCGAGAACGGATGCCGACTTTGTGGACGATACCCATGTGGCCTTACCGCTGGCCGAGCGCATTAGCGAACGCGCGGCGCGACACGTTATTCGTTTGGGGCTGATCGAGATTCCGGGGCCGCATTTGGCGGGTCGGCTTACTGAGGATGAGACCGGCGAATGAACTTTAGCTCGCTTCCGTTTGCTGCTTTTTTCGTAGTGGTGTTTGCCGCGTATTGGTCGCTGCGCGGAAAGACAGCACGCCACGGATTGCTGCTACTTGCCAGCTACGCGTTCTATATGTCGTGGAACCCATGGCTGCTAACGCTGATCGTCGGCTCGACGCTCTTGGATTTCACGGTCGGACGGCAATTGGCACGTGCCGGTAACTTGCGCACGCGTCGCGCATGGTTGATCGTTAGCTTGATCGGTAATCTAGGCGTGCTGGCGGTCTTTAAGTACGCTGATTTTTTCATTGGCTCGTTCGGCGCGTTGGTCGAAGCCGCAGGCTTTCAAGCGAACTACAGCACGCTCGGTCTGATTCTGCCCGTCGGCATCAGCTTCTATACCTTTCAAACGCTCAGCTACACGATCGATATTTATCGCGGTCGCATCGAGCCAGAGCCATCGTTGCTTCGGTTTGCGTTGTTCGTCGCGTTCTTCCCGCAGCTAGTGGCCGGCCCCATCGTTAAGGCGCGCGAGTTTCTGCCGCAGTTGCAAGATGTGAAACGCTTTGACTGGAAGAAGTTCGATAGCGCGATGATGCTGATCCTGATCGGCCTGACGAAGAAAGTGCTGATCGCCGACAATCTGGCGGGCACGGCCAATTCGGTCTTCAACAATCCCGGCATCTTTTCAACGCGCGATTTGTGGCTCGGCATGCTCTGCTATGCGGGGCAGATATACGGCGATTTCTCCGGCTATTCGGATATGGCGATCGGCTTCGCCCGTTTGCTTGGGTTCGATTTGTGCATCAACTTCGCCAGCCCGTATCTCGCGCTTAGCCTGACGGGCTTCTGGCGGCGATGGCACATCTCGTTGTCCACGTGGTTGCGCGATTACTTATACATTCCGCTCGGCGGCTCCCACGGCGGGCGCTCGCAAACGGCACGCAACTTAATGATCACGATGCTACTCGGCGGTCTATGGCACGGTGCGAGTTGGACGTTTGTCGTCTGGGGAGCGATCCACGGCGCGGCGTTGGTTGTGCACAAGTGTTATCTCTGGATGCGCGAGCGCGTTCAATCGCCGCCAATGCTTCCGCTAGGCGCAATCGGGCTCGTCTCTCGCGGAGCCAACATCGCTGCCTGTTGGGCCGTCACGTTTCTCGTCGTCAACATCGCGTGGGTGTTCTTCCGCTGTCAGCCGCATCTCGATAGCTACGGCATGATGGAACCGACGACGGTCGCGTTAGAGCGTGCCGTGTACATCGTGACGCATCTCTTCGTGCCCGCGACGCCCGCACAGCCGCACTGGCTGATGAACAAACTGCCGATGGTGATGTTGCTCGGCTTCGTCGCGGCGTTTCATTTGTACGAAGAATGGCGCCGCCGCGGTTATTCGGCCATTCGGCTGCCGGCGTTGATCGCCGGCCCAACATATGCGGCATGGCTGCTGATCATCTTGATCTATTGCCCCGAGTTCGGTAATCCGTTTATCTACTTTCAGTTTTAGCGGTTCGTGCAGACTTACCGGTCGGTCGCGGCTGCCACGCGCCGAGCCTTTCCGCTAAACTCGTTGAAGAATTCAGTGGGGATTGAGACAACGCTATGCAATCAACGAAGATCGCTATTTTGGGCGCGACTGGCGCCGTCGGTCAGGAATTTCTACGCCTACTTGCCGAACGCGACGTTCCTGCCGCAAACATTCGGCTGCTCGCATCGGCGCGCTCTGCTGGTAAGACGATGGCTTACGGTAACGACTCGCTGACGGTGCAAGAAGTATCGGCCGATGCTTTCAATGGAATTGACATTGCATTGTTCAGCGCTGGCGGTTCGACGAGTAAACAATGGGCGCAAGTCGCAATCGATGCCGGCGCACGCGTCGTCGATAACAGCTCGGCCTTTCGCATGACGGACGGTGTGCCGCTCGTTATTCCCGAAGTAAACCCGCAAGCAATCGGCGACGCGCCCATCATCGCCAACCCGAATTGTTCGACAATCATCATGAACATGGTCGTTTGGCCGCTGCACAAGGTTGTGCCCGTCGAACGCATCGTGGTCAGCACCTATCAGGCCGCCAGCGGGGCGGGGCAGCAAGCGATGATCGAGTTGGAAACCCAGACGGCGGACATCCTCGCGGGCAAAGCGGCCACGCCGACGGTCTTTCCGGTGCAGTCGGCGTTTAACTTGTTCAGTCATAACAGCGAGATCGACGCGGATGGTTACAACATCGAAGAAGTGAAGATGATCAAGGAGACGCGGAAGATCTTCGGCGATCCGAATATTAAGATCACGGCCACCTGCGTGCGTGTGCCGGTGCCGCGGGCGCATAGCGAGTCGATCAATTTGGAATTGTCCGCACCGATGACGGCCGATCGCGCGCGGGAGATATTGTCGACGGCCCCCGGCGTGAAAGTCGTTGACGATCGCGTGAAGAATTATTTTCCGATGCCGATCGATGCCAGCGGTAAGGATGATTGTTTGGTCGGCCGCATTCGACGCGACATCAGCCGCGACGACGAACGCGGCCTCGATCTGTTTGTCTGCGGCGATCAGATACGAAAGGGTGCCGCACTGAACGCCGTTCAGATTGCTGAGTTGATTGCAGGATAGGTTGTCTCAAATTTGCGATTGTTGGCAGTGAAGTTGATCAGTTCAATTCCGCGAGCAGCGGCGACGCTTTGTATCGGCTAATAGCGAATAAGTCATCCAGAACGCAGTCATTGGTGAATTGGCCTAGCCACACGGTCACTTCTCGGCCGGACCGAGTTCGTTTTCATCAACGCCGCGACTATTTAAGTATCGCAAACGTGGCATCAAGCTGCGTCCATCCAAACCCGTCGGAACGCGATCTCGACATCCCAACCATTCCATAATCGTCGGCATCACGTCCACGATTCGCACGGGCGTATCCACATGCCTTGGCGTTAAAGCATTCGTACTAAAGATGAGCGGGATATGTCGCTCCGCCGGGCTGACGCCTCCGTGGCCACCGGGTTCGCCTTTTAACATAGCAAAGCCGGGAGCTGCGAACATTTGAATATCACCGGCACGACGGTGTTGCATAAGAGCACGTAGCTCATCCAATGTGCCGGGTGGGTATCTGTCTTTGCCAAACCAGTCGGCATCGGTTTGATTTGCGTCGATCAGGCGCACGCCCTTAGAGGTCAGAATGCGCAGTTGAATCTCGCGATTGGCGGCACGGTCATCCGCACGCGTGACCATCATTTCAAGATAAGCTGGCCAACTATCGTTCGTCGCAGCCGACTCGCGCAATACCCTCAGTACTTCGTCGGCGACGTGTGCGACAGTCGCACTATCTGCCGGCTCGCTCCAACCCGCCTTACCGCGCACGTGTAATTCCAAACGCCGTCGAAACGGAACGGCGATAATGTCTCTATCGCGCAACTCCTTATATCGCTTCTGCGAGGTGCCGCTGAGTGGATAACCTGCGGCAAGCCGACTGCCATAGTGAGAAATCAATTCATGCATCGGTTCGAATTGCTGCGCTTCGGGCGTAAGCATCTGTGCATGGTCGGATACGAGCACAAGGAGCGTGTTCTCGGTTATTCCAAGTTGATTGAATTTCGCGAGCACTCGACCAATACAGCGATCGACGTGCTCGATGGCGCGCTCGTATTCACGCGATTGCGGTCCAAATTCGTGACCGTACTTGTCGACGGCCGGGAAGTAATACATTTGCAGGGCGGGCCATTCGCGCCATTTGTTCGCAGCTTCGATCGTATCGTGCACGCCGCGACTAGAAAACGAATCAATTGCCGAGAAATTGCCGCCGACCCATTGCAAGCCTTCGACGACCCCGCCGTGATGGTCCACAGTGCTGCCGCGCGACGTGGCGCATTGCATGCTGACGGATCGCAATGGTCGAATCAACTCATAGATCGTCGGTTCCTGCACGTGATAGTTGACGTCACGATAGCTCAGTGCCTTGGTGTAATCGGCATGAGCGGGCAAGCTGCGGTCAAACCAAACATTCCCTACGACGCCATGATTGCCCGGCACTTTCCCCGTGAGCAGCGACACCGCATTCGGGTAAGTATCCGATGGGATGCAGCTATATGCATTGGCAAATCGAACACCGTCGTCGATGAAGTATCGCTTCAATGTCGGCAATCGTCCGGAGCTTGCGAGTTGTTCAATGCTTTCGGTGTTGAGCCCGTCAACAAAAAAGATAACTGCCGATCGCTCCGGAATCTTAACGTATAGCCGTAGCGAATTGCGCGCAGAGCAACCGACGACGAGGTTCAAAACCAACGCCGAGATGATGGTAAGCGAAAGACGAGTTCGTCGTGATTGATGAAGGCGAGCAGGCACGGGTGATGAAAAAAGCCCGTCGGGTGCGACGACATTGCGTCGCGACTCGACGGGCTTGGTTGTTAAGCAATTGTTAAATCGAACTTAGACGAGGTCGATCAATTCTACCGACGCCTGAATCTCGACCGGATCGACCGTGATGATCAGTGCATCGCCACATTCAAAATCGAGCGGGTTTTCGAAGAAGATGCCCGTCAGATCGAACGAATCGACGAGATCGCCGGTGAACGGGTCGAAGTCGTCTTCAGATACCAGTTCGATATCGAAGAGACACGGGTATTCGATCAGCAGCGTTTCGCCATCGAAGACCAACACGCCTTGCAGTTCACCATCAACGAGATACTGAATGAAGATGTCGAAGCCGGTGATGTTCTCGATACCGAGCAGTGTGATATCCGGCAGTTCTTCGATCACCAACTGCGTGGACGGGTCGGTAATGACCGTCGCATTCTCGGCGATGATGATCGTGTCGCCCGTGTCGTCGAAGCCGCCCGGAAGTGTTGCGCCCGGTGCCGTCGTATCGATGACCTGCACTTCGTTCACCGTGTTGTTGATCGTGATTTCGATATCTTCGAGGCTGTCAAGCAGATCATCGAGATCGATATTGCAATTGCCGCCCATACACATGACGGTCAGGCTGCAGAGCGTTAGTGAAAACAGAGTTCGGAATCGTCGTGTCATTCTGAAGGCCTCTTACATCGGGTCTCGCTAATCTGGCGCGACCACAAACCATGAATTAATCCGCGAGGATGATGAACAATCTTATCGAAACACGCAACCGTTAGCGGCGGCGCGAACGCTTGTCGTAAACCTTGGTGCCGCGATCGACGATCCAGTGGGTGCCGTCCCATGAATGACCGCAAGTGCGACCGTGGCGATGGTTATCGAGCGTGATCACGCGGCTGCCGTCGAACAAGTGGTTGTGGCAGCTTCGCGAGCAAACATGAGTAGGTCGCTTGCGAATCACCGTGGTACCGCCACGTCCCCCACGGGCTCCCACCACCCAATACGTGCCGTTCCAAACGTGACCGCAGCGACGGTTGTGCTGGTGGCCACGTACGGTGATCAGGCGGCCGCCTTGGTACACGTGGTTGTTGCAATTGCGCGTGCAAACGTGTCGCACGTTGCCGCGACGCACGCGTTTTCCACGAATCCAATACCGCCCGTTGAAGCGGTGGCCACAATTGGGACCGTGGCGGTGGCCACGAATCACGACGACGCGATTGCCGTTGTAGTAATGATTGAAGCATGCATCGGTGCAGACGTGGCGATGTTCGATCACAACATCTTCGTAGTCATCGTCGTCGTACTCGAAGTCGTCGTCATCGTATTCGTAATCATCATCGTCGTAGTCGTCATCGCGATCGTAATGGCGACGGTCGTCGTGGCGATGGCGGACGCGGCGGTCGTCATCGTCGCCACAGCCGGGCAGGGCGGCGATCACGGCCAGACACAACATCGAACTCAGATACTTATGCATACGTGTTCCTTTCTGATGAATGCGGTGCACGCATCATTGAGGGGTTTTCTAAATGCTATCTGAATCGTAGATGGCGGACAATTAAGGCAGATTTTGCGTGTACTAAGTGGCCAGAGGAGGGCCAAAACGAAAAAAGCCGCCGCACCGATTTTTCATCGATGCGGCGGCTCGGATGGGTCTCAGGCTCGGCTGAGCCGCGATTTAGTAGATATTGGTCGATTCGGTTTCGTTCACCGGCGACGTCAACTGATCGCTCGTCATTTGCAGCGAGAAGCGTACGTCACCCACGCCCACGCCGGTGGCCACGACGCGATACTTGACCGACGCCTTGGGTGCCAGCGACGGCAGCGGCTCGAAGCGAATAACCTGACCGTTGTTGCGGTGGCTGACCGGACCGTCTGCAGCAACAAACGTTTCTTCACCCGGCAGCGTGGCTTCGATCACGATATTGGTGCCGTCCGACGTACCCTGATTCAACACGGTGATGATGTACGTGATCTGCTTGCCGACTTCGATCGGGTCTTCCACGTCGATACATTCGAGCAGCAACGCGGGCACACCGCGAACTTCGAGCGTGCATTCGGCACTGGCTTCGGAACAGTAGCTCTTAGCAACGACCGTGTTGCGATGCGAACCGATCGTTGTGCAGTTGACGTCGACCGTTACCGTGCGAGAGTCGCCGGGCTGAAGCGTGCCAACATTCCAATTGACAAGACCGGCCGACATCTGACCGCCATCGCTGGCACGCAGGAACTGCAAGCCAGCCGGGATGCGGTCGGTCAGCATGACGTTGCGAGCTTCGGCGTCGCCGTCGTTGCGAACCGTGATATCAAACTGCGCCGGACGACCGAGGTAGCGCAGCGACGGGCAGGTCTTGCTGACGGTCAGGATCGGCTTGACCACACGCGTCGTTGCAGATGCGTCGGCGCGTTGACCGCCCGCTTCGGTGGCGACGGCGGTATTGGTGTACGTGCCGACGTCGGCAGCACGCACGCTAAAGGCAAACTCGCGCGACTGACCGCTCGGCAACGTGCCGGCATTCATGACGACGGAGCGCTTGCCGTCGGCAGTGGTGATGCCCGGTGGCAATTGGTCTTCGATCACGACATTCTGAGCAGCGCCGGAACCGGTGTTGCTCACAATCAGCTTGTATGGAATCGGGTCGCACAGCATGACCGTGTCGGGCGCTTGCTTCACGAGTGCGATTTGCGGCTCGACGATGCGAATGCTCGAGCAGAACTCGGTGCTGAACGTGACCGTCGCACAGGAAGGAATCATTCCTACGGCTGCAGCCGAACCCGTAATCTGCACGGTCTTTTCCTGACGTGGGCCGATGTTTCCGACCGTCCAAATCGCATCGCTACCGGCGCGAGTAGTTGGCTCCGGTGAAATGCTGCTGACCGAAAACTCGGTCGGGATTTTTTCCATCAGCGTTACGTTCTCGACTGTGCCGCCGGTCAGGTTGCGCACGCGAATCGTGTAGCTAATCTGCTCGTTCACGCGCGCTTCGACCGGATGAATGCGGTCGAGCATCAGGATGGCATTGCCCTGATTGCCGGTGGGGTAGGCCTTGCTTGTGACCGTCATACCGGCGGGGGCAGTGCTGCGACGGGTCTGTGCCATCGACGGGCTGGCGGCCAACAAGGTGGCGGCTAGACCGCACAACAATAGTTGCGTTCGTTTTCTACACATGTCTGTATTCCTCACTCCTGCAAATTAGGCCCGCACACCTGCGGACGATCAAAGAAAGATTGGATTCACGAATTGACCGAATGACGTGCGGGGTCGGCTCGGCCTACAGCACCGCAAAGGTACACAAGAACCTATTTCGTTTCTAGGCCGAACTTATGATTTCCGCGGGATATGCGCATAAAAAAAGGGCATGGCTCGGATGGTTGCCCATCCGGCCATGCCCTAAAGGCTTAACGGAACTCTACGTTAGTAGAGGTTCGTGGATTCGGTTTCGTTCACCGGCGAGGTGAGGTTATCCGTGGTCATTTCGACCGCGAAGCGAACGTCACCAGCGGAACCGGCGCGAATCACGATCTGCCAGCTTGCCTTGGCCTTCGGTGCCAACGAGGGCAGCGGGGCGAAGGTGATGGTCTGACCGGTCGCCGAGGCGTTGGTTGCACCCGAGGCCGAAACGAATTCTTCCTGCGGCGGCAACGTGGCCGTGATCCGGATGTTTTCGTCAACAGCCGAACCCTGGTTGGTCACGGTGATGACGTAGGTCGTCTGCGAGCCAACTTCTACCGGGTCATCGATGTCGATAACTTCAAGCAGAACAGCAGGGATACCGCGGACCGGCGTTTCGGTCGAGTCCTGAGCCTCAGCACAAACGGCCGTGGCACGTGCGGTGTTGCGGATGTCGCCAGCGGTGTTGAACCGCAGCGTCAGGTTAACGGTGCGCGACTCGCCCGGATTGAGCGTGCCCATGCTCCAGCTGACCTGACCACCAGAGGCGGCACCACCATCCGAAGCCGAGACGAACTGCGTGCCGGCCGGGATGTCATCAACGAGACGCGTGTTGGCGGCCGGAGCATCACCAGTGTTGGTGACGGTGATCGTGTAATCACCCGGGCGACCGATGTAGCGCTGGCCAGGACCTTGCTTGGTTACCTGGAGGACCGGCTGGCGGACAACCGTGGTGCAGTTGGCCTGAGCCGAGAGACCGCCATCAGCCTGAGCCGTAGCAACGTTATCGAAGGTACCCGTGCGTTCGGCACGAACCGTGATGTCAGCCTTCTTGGCCTGACCCGGTTCAAGCGTACCGGCGTCAAAGGTTACCGTGCGGCGACCATCGCTGGTCACAATGCCATCCGGTAGGTTGTCGGTCACGCGAACGTTGGTCGCAGGACCGTCACCCGTGTTGCGGACAGTGAGGGTGTACGTGATCGTGTCACAGGTCGTGACTTCAGCCGGGCAGGTCTTTTCGAGTGCCAGAGCCGGAGCCGTGATGACCGTGTCGCAGCAGTCGCGAGCGTTGAGGCCGCGGCGGGTGCGAACTTCAGCACAGTTGGTGAAGGTGCCGACGCGGCTGCCCGTGACGGTAACCTGAATGTCGCGGCTTTCGCCACCACCGATCGAACCGAGCGACCAGCTCAAAGCGCTGCCGCCACCGTTCGAACCAGGATTGCTGGAAACGTAGCTGATGCCATCCGGCAGATTGTCGGTGACGGTTACGTCTTCAGCAGCGATCTGCGAGTCGTTGAACACGCGGATGTTGTAAGTGAACTGCTCGCCAACGAGTGCACGCGGGGTGCAGTCCTTGGTGATGCCGATGCTCGGTGCCAACCAGGTCTTCGAGGTTTCGCACGTGGCGATGTGAATCGGCGGCTTGCAGCAGGTGACGTTTTCAGGTCGAACGATGTCGATCTGCACGCGGTTGGTGCCTTCGACTTCCTGCGTCTGCTGCAGCGTTACGCGAGCGTAACCCGAAGCGTCGGTCGTGACGGTGGTGCTGGTGCCGCCGTTGACGAACGTAGCAGCCGGACCGTCGAGGATTTGGTAGGTGACTTCGTAGCCTTGGAGCGGCGTGCCGTCCGAGTGCTTGCCAACCCACGTGACGAATTCATGCGTGGTGCCAACCGGGTTCGTGGCCGGTTCCGGGCACTGCCATGCGACGTCCTGCCACTTCTTGGTCAGGAAAACTTTGTGCTTCGACCAGTCGTAGATGGCCGGGCAGTAAGCGGTGATGTAGGTCTCACCTTCGATCGGCGAGGTGATCACACACCAGCTTTGACCCTTTTCGAGGGCGATGTCGTCCGAAGGATCGTCATTACCGCGGTCGAGAACGTGCGAGAAGTTGTTCGTGTGCGACACGGCGAACGAGTTGTCCACCTTGTAACCACGGCTGGCGCG
Organism: Phycisphaerae bacterium; assembly: GCA_030432035.1. Classification (GTDB taxonomy): domain Bacteria; phylum Planctomycetota; class Phycisphaerae; order UBA1845; family UTPLA1; genus ECT2AJA-110-A. The sequence goes on from JAUIHO010000011.1 coordinate 11,609, forward strand.
CCAACCGCTTTCGTCAACTTCGACGATGTCGCCGACGCTGCCTTCAGAAATGATCCACTCGATGCGGCGGTTCGGAAGGGGCTTGCCTTCGCTGTCGCGCACCGTAGCGACCAGCACGTGCTGGGTTTGAACGGGATTGATGTCGGAACCGACGTGCTCTACCGTCAGCTCGGCAGCATAGGGATCCCAGTTCGAGTAATAACCACCTTCTGGCGGCTTGGGATGCGTCGGGATCGTGTCACCCGTGGCCGGCCAGGTAAATGCGTGGGGCATATGGTTCCGGCAGCCCGCCAGAGTGCCCAACGCGGCGACGATCATGACTGAAGTCGCCATTCGCTTCGTCAGGTTGCTCATCATGTCAGTCCATCTCCTCAAGTAATGTGATAACTGCGTATCTGACGTCTGCCGATGAACACTACACTTGCCGGCAGCACTTTTCAGAATTGCGATTGCTGCGCCCGACACACGTCGGGGGCTCTTCCAACTCAACCTCTTAGTACTTCGACACTTCCGCGAAGTATCGACACGAAAACACCCTATGAACGCACCGGAATTCGGCAAATCTTGCATTGCCCTCAGCCCGGAGTATTACCGCACATATTGAGTTTTCAAAATTTGTCAGCCAAAGACTGACCGCGCATTCCCTTGTTCCCGGTGGCTGCGTTAGCGAGGCTTTCAATCCTGAAAAACCTGAATCCTTTTCGATTCAACGCTTGGCCGAGAGCGACCGACCCTTTTTAGAAAGTCCCTCGAATGGGTAAGTCGGTCGTTTTCCCGTGCAACAATCGCCAAAACCGGGCCTTCGAAGCTGAATTAGGACCTGCCCGAATCGCCCGTACAGCGGATTGCTGCCACCATTACCGGTCGGATCATAAGCGTAAGTTACGCTCTGTCAAACAACAATGAATCGAAAATGGGAAATTTTCAGCCCAATTTCGACATTGCAAAACCGCGATTTCGATACTGGGAGTGCGGGTCTTATCCGCCTGTTACCTCGAAGCCGACTTCACTACGCGTGCTTTGTCCGCTGGTGCGATCTGTCAGATCAAAAACCATCCGATATCGGCCCTTTTCCAGCTCCTGGGCGAAGCGAATCGGCCCTACGTGTAGGAAAAACGTGTCGCGCGGCTGGTCATTGACGTCCACAACTTCCTTGGCGGGTTGGGCCCAGACCTCAACGCCACGCTCGTCAAACACGCGCTGCTCGAGTGCCAGAAGGGTGCGGTACATGCCGCTTCGGGTCTGCGTGGATGTGTAATTTTCAACCTCGATATAGGCTTGAAACGTGGGGAAATCGTCTTGTTTAAAGCGGTTTCCGTCGAACGTCACGAAATCGCCAAAACCATTTACCCGCTTGCAAATCGCGGCTTTGGGAATCGCTAACGCTTTGGCTGGTGCTGGCTCGACTGGGCGGCGGTTGATGAGCGGCTCGCGCTCGGGCCGCGCGGCCACCGGTTCGGGCTGGCGGGTGGGCGGCGGAGGTGTCCATGCGGTTTCTGTTGGTCGTGTTGGTTCGGGCTCGCGCCTCGCAACGCGTGGTTCGGGAGTGGGTCGCGTTGGCTGGGGCGTGGGTTGCGGGGCATCATAGCCCTCGGGAGCTGAAACTGACGGCCGCGTTTCCGTCGGCACAAAGCGGCGCACATACTCGGTGATCTCGCGATGGTTTTCCTGATTGGTGCCTTGAATAAAGGCCAACGCGTCTTCGTGGCGGCCCAATGCGACGTACATCATGCGTAACCGCAATTGGTTCTGCACGTTGTTCGGATTGGCTTTGACCAAGCCTTCCTGCTCGACCAACTCACGCGCCATTGAATCGCCGATCTGCGGATTGATCGAGCCGGCCGGCTCCGCGCGCGGCGCGGGTCGATCGCTGTCATTGCGAGGCTGCGATTGAAGGTCATCGCGGCCTGCCAGTGCAGTGCTGCGCGGTCGCGCGAATTCTGGCGGTGGCGCACCTGCGGGACCGGCAGCCCGCCGTTCGGTGGTGGGCTCCGGGTGCGATACGTTTGTGCCTACATCCGCGTATTGCAGGGGCAATTCGACTAGGTCTTCGGCAATGACATCGCCGTTTGGCAGCGTGAGTCGCGCCTGACCATACACAGGCAAATGCCGTTCGTTCAGGCCCATCGAACGCATCGGCAACTGAACGCGTACGTGCGTGGGGCGACCGGTTGCTTCCTCGGCGATGGCTGCTTTGGTTGCAGCAAGGTTGCCGTTTTCATCGCGATAGCTATTGCCCGGCGCGCGGATCGGTTGCTGTTGGCTATTAACCAAGCCGACGCGATAGATCACTTGTTGGCCGTGCATGCTCTTGGTCTTAAACATCGATTCGATGGCGATCGATTCGAGACCGTTGCCGGTATCGATGCGAAGCGCGCGCGTGCCGACGATCTCGGCCTTGGGGCCGCACCCCGTGACCATTAATAGTGAAACGCCAACGCAGTGACACCAAAACGTGAGGCGGCGAACATTGAATGGATAAATGGGCATCGTCACGAACTCCAGAGGGGCGATGATGGCAAAACCCCGGATTGTAATACTGGATGGCAGATACGCGAGCAGGGCGGACGCCGCGTCAAACCGCCGCCGTTTCATTGAGAGTTGAAAGTTCCGGCAAAATTTCCGCGTCGGCGAGACCCGCATGGGGAGCCGACCTTAGGATGGGGTAGTGGAAAATGGGACGTCCCCGGCAGGAGTCGAACCTGCAACCTCTGGCTTCGGAGGCCAGCACTCTATCCAATTGAGCTACGGGGACTCGAAGCGATCAATCTTATCGGTGCCGCAGTGACTGACAAGGTTTCGCACCTATCAGATGCTGGTAAATCGCCGATGCAGCAAGATAGAATCGCGGCTTGACGGAACGCCGAACGATTGGGATTCTGCTGCCTTTTGGCACGCAAGCCAGACACAACGTGCGGCACTGCCGCGAATACCTGTAACCGACCACGCCCGTGTGAATGAGGACAAGATGAGCACCAGCGCAACCGATACGAAAACCGCCGAACACTTGCGGCTCAACGACCAGTACGGCGCCCATAATTACCATCCGCTTCCCGTTGTGATTGAATCGGGTGAAGGCGCGTGGGTGCACGACGTCGAGGGCAATAAGTATCTCGATATGTTGGCCGCTTACTCGGCGTTGAACTTCGGTTACTCACACGAACGACTGATCACCGCGGCAACCAAGCAGTTGAACAAAGTGACGCTAACGTCGCGCGCGTTTCATAACGATCAGATCGGACCGTGGTGTAAGGAGTTGTGCGAGCTCAGCGGGTTCGATGCGGCGCTTCCGATGAACAGCGGTGCCGAAGCCGTCGAGACGGCGATCAAGATGGCACGCAAATGGGGTTACGAAAAGAAGGGCGTTGCCGCGAACAAAGCCGAGATCGTCATGGCCAAAGGAAACTTCCACGGCCGCACAACGACGATCATTAGCTTCAGCACCGACGAACAATATCGTGAGGGCTTTGGTCCTTACACGCCGGGCTTTCCGCTCGTGCCGTTTGGTGATGCCGCAGCATTTGAAGCAGCCGTCAACGAAAACACGGTGGCCATTATTGTTGAGCCAATTCAAGCAGAGAGCGGCATCATCCTTCCGCCCGAAGGTTACTTGAAGAAGTTGCGCGAGATTTGCACCAAGCACAACATATTGTTCATCGTCGATGAGATTCAGACCGGCCTGTGCCGCACGGGCGATACGTTTGCATGGCAACACGAAGGCGAAGACGCACGGCCCGATGCGATGTGTTTGGGTAAAGCACTCGGTGGCGGCATCGTCCCTATTTCGGCGGTCGTGTCGCGACGCGAGGTGATGGACGTGTTCAACCCCGGCGATCACGGTTCGACGTTCGGCGGTAACCCGCTGTGTTGCGCCGTCAGTCGCGTGGCGATGGACATGATTAAGAACGACGGCTTGGCCGAACGCGCGATGGAGTTGGGCGAACACTTCCGCAATAAGCTGAAAGCCGTCGGCGCACCGGCCGTGCAAGAGATTCGCGGTCGCGGTTTGCTGATCGGTGTGCAGATCAAGTCGAACTATCCGAAGGCACGCTGGTTCTGCGAAAAGTTTATGGAAGCAGGCATCTTGTGTAAGGATGCCCACGAAGACGTGATTCGCTTCGCGCCGCCGCTCGTGATCGAACAAAGCGAGATCGACTGGGCGATGGAACGCATCGCGCCGGCACTGTTGTCGGCGGAGCCGGTAGCGTAGTGGTTTGCAATTCGCGCGATGAATGATTGGGTGCCCCTGCCCTTCTAGGGCTGGGGGACAGCCGCCCACCGTAAGACATTGAATGTCGAATTATCGAACAGGCGTGCATCAGAAATGCGCGTCTTTTTCTTTTTCAGTTGACGGATTGGCAAGTTATAATCTGGCAGCGTTAATCGTGAATCGGTATGCATTACGCTCGTGCGGATTCGATTCGCAATAGGAATCCCAATGAAACGTATGGAAAAGACGATTCGCATCTTCAAATCCCATGCCGAGGCCGAGGCGGCGGATATCGAGTATTATCGCAGCCTGACGCCGCAAGAGCGGTTGAAGATTCTTTGCGAGTTGGTCGCGCGACACGAAGGTGCGGATTATGGAGCTCCCGGCCGATTGGAAAGAGTTTATCGAGTCGTTAAACGCGGCGAAGATTAAGTATCTTCTCGTGGGCGGTTACGCCGTCGCAATTCACGGTCATCCAAGATTTACCGAAGATATCGATTTCTTTGTCGAATCGTCGGTACCGAATGTTGAGAAGGTTATCAACGTCATTCGGCAATTTGGTATTCCTGTGGAGGGCTTGTCCGTCGAATCTTTTGCTCGACCCGATCAAGTTGTTCAATTGGGGCGTCCGCCATTGCGAATCGATGTTTTGACGAGCATTGAGAATGTTGATTTTGACGCTGCATGGGCCGATCGTTTTGAAATTGAAATTGAAGGTACGGTTTTTTCGGTTATTGGTATCGATCATTTGATACAGAATAAAAATGCAACCGGGCGCGGCAAAGACCAGAACGACGTAGAAGCTTTGCGTAAGATTCATAAGAAGTGATGTATGCAGGATGCATCTATCGATGCACTACCAATTTTGATCCTGCCGCCAAGCGTCAGTGCGTCACAAAGATGCTCGGTACAAGACGTATGTTTTAAAGGGCGTATAAATGACTGATTCGGATTCAATTGACCAATTCCCACAACGTTCCAAGCGCAACGTTTGGCTATGGATAGCGGTACTTGTAATCGTCGGAGGGGTTAACTTCTACTTCTTCGGGCAGCGCTGCCATACATCAAGCGAGTTTTTCGGAAGCGACGTATGGACGCTCGCGATGACAAGTGATTCGGTAGATGTCGTGCTATTGGAGACGTTCAGTATATCGGCTGACAATCGACCTTCGGAATTTAAGATGGGGAAGTCGATCGGCGGCGTCACCCGTTCTAACGCGGTAGTGCCGTTGGCGGATTGGTTGATGCGTTTGCGTTCCCAGCTCAACGAATTGAATCATTGCGACCAATTGTTCTTCAATATGACGAAGCGTTGTTTGCCGGTGCCCGGTGTGGCTGTTCGTTTCACGGGTAAGCGAAATGAGACCGCGATTCTGCTGTTCTGTTTTGAATGCGATATGCTCTCGATCGCGATGGCAGATGACGAACCTCGATGGGAAGACTTTGACGCACAGCACGGTGAACTGCTCGCGCTCGTGCGCGAATTGTTCCCAGATGATGAAGCGCTTGCCGACTTGAATTGAAAATGTTCGCCGGATGAACAGTGCTATGCTCTATGCACCGCCTACCGTGAACGACACCGTGACGACTTTCAAAAGAGATCAATGAATCGTGGCCGAGAAATCCCCGAACAACGTCTCACGCATTCGGAGTTTCCTTGATGCGGCTGTCGATGACCATCCATTGGCCGCACAAATGCTGCGCGACCACCCCGGCTTGCTTAACGCGCGCTACATGAGCGAAACGGCGCTGCACTGGTTGTCGGTCGAGAACTATCTCGACGCGGTTCGTTTTCTTGTCGGCCTCGGCTTCGATGTGAATACCACCGCCGACCGGTTCGAAGGCGAAACGCCCTTAGAGAATGCCGCCCAGCTGGGTAACCACGAAATGGTCGAACTCTTGCTCGAGCTCGGGGCGAATCCCAATCCGAAACAACGGCTATACGAACCGATGTCCTTGACGTACATCGCGATCAAAAAAGCCGATGCCCGCATGCTCGATATCCTGCTGCGGCACGGGGCGGCATATCGATACGAGGACGCCGATGTGGTGGACGGCATGCGTTTCAATTTAACGCCGGACGATCAAAAAAAACTGCAGGCGGTCTTGAGGAGATATGGACACGAACTGCCCGAGCCCCCATATTTCCAACCATTGAATGAAGACCCCGATTTCCCTTTGGAGAACCCGGCCATGAGCCTTAAAGGACGTAGCCTCGTTACGCTTGCCGACCTTACGCCCGACGAATTGCACAAGATCATCAAGCTCGCGGGCAAAGTGAAGAAAAAGCCCGGCGATTTTGCCAAGAGTTTTCGCCGTCAAACGCTGGCGATGATTTTTATGAAGCCGTCGCTGCGCACGCGCGTGTCGTTTGAAACCGGTATGACGCAGATGGGCGGCCACGCGATTTATCTGTCGCCGAACGACATTAGCATCGGTAAGCGCGAAACGACGGAAGATATCGCCATCGTCACGTCGCGTTACGTCGACATCATCATGGCGCGCGTGTTTGGACACGACATCGTCGAAGAGATGGCCAAGCACGCGACGGTGCCTGTGATCAATGGTTTATCCGATTATGCGCACCCGTGCCAGGTGTTGGCGGATTTGCAAACGATCGTTGAACGCAAGGGCAAGTTGGACGGTTTGAAATTGGTGTATTCGGGCGACGGCAACAACATGGCGCACTCGCTGATGTTCGGCGGGGCGCTAAGTGGTATGCATGTGGTCATCGTGACGCCGCCGGGGTTTGAGCCCAAGCCTGAGGCGGTGCAGCGCGCACAAGTGCTGGCCGCTAACGGGGCGACCATTGAAACGACGACCGACCTGGGCGCTGCCGCGCAAGGTGCCGACGTGATTTACACCGACGTATGGGCCAGCATGGGCCAGGAAGACGACGCCGCGCGCCGTCGCGAGTTTTTCATGCCATACCAAGTCAATGCCGAGTTGATGGCGAAGGCCAAGCCCGATTGCACGTTTTTGCACTGTCTGCCGGCGCATTACGACGAAGAAGTGACGTACGACGTAACCCGCTCCGAGAATTCGGCGATCTTCGATCAGGCGGAAAACCGCATGCACGCGCAAAAGGCGTTGATGTTGTTGTTGGCCGGTGCGGAGTAGGGCGATTGACGTCGTGAGCGATATGGCCGTTTTTTGGCAGCGGCCATTCGCGATTGGTTTGCGTTAAATAAGGCGGTGTTGCGGGGGCAAAGTCGTCGCCCCCCAACACATTTGGTTATACGTATAACGCATCAATCCGCTGGCGAATCTCCCCTGCGAGGTTCTTGCCTTCAAACCGTAATGCATCGGCTTGTTTGCGAAACGCCTCGCGCCGCTCGGCGTCGGTGAAGCCCGGTAGGTTGATCATCACATTGAGCCGCGCGCCTTCGAGACAAGCGTGGGCAGCCAAGCCTGCCACGCCCGCATCGGAGATGCAGTTTTTCTTCGACTTGTCGAGCCCTTCGAGTGCCAGCTTCATCACGTCGAAGGCCGTTTGCATGATGGCCAGCGGTGTTTGAGTGGCGGCCAGCGTGGCGGCTTCCATCTGTTGTTGACGGTCGGGCGCATCGGCGGGCAGTTGCCAGCAGCGCATCAATTCTTCAAATGCGGCAACGTCGGCATCGGCGAGTTCGACTAAGCGGGCGCGCAGGGCGTCGGCCTTGGCGATCGTGTCGTGCAACGGCCCGGCCTCACCGCTCTTTTTGTCGTTTAAGCGACCGACCATTCCGCAGAGCGCGGCGCCGACGGCACCAATCATGGCGCTGCCGCTACCGCCGCCGGGCGTCGGCGCGCGGGAAGCAAGCGTGTCGAGAAAGGCTTGTAGCGTTTGTGATTCGGTGTTCATAAAAGGCAATGTTAGCCTATATCGCTTCATCGGGCAGCATTGCAATCTAAGACTGGTCTTATCGAGTTATTGTTCGCAGGCTGAGGTCTCGTTAGAAAATCAAACACCCATGCATTGAGGCGGGTTTCTTAACGAGGGTACTCAGCTCGAATCGGGTGGGGAGCGATGATCTCGTGCAGTTATTCTGGCGATTGGTGCTGCGGCGTTTCTCGGAATATGCGTTGAAGGCCGTATCGAATCAACTTGATCGTAACATAGATCAACGACGCATAAATGAGGCAGAATATCCAGCCGCCTAGGATCCAGATCGAGTCAAGAATTCCGCCTTCGTGCTTGGGGTCGAGGTTGCTCAGGATTGGCCCGGCGGCCCCAATGATGACCCATTGGGCAAATGCACCAATGATGATGCCACGCCGCTTAAGGGCGAGTACGCCTAAGATCGGCAGGATCAACGCAGCAGCGACCAGTATGCGATCTACAATGATGGGGTCGAAAAACACGCAGTTGGCATCCGTTATTTCGAATCTCTTTTAATATAGACGGTTCAACAACTTAGATTATATCCATCGAAGCGTGACGATTCAGTCACGCTAGCCAGCCCGCATCTTCGCCCAAGCCGTTCTATAGACATTCTCGCCTGTCTGATCGAACAAGACGAATAACACTTTTTTGATCCGAGAATCACTGTCGATCTGCCGCACGGTTTTGTTTAGCGCGATCAGCGCGGCTTCGATCATTGGGTAACCGTAGGCACCGCAATTGATCGCGGGAAAGGCAAGCGAGCCAAAGTACCTCATCCACATTAATTGTATGGGCTCCGAAGCTTTGCGCTCTGGCTGAAACCCTCACCCCAGCCCTCTCCCTGCGAGGAAGAGGGAGTAGACGTCACGCTCATCTTTAATGTGGATGGCGTAGTACGTCGTATTCACGCGCGAGCTTGAAACTGCTTCCATAACAAGATCGGAGCACGGTAGCCGCGTCATGCCGAACGCTGTCATAAACCGGCCCCACGGTATGAATCACGTGCCTCGCTGGTAAGCGATAGCCCTTGGTGATGCGCGCTTTACCGACAGGGCATCCCCCAAGGGTGCGGCATTCTTCTAAGATTTCCGGCCCGGCTGCGCGATGTATCGCACCATCCACGCCGCCACCACCGAGTAGCGTGCTGTTGGCGGCATTGGCAATGGCGTCCACATCACAAGTCGTGATATCGCCCTGGACGATCTGGATGCGACTTGCGATATCATCACTAACGGTCATGCGTCAAACGGGCGTCTCGCGATACCGTTAAGCCGTTGCCTTTGCCGTTTTCTTGGTGCGGCTTTTCTTTTTGCTGATCGGGGCCGACTTGCTCACGTTCAACTCTTCGGCGCCGTCTTCGGTCGCTTTACTATCATCCGAGGCCGCATCACTTGACGGGGCGGTGGCAGTTTCTTCAGCTTTTTCGCCATCCGCTTTGGTTTGCGTATAGCCGCCGGCTTCCAGAATCTTCAGGCGAATTTCTTCCATCAAGTCAGTGTTGTCTTCGAGGAAGCGCTTGGCGTTTTCGCGGCCTTGGCCCAACTGTACGTCACCGTAGCGTAGCCATGCACCTTGCTTTTCGATGATGTTGTACTTCACGCCCAACTCGAGCAGGTCGCCGCTGCGACTGATGCCGCTATCAAACATGATATCGAACTGCGCATCGCGGAAGGGCGGGGCGCATTTGTTCTTCACGACGCGGGCACGTACTTGGTTGCCGGTGACCTTGTCGGCTTCTTTGATCGAAGCAATACGACGCACGTCGATGCGGATCGAGCTATAAAACTTGAGAGCGCGGCCACCGGGCGTGGTTTCGGGGTTGCCGAACATCACGCCGATCTTTTCGCGAATTTGGTTAATGAAGATAACGATGCAGCGACTCTTGCTGATGGCGGCCGTTAGCTTTCGCATGGCTTGGCTCATCAGGCGTGCTTGCTGACCGACGTGTGCCTGACCCATTTCGCCTTCGAGTTCGGCCTTGGGAATCAGGGCTGCGACCGAGTCCACGACGATCACGTCCACCGCATTGGAACGCACCAACATGTCGGCGATTTCCAACGCCTGTTCGCCGCCATCGGGCTGCGAGACCAACAGCGTCTTCGGGTCGACACCGTTGCGCTTCATCCAGGCAGGGTCGAGCGCGTGCTCGGCATCGACAAAGGCACAAACGCCGTCGTTGCGTTGGGCTTGGGCGATCACATTCAACGCCAGCGTGGTCTTACCGCTCGATTCGGGGCCGAACACTTCGACGATGCGACCGCGCGGGATGCCGTAGCCGCCCAAGGCCATATCGAGCGAGAGGGCGCCGGTGCCGATGGCGTCGCGCGTGATCGACACGTCGCCGTCGAGCTGCATGATCGAGCCTTTGCCGTAGGCCTTTTCGATCTGCTGCAAGGCCCGATCGAGGGCGGCGGTGCGTTTTTCCTGAACCGATCCGTTGTTGCCCGAGGTCTTCGCCATGACGTTTCGCACTCCGAATGTTAAAGCAGGGTGATTGGCCGGGCCGCGCTCAGCGCTCCGCCCATCTACGGGCAGTCTCGCAGAAAGCCGTCGGCGTTGCAAGGCCAATTTCGGAAAATGTTAGGATTTATTTTAGGGTAGTACCCTAACATGACTCAGGCAACTTTTTTGAGAAGAAAATCACAACGACGACGCAGGGATTGCTGGTTGGGCTTGGTCGCATTCGGAGTGCATTCCGAAGCAGTCGTTCGCAGTGACATTAGCCCCTGCCCAGGGGCGCAGAAAGCTGCACGCCTGCCGTGTTTTCTAAGGAAGGTCAAACTCAACTATAAACAAGGAGGCAATCGCGGCACCGCCTATCGTTCTCAGAATGCACGCCATCCTATGTTAGGGGATCGCCGTGACTGCGAACGTCGAATTTAGTGCCCGGTTATGATGCCCATTTGAAACGACCGATTGCTTGAACGGTCGTTCGCCCATGGACTTGAAAAATTGGGAGATGATTCAATGACTCCGAAATCGCACGCACTCGGTTTGGTCGCAACGTTTCTGCTCGCCGTCATCGGCTGTTCGAAAAACGACTACGAAATCCGCGGGTCGAGCGTCGCGCGCGAGCCTGTCGAAGTCGACGTCGTCGTGTATCGACCGGGCGAAGCACCGCAGAGCGTGTACGTCACGGCCATCGACACCAATCAGTCGTTCAATTATCGCAGCAGCGATGTCGAAGGCGACAACGTGCGCGTCGAAGCACGCTTTCGACCTTTGCGCGGTGCGGGCCAACCCTACACGCTGTGGCTGCGTCGCGGTGAGAAGCTATTCGTCAATGTCGATGTCGATCCAACGGCGGGGCGGGTGTTGGTCGATGCGTACGCGGATGACGACGATGATGACGATGACTTTGATGACGACGATATCGAAGACATGGACGACGACGATGACGATGAGTACGAATATGACGACGACGATGATGATGACCGGTATCGCCGCGATGGCCGCTATCGTCGGTACGATGATGACGATGACGACGACGATGACGATGATGATGATGATGATGATGATGATGATGACTTCGATTACGACGACATCGATTGATGTGTAGGGTCCGCTGTGCGGGCCAAGTCATCAGCCAAACAATCCCGATTTCGATGTCATTGTTCGTATACAGTTCTTCAGTTATTCCTTTGTTAAACATATGGGTGTTCACGCCGCGAATGGTCTGCAGTGCGGACCCTACGGAGAGATGGCGTACCCGAACGTTCAACGCGTTGGTATGTCCCCAAGCCCCAGATGTGTAGGGGTCGTTGTGCGGACCAACTCGTCAGTCAGACAATCCCGATTTCGATGTCATTGCTCGTATTGAGTTCATCAGTCGTTCCTTTGTTAAACATCTGGACGTTCGCGCCGCGAATGGTCCGCGGTGCGGACCCTACGGGGTGTGGCGTGGGCGTTGCACCGAGCTACTTAGCAATTAACCGTGTTGCTCTTACCGCCAACTACGCTGTTCTGCTGTTAGGCGGTGACTGATTGAATCGTAGAAGTCGCCGGAGATGGCCGAAACTTGTGCGGCGGTAAACGCTTGCACGTTCGCGGTCGAAATTTGATTAAACGAATAGGCGCTGTCGATCTGTGCGACCAACGACGTCGATACTTCGGCGATTCGGTCCGACGAAAGATGGCGGATGTCGCCACTGGAGCCGAGGGAGGCGACTTGTTGTGTTGTCAGTTGGCCGCGCTGCGTGTCGTTGAGGTAACTGATGGAAACGTTCGCTGTATCGATCGACTGAACCTGTGACGCCGTGAAGCCGGCGCGCACGTCGCTACTGATTTGACCCATGGCGTAACTGTTCGGGATGGTGGCTATCAGGTCGGTGGATACTTCCGCAACGCGATTGGCAGACAGATGGCGAATGTCGCCATAGGTGCTCAGGTTGGTGATCTGCGTTGTAGTGAGCTGCTCGCGCTGTGTTGACGAAAGGTATCCGATGGAGACGTTCGCCGTGTCGATCGCTTGCACCTGCGCTTCGGAGAAACCGGCGCGAACGTCGCCGGGGATTTGCCCCATCGCGTAGCTATTGGGGATCGTCGCGATCAGGTCGGTCGTGACTTCGGTGATTCGGTCGCTCGGCAAGTGACGGATATCACCGTAGAAGCCCAACCCTTCGATTTGCGCCGTCGTTAGTTGGCTGCGCTGATCGGCAGTTAAGTAACCAATCGAGACGTCGCCCGTGTTCACGGCTTGGATTTGTTCCGTCGTAAAACCGGCGCGAACATCCGCCGAGATTTGCCCCATCGCATAGCTGTTGGGGATCGTCGCGATCAGGTCGGTCGTAACTTCAGAAACACGCGAGGCCGGAAGATGACGGATGTCGCCATACGTGCCCAACCCTTCAATTTGCGTCGTGGTCAACTGGTTACGCTGATCGGCAGTTAGGTAACCAATCGATACGTCACCGGTGTTGATGGCTTGGATTTGATCGTTGGTGAATCCAGCACGAACGTCGGCGGGGATTTGCCCCATCGCGTAGCTGTTAGGGATCGTCGCGATAAGGTCGGTTGTAACTTCCGAAACACGCGACGCGGGTAGATGACGGATGTCGCCATACGTGCCCAATCCTTCGATCTGCGCCGTGGTCAACTGATTGCGCTGATCGGCGGTTAGGTAACCGATGGATATATCGCCGGTGTTAACGGCCTGAATCTGTTCCGTGGTAAAGCCGGCACGAACGTCTGCTGGGATTTGCCCCATTGCATAGCTGTTGGGGATCGTCGCGATGAGGTCGGTCGTGACTTCTGCAATGCGCGACGCCGGCAGGTGACGGATATCGCCATAGGTTCCGAGGTTTTCGATCTGAGCAGTGGTCAGTAGTTCGCGTTGATCCGCAGATAGGTAGCCGATCGAAACCTGTGCGGTGTTGAGCGCCTGAACCTGATCCTCGGTAAAGGCAGCGCGCAGTTCCGCCGGAATCTGTCCCATGCTGTAGTTGTTGGGGATCGACGCGATCTGGTCGGTCGTGAGATACTTGATCGCGCGGACTTCGAGGTGGCGAATATCGTTGTAAGTTAACGCCCGCACGCTGTCGGCGAAGGCACGCTCGTCTACCTGCGCTTGCGTCAATCGGGCCATTTGGGCCTGACTGAAATCGCCATACGTCTCAGCGCTGAGCATGGCGATTTGCTCGGGCGTGGCCCACGGAATTTGCTCGGGCGCGAGTTTGTTCGCAATGGCTTCGAATTGCTTATAGGAAAGCGCCGCGATCTGCTCTTCGCTTAACGCGTGTATCTCGTCGAGACTCAATGCGGCCAGTTGTTCCGGCGTCATCGCGAGCAATTCGGCCAGGGAATAACTCGAACCGTTCGGCGTCGTAGCACTGTCGTCACCGCTCGGCGTTCCGAATGTGCCCCGCGTCGGGTCGTACACATACGTTGCGCCGGTCGGGCCGACATACGTCAGTGCGGAACCGCCTTTTTGCCAGCCACTGTTAATCGGAATGGAGAGCACGGTACCGAAAAATGGCAGTCCGTTGGACGCCGCGCTATTGGCCGGAACGTTGTCGAGCGATGTCGGGTAAGTGTTCTTGCCGTTAAGCAGTTCGCGGCTGTGATGGTTGGCGATGCTTTGACGAATGGCGGCAACGGTTTGTTGCTCGGCGGAAGACTGCGCTTGGTCGCGATAGCTGATGTACACCGGTACGGCCACTGCCGACGACACCGCTAGAATCACGACGACCGTGACCAACTCAATGAGCGTAAACCCGCGCCGATGCATGTACGATCCCCCGTGCCTCCGCTTCGTCTCGCGGGGCATATCCATAAGTACCATTCCGGTACCCGTTAATAGTCGGATTTTCCGTAGGGCCGATAGATGAAGAGTGGGGGCGTTACGGTCGATAACGCGACGCGATGATCGGTTGGGGAGCTGTATCGGACGCGATGCTTACGGCGAATGGGTTCGACGCGCCTTGGTTGACCTGCACTGTCGATTCGGCGTCTGGAAGGGTATGTCCCCCAGCCCCAGAGGGGCAGGGGCACCCGAGGTCGGTCGCCTGTTAGTTACGTCCTATTTCCCGTGACACATCACGTTGAACGCTTCCTCACGGGCGCGGCTCTGTCCGATGATTGACCTCGTATCGAATGGCGAGCGCGATTTACTCGGCAGCAGCCAGTTGCGGTAACAGCGACGCGTCGGCGTATCGTTCCGGGTTTTCGTTCCATTTGCGCAGGGCTGTTTCGTTATACAGTTTGATCTGCTGGCCGCGGTATTCGACCGTGATATCCGACTCGGATACGACGCGACTCTTATAGACCGGGCAATAGACTTGCTTCAAGGTCCGCGTCGGTAACGTTTCGTCCTTTAATTGCGGCAACAGTGATTGCGATGCGGCGGCATAGTTGTCTGGGTTGCGACGCCAACGGTTGGCGCACGCTTCGCAACAAATGGCGATCGTCTTGCCGCGATAGGTGATGGCAGCGCTAAACGCATCGACAGGCTCGTCGGTCATGATTGGGCAAAATTTCTGGCCGGCTTCAACGGCGGCAGTGGCGTCCACGACGGCTTCGGTCTTTGCTACTTCGCGCATTTGTCCGGCGGATGCATTGCTGCTCGTTGAACGTTGCGGCGTCAAATCAACGGCGTCGCTCGAGCGAATGCGAGGTCGGCTCAGTGCAGCAGCGGCTGCTTCGCGATCGACGGCTGCGATTTGCAAACCGTCGTGTGTGGCCGGCGGCGTCACGGCTTCGATCAACGCCAAATTGCCGCCGCGCGTGGCACCACCCAGCACCAACATACGCGAACCAAACGGCACGGCGCGATGCACGATGCGCGGCGTCGTGCGTGCGACCAGTTCCCAATGCTCACCCTTTTCGCACAGTCGATACATGCTGCCGTCGGCCACGCTCGCGTATAACGAGCGGTCGTGTACCACGGCGGCCGGCGCGAAGCCGTTGCGATCCGCGCCGGGCAGTGACGGCCCCTTGCTCCACGCGCCGGTCTTGGGATCGTAGATGTCGACTTCGAGGCTGGCTTCGCTGTGCGAATAGAAACCGGCGATGGCGTAGATGCGACCATCGAGTTGGGCTGCAATCAAAGCGCGACGATGAAAGGGCTGCGGGATGCGCACCCAGCGCGGATTGGGCACGCTCAGGTCGAGCATGTCCATGTAATCATGCCAAGCGGGCTGCTTTTCTTTGCCCTGCATGTTCCAACCGCCCAGCACATATAGCTGTTGACCGACAACGACGACATCGTGCGACGAGCGCGGCTCGGGTAGCGGTGGCAGGTCGGTCCAGGTCTTGCTGGCGGGGTCAAAGCGTGCGACCTGATCGGACGACCAGTTGTCCACCTTGTCGCCTTCGGGATTCACCGATCGCATGCCGCCAACGCGATAAATGGCGCCATTGCACGTGGCGAGGTTCATCCCTTGAAGGCGCGGTCCGCCCGGCAATTTTTCCCAGTCGGAACCGCCCATGAGGTCCACGCGATAGAAATCGCCCGAGGCGCTGGTTTCGTTGTACACGTGCGTCGGTGCGATGTGTCCGCCGTAAACATATAGCCAACCGTCAGACGCGACCGCACCGAAGCTGGCGGCCGCGAAGGGCATGTCGAAGACTTGCTGCGTGTTCGTCGAAACTGTTGCGGTAGGGCTCGAACCTTGATGTGGGTTGCCGTGCGAGTTGGCGGAGGCATGGTGTTCTGTTGCGCCGTTGCCATTGAAATCGAAGACCAACATGGCGTATTGGCGTACTTGGTCGTATTTGTCATCACCGCGCTGGCCGGCTTCGTCGCGCCAATGGCGTGCCCATGCGCCGTAGCGACCGGACGCTTTCATCGCAGGCGTTAAGCCGTCGTCGTTGGTCGTCGTCTTTTCCGAACCGCCGTCGGGATGAACGACTGTTACTTCGCTGTTGGGTTTCACTTCGCCGTTCACCATCAGTTTGAGTTGCACGCCTTCGCCACCATCGGCCGCGACGGGAATCAGCTCAACGGCTGCATCGCCACCGACGACCGTCTTGCTGTCGAACGGATCGCCGATGATCGTCTTGGGGTAGTAAAGCAGGAGGTGCGGCGTCGGACCGTGTTGTCGCACGCCGAGGTCGGCGTCGCCGTAGATCACGCGCGTGCCGTTGCCCGGCGTGGCCATCGTCATGCGTTGCGTGTCGAGTTGCTCGAAGCGAAGCGGTTGCGGCTTGCCGTCGGCGCCACGCATAAAGAAGTTGGCCTTTTGAAAGTATCGAACGTTTACGCCTTCCTGGGCGTCGAGCGTTTCGCTCATGATGATTTGCGACTTGGTGCCGTCGGCTTCGGGAACGACAAAGATGAAATGGCCGCGCGCGATGCCGGCGGCGGCGAACAAGGCGATGATGGATGCGATTCGTGTCATGGGTGGGAGTCCTAAATGAACGCGACCGTGTTGGCGGTTGTCGTTTACTGGCACCGACGAAATCCGTTGGTGCGGTGAGTTTCGTTGCCGCACCGTCAGCCGGGCCGACGGGTGCAGTCATGGAAGTCGTTTAAGATTCGCGAGTATCCGGCGGTCGGCAAAGATCGTCAAGACTAATTGAGACTGAGTCTCAATTAGAAAAGGGCGATAGCGGAACGATGTAGTGGTTTCGCCGATATCAGCCTTATGAGATAGGTATTACGGATATTGTGGGTCGGAAAATACAAGTAATTAGGGACGTCCCTGAACCTATTCCGGGTTCTGCAGCCACACGACCGCGTCGTCCTGAGCCGTCGCGCCTATTAACAGCGCGACCACATCTTGGTCGCCATCGGCATCGACATCTCCCAGCGCGATGCCCACGACATCGCCCGTCGTATTGGCGAGGTTGTTCTCGATCCAAAGGTCCGTCACGTTCAGCGCAGGCGTGAACCAGCGTAACGAACCGGGCGTTTCCGTCGTTGCGATCACGTCGGGCTGGCCGTTTGTGTCGACGTCGGCGATGGCGATTTCCAACGGTCGCGCGCTGGTGTAGTCGGCCAGCACAAACCCTTCCCACGCCATCGTGGGGTCCTGCGGCTGTACGTACCAAGCGACCTGACCGCCGGGCGTGTTGACGGCGACGACGTCCATGCGGCCATCCACATTGAGATCGGCCAACGCCAACGCACTGGCCGCTTGCAGGTTGCCGATCGGAAAACGCTGCCACGCGTCGGTGGCCGGATTGACGGGCTGCTGATACCACACGATGCGCTCGGTCGATTCACTTGTCGCCGACGAGACCACATCGTTGCGCACGTCGTTATTCAAATTCGTCAGCGCGATCGACTCGGCACCGTCGCGGTCGGCGGCGTCGATGTCCACGCGCGTCCAGGCGTTGCCGTCGGACACGTTGCGCGCCGGGCTGATGAACCAGCTCACGCGGCCCGTCGCGCCGCCGGTGGCGATGATGTCGGGGCCAGCGGCAGCGTCGAGATTGGCAACGGCCACATCGCGCCAGGGTGTGAGTTCGTCGCCGCCGGATTGATTGATGATAAAGCCGTTCCAATCGCCGCCTTGCCGCGCGTTGATCGGGGCGACGGCGTACAGAATGCCCTCGTCGGTTGACAACACAAGGTCGAGCCGCGTATCGACATTGATATCCGCCGCGACGATGTCGGTGCCCGCCGGCACGCTCGCGCCGGTCGTAAACAGCTGCACGGGTTGAAACGTGTCGATGTCGGTCTGAAAGAAAATGACGATGTTGGCGGGCGTTGTGTCGAACCCGGCATAGGCAACGGCAATATCGAGCAGGCCATCGTCATCGAAGTCGGCCGTCGTCGCGGCGGCAGGCGTAACGCCGGCGGTGCCGCTGATCGTGCGCTGCATCCATGCCGTCGTTCGCGGAAAGCCAGCAGGCACACCCACGGGGCCGCCGCTGGGGCACTCCAATCCGCTAACGGCCAACAGCAACGCGGCCAAAACCGCAGCCATGTTTCGACGTTTTGACGTTCCGACGTTTCGACGTTTCTGAATCTCGCTCATAGGCCCCTTTATACCCGCAACCGCCGCGTCGGTCGCTTTGAATCGCACGCCCAGCCCGTATCATACGACGCGACAGCACGCGCCGCGTAAATCGACCGCGAATCCGCGCTGTGGCACCGGTTTGCAACCGGTGTTTGCTCGGCGCGCGAACTTTGCTCGGCGCGCGAACAAAGTTAAGAACACCCAACAGGAGCCATCCGCAAGATGCTCGATATCAAATTCATCCGCGAGAACACCGACGCCGTTCGCAAGGCGATCAAAGATAAGAACGTTTCCTGCGATCTCGACGCGCTGCTAAAGGTCGACGAAGACCGCCGCAACAATCAGATGCAGGCCGACCAATACCGTAGCGAGTTAAAAGAGCTGTCGTCGCAGATCGGTCACTATAAGAACCCCAAGAGCAAGTGGTTCCAGGCGCAACTGGCCGAAGGCCGTAGCGAAGACGACCTCCGTGCCGAGGGCGAAACGATTCAGGCCCAAACTGGCGAGATCAAGCAGAAGATTAAAGACCTCGAAGATGCCGAGCGCGACATCGGCGCGCAGTTCCACGCGCTCATGCTCACGGTGCCACAGGTGCCGAGCGCGAAAACGCCCGTCGGCCCCGACGATTCCGGCAACGTCGAAGTGCGCAAGTGGGGCGAGCCGCGCACGTTCGATTTCGAGCCGAAGGATCACGTCGAGCTGGGCACGGCCCTCGGCATCATCGATATCGAGCGCGGCGTGAAGCTGGCGGGATCGCGCAACTATTTATTGCGCGGTGCCGGCGCGCTGATGCATCAGGCGATTTTGCGGTTGGCGATGGATACGATCGTCGAACGCGGCTTCGAGCCGGTGACGGTGCCGGTTCTTGTGCGCGATGAGATGATGGAGGGCACGGGCTATTACCCCGGCGGTGAGGAACAGGCCTATCGCTGCGAGCGCGACGACAAGAGCCTCGTCGGCACGGCCGAAGTCTCGCTGACGGCGATGTACGGCGACGAAATTCTGGAGATGGACAAGCTGCCCATCAAGCTCGCCGCCGTCAGCACGTGTTTCCGCCGCGAAGCCGGCGCCGCCGGTAAAGACACGCACGGCCTTTATCGCATTCACAGTTTCGATAAGGTCGAGCAGGTCGTGCTCTGCCGCGCCGATGATGACGAAAGCGAACAGCACCATCACGCCATCCTCGCCAACGCCGAGGCCGTGTTGCAAGCGCTCGAACTGCCGTATCGCTTATTGCAGGTATGCACCGGCGACATGGGGCAGGGCAAAGTCGAGATGTACGACATCGAAACGTGGATGCCCTCGCGTAAGAGCTACGGCGAAACGCACAGCGCCTCGCGCTTCGGCGATTTCCAAGCGCGGCGGCTCAACCTGCGTTATAAAGATACGGACACCAAGAAAAACGTCTTCTGCCACACGCTCAACAACACCGTCATCGCCAGCCCGCGGATCTTGATCCCGATCATCGAACAATACCAAAACGCCGACGGCAGCATCACAGTGCCAAAAGCGCTGCGGGGGTATATGGGGGGGATGGAAAAAATTGCGAATGGAGAATAGCGAATAGCGAATGGCGAAGAGCGACTAGCGAAGGGCAAAAGGCAAAGCACGCGATTGTCAGAGCCGCGCCCGTCAGGAAGCGGTCCGCGTTGGACGTCGCGGGATGTTTCGTAAAGGCGCACAAGACGCCGCGCACGACGCGTTGCAACAGCTTTTGGTCATATGATTGTCTAGGTGGGCGAGCCGGCGCAAAATACAAAGTTGTTTCGCGCTCAACCAGCGGCAAGGGTTGCGCTGCACATTTTGCCCTTTGCATTTTTCACTCTGCACTCGTTTTCAGCCTTAATAACGTCCCGTCCGCAGAAATTCGTACTTGGTTGATATGGCAACGGCCCCCGCGCGGGTCCCAATAAAAATCGAGCGTCGTATTTGGTGGATGAAGCAGAGCGCCGCATTAAGGAAGCAGAGCGCCGCGTACACCAAACAGAGCATTTCCTTAACCAAATGCCGCGCCGCATTAAGCAAGCAGAGCGCCGCATGGACGCAGCAGAGCATTTGGTGGACCAAACAGAGCGCTGCATTAAGCAAATGGAGCGCCGCGTGGACCAAATGCGACGCTGCATTAAGGGAATGGAACGCTGAATTGGCAATTCGCCGCGCCGACGGCGGCAAATGGTGCGCGACGCGGCGGCGATGAAAGATGCGTGCCACGGGTCAGCTTGCTGCCAGTTTTTCGAACGTAGCGTGCATCATAAGTAGCGGCTGGAAAGATTGGCCGTATCGCAATGCGATACTGATCGAATCGGTCGTTGGAAACTGATTCCTACGCACCGATACGGTCGATCACGATTGAATTATTCCGAGATTTCTCTTCGCCCGAGGGCACTGGCTGCCAGCAGGCGAGTGGCACCTGGCGAGACAGGGTGTCGATTTTAAGGGGCGAAGTGGGACCCGGCTTCCCCGCCCTACTTTGTGCGCGATATTCCGAGTTTCCTCATTCTGTTTCGCAGTGTACTCGGGAGAACCTTAAGAATCTCGGCTGCTCCGCGTGGCCCTTCGACGATTCCGTTGGTCATCTCTAAAACGTTTACAATATGTCGGCGTTGGACATCATCCAACGATTCGCAAGCGAATCGATCATCATCAACCTCTTCGAACGAAGACCTCAACGATACTTTCTGGCCTTCTAGGAACTCGACCATCGCGCAGCGGGCTTGCAAACTCGGTTCAAGTATGGCATGCAACCGCAACGCAATCGACATGCTAGAAAAACCAAAGGTACCCGCAGTGCGCGAGAGAATATAAAAGACACCTTTCCCAAAATCACCCAAATCGATCGGCAAGATCATGTTTGAACAAAAATCCTCTCGCAGTAGATAAGCGAATGTACCGGGATACATCCGCATGTCTTTCGGCGTTTGACCAACAAGTGGATATAAATATTTACAGACCCAAGAAGCAGCAGCCTCTCGCGCCAAGAACTTTGTTCCCGACAGTTGCCTATCCTCTTCTCGATCCCAAACGGACACATTCTCGAAATACCCCGATTGACGATCCAGCAGCGCGATCCCGAAACGATGCGCACCAAGAAGGCCACAAAAAGATGGGGCCAGGGTTTTCAAGAATTGTTCAGGTTCTAAGTACTGCGCAAGATCGCTGATCTCAACTTGCTGTTTACGCGCGGCCATGATCTTTCCCGCCAGTCCTTTCCGAACCCAATCTATTACTCGAAACATCTCTGATTCCACGACGGGCGGCGGAAAGCCACCGGGTGCGGCGGAATGAGAATCAACTTCGGCATCTCCTTATTGTCATATTTTACAAAGGTCGCCATGTTTAATGAAGTGGCGTTACGCGTTTTCGTCTTGTTCGGCAATCCCGCTCTACGCAGCATAGCGGTGAAACGACCATGTGGAACCGCTACTCGTTTTCGGACGTCTCGCCTCTCGAACAACCGTGTCATTTGAGGCCATCTTTAAAGTCAGCAGCGATGACCGGTCTCTATCGATAACGCCATGTTTTGGAATGGCACCTCATAGAAGGACAGCACATTAATATCTGGAGGAAACTAACAAATGAAATTCCTGAACAAGTCCCTTGTGGTCATTTTTGCCGTATCTGCTACAGCAGCCGCTATCGTTGCGGCGACGGCCGATGCCCAGACTAAATCATCGGATGCGCAGAATGCAGCGCGGGAGAAAAAACAGTATTTCAAAATCACCGCCGATGGCGAACTCATGAGACCCACCGACTACCGAACGTGGGTCTATGTCGGCACACCGGTTACGCCCAATGACATGAACAATGGAAAAGCGGCATTTCCCGAATTCCATAACGTCTATATTGATCCGGCTAGCTACGACCATTACAAACGGACCGGTAAATGGCGTGAGGACACGATCCTCGTCAAAGAACTGGTCAGCGTTGCAGGTAAACAGGCCGTCTCTGGTAACGGTTATTTCATGGGAGAGTTCATCGGCCTCGAAGCAACCGTTAAGAGCGGCAGGCACTTTGCTAAAGAACCCGGAAATTGGGCCTATTTCCGATTCACGGATGAGGCGGCTTCCCGCAAGGGCCACCTCGGAAATCTGGCTTCCAAAGCTGCTGCCTTGCCAGCAAACGCCTGCAACCAATGCCATCAAGCTAGCGCGGCGGACGACTTTGTATTCACGCAGCACTACCCCGTACTACGTGCCGCCAAAAACTTCGGCAGCGCGATCCCTGAGAACAACCCGCGTGATCGCGGAGCCAAAGGCACCCCAAAAAACAATGACATGAAGGATGCGTCGGCGGGCTCCGGCGATCTGAATTTCGACCAATCCGGTCGGGCGGCGTTATGGCAAGCAACGCAGTCCACCCCCGCGTCAGTACAGGGTACGGCGGTCCCCACCGATCAAACAGCGATCTTCCGTTACCTAAAAACCGGAGCCTATCGAAGATGGAATGCACGAGAGTCCACCAGTCATCCCGGTCGCGGGCCCCATACGAAATTGCAAGCGCCGGTAAAGACATACATGAATGATACGCTGGCCGCCTCTATGCAGGCTGAAAATGACCGGCATCCGATCGGCGCCACCTCCGTTAAGGAGATGCTCAAGCCTGACGGGTCGCTAACTGGGTGGGCTGTTGCCATCAAGACGCAAAATGACTCCGCCGCCGGTCGCGGGTGGTATTGGTATGAGGTCACCAGCACTTCCGATGCATCGGAAGTGCCCGCAATTGGCAATGGCGTACAGGGTTGTGTGGGTTGCCACGCGCCCGGCAAAGACTACGTGCTGACATCCTGGCCACTCAAGTAGTACTTTGGGGAACTCAAATAGTGCTCTCCGACATACTTGAGACAAGCCTACCCATACACTCGGCATGCGATGGTTGTGCACAGCCCTGTCGTGTTTTCGATGGCATTACCGGCGGGTGGCATGCTTGCCCTTCAAGGCAAGCATGTGATGCGTTCGATGACGTCAAATCTTTTCGCGACGCCGATATGCCATTTCCCGCTTTCGCATGCTCACCTTGAAGGGTGAGCATGGCACGCCGGCGCGTCGCGCGACTCACCGCCAACAGCGGGGGATCGTAAGGGGGCGGCTAGCCCCCTTACATTCGATTGGCCTCAGTCTCGAACGTCGCGAACGGGGCTGGGTGCAAGTCGTAGTTGTAGAGATGGCGGGTAGAATTAGCGACCCTGCTTGAACATCGATGCCAAAATCGCGTGCCACTGGTCGGCTTGGCCGCCAGTGTTTGCGGGCGCGGCGGGGACTTAACCCCATCGTGTGACCGTGGGCCGGATCGGTGCGTTGGACGTCTCTCCCTCATACGCATGCCAGCTCGCCCCTTGCCAATCCGACGGCCCCCACACCATGCCGCGTCGCACCGGGTTACGGTTTATGCAATCGATCGCCGCACGCAAGGTGTTCGCTTTGCGGCCATTGCGATACGGTCGGAGCGGGGTTGGTCGCGCGGCATTTGCTCTGCGCTCGAAGGCACTGGCGGACAAGCCGACCAGTGCCACCCTGCGCTACGTAACAGCGCACGAGACTGCGCGTACGACGCATTGCAGCAGCGCTTGGCTATATGATCATCTGGGCGGGCCACCCGCCGATTTCTTTAACAGAAAATCCAAGCGTCGTTCTTCTGCATCGGAAAGACTTGGTTTCGCTTCCTCGTAAAGTTCTCGCGCCGTTTGCCAATCTTTGGCATCCCAAGCTTGGTTGGCACGATCTTTAATTGCTCCGTATTGTGCCTCAAGCGTGTATTGCTCACGCATAGTTTTTGCCGTCGAGGCCACTTTTTCGAGAGTCCGTTCGTCCATATCCAAAAACTTTTGAAGATGCCGTTCGCACAACTGTGCCAGTTGATTAAGACAACGACGGGTCTTTTGTTCATCAGCACCACTGCACTGGCATCGAGATGCTTCATCGGGAGCCAATGCGCGAACAATTTCATGGAGCAGGTACTTTTCGCCCGTGCCGTTACGCCGGAGCTCGACATAAATCATGTAGGAGGCCGGATCGCGAAACACCGTGATTGTGAGTCTGTCGCTCGTGAAAGTAACAGCGTTGTTTTCAACGTCAGAGTTCGTCGCGAAGCCTCGATCTCTGCCAAGAAAGCTGAATGTGGCCTCTACGTTGCGTGTAAAACTTGGCATCTCTGGAGTCATCATTTGCCCGGACTCTACAAACCCGCTGAAGGGTCAAATGTCCAGTCCTGCTTGCGAAGTAGATTCCGTTCGGAGTTAAGGAAGCTGCTCCGTATAGTCTATCAAAGTACCGTCCTGGTTGGCACCCTCCTTGACCATGGATCGACGGACAAGCCGACCCGTAGCACGCTGCGCCCTGGTCCGTCCGAGCAGCGTTGTATCGAATCCAATCTGCATCGCACTGCATTCAAACATCGCTGCATCCAATCCAACTCGCACGGCGGTGCATCCAAATGTCGCCGGGTGGCCAATGTCGGTATACCAACGTGGGGTTGCAATTGATTTCTCAGGAATCGAATCAGATTGCTGCAACGACAACGATCGAATCGAGGCCCCAGGTTGGAGTACCAACCCGGGGCACCCGATCCACAACCTTAAAAATGGCTTCCGATTCGGTTGTCTTGCTCGAGGCCCGAATAACAGTTGCCGTACCGTAGGTGAAGACAAACGTTGATGTTTCGATCGCGTGCGACATAGAGCGCACGAAGCATGACGTCGATTTCGTTTTTTAGTTTATCGATGATCTCATTTTTTGATTCTAACTGTCGGATTGCTGCTGCCAGCGCTTCGAATGTCTTAATCATGTCGGCGGGCTCAAACCAAATAAGTTCGTCATCCGATAAATCGTCTAGAAACCCATAATCTGAAACGGGACGGACACCGCTTTTCGCGCAGATCTCGTCGAGTGTGCCGCATTGCGCGGCCAATGTATGGCCTGAACAATGCGCTTCGGACGCAGCGTCGTCCATCAACCTGTCAGAAAAGTAGGGAATTATCTTCGGTCGCACGGGAAGGACTGAGCGCACGACAAGCAAGCCGAGAGCCAATACCGACAATACGCCGTGCCATTCGACGTTGTCGTAATAAATGAAGTCGCAGGTAACGCTGATTGCAATGATGGCGAGAAGCACACCGAAAACAATCGAGTAAAGACATCCGCCCAGCGTTATGCTTCGATGGCACGCGGGATATCGTTTCTTCTTCGACAACAGCAGGATTTCAGCGTCGTTCGGCATCTCAATCTCCATGTTGCAAAACGACCCTGATATTCAACCGTTTCGTCAGGGAAGCGATAATTTTTGGGCAGCGGGTTCGCCGAGGTAGCGATTAGGCTTTCATGTGGGCGCTTTGCTTAACTCTGAAGGAAGCGGCGCTAAGAAACGCAACATGTCGCGCCTGCCGATGGTCCGCGGTGCGGACCCTACAACTGGCAATCGGTTTGATATGCCGGTGACTGCGAGTTGTTGTGGATCGTCGGTGTTTCGGTGGGTTGAGTACAACCCACCCTACATAAGCCGATGGCGCGCTGCCGGTCTCATCCCATGCACAACCCGTTGTTTGCAATACGTGCAATTCGCGGTTTCGCACCTGCGTCGCAATTATTAAGATGGTTGTCGATATCCCGCTCGGCTCCGAACCGCGACGCTTCAAACGAAAGGCACGGCGATGAAACTCGGCATTCTCTCGACGGCACCGCGTTGTTATAGCACCGCTCGTTTGCGACAGGCCGCCGAAGAGCGCGGGCACAAGGTCAAGGTGCTCAACACGCTGCGCTTCGGCCTCGATCTCGAAGAAGGCGAGCCGAGTTTGTACTTTCGCTCGAAGGAGCTTTCCGAATACGACGCGATTCTCCCGCGGATCGGCGCGTCGATTACGTACTTTGGTACGGCCGTCGTGCGACAGTTCGAGCAGATGGATGTGTACACACCGAACTCGGCCAACGGCATTTCCAACTCGCGCGATAAGCTGCGTTCGTTGCAAATATTGAGCCGTCACAACCTTGGTATGCCGCATACGACGTTTGTGCGCGACAGGGCCGATGTGTTGCCGGCCATCGAACGCATCGGCGGCGCGCCGGTCATCATCAAGATTCTCGAAGGCACGCAAGGCGTCGGCGTGATTCTTGCCGAAACGACCAAGGTCGCCGAAGCCATTATCGAAACGCTGCAATCGGCCAAGCAAAACGTGTTGGTGCAGCGCTTCGTCAAAGAGAGCAAGGGCCGCGACATCCGTGCGTTCATCGTCGGCGATACGGTCGTCGGCGCGATGCGACGCGTGGCGCAAGGCGAAGAGTTTCGCAGCAATGTGCACCGTGGCGGCAAGGCGGAGAAAATCGACCTCGACCCGGCCTTTGCCGAGACGGCGGTGCGGGCCGCGCAGGTATTGGGCTTGCGCGTGGCGGGTGTCGATATGCTCGAAGGCAAAGACGGGCCGCAGATTATGGAAGTGAACTCTTCGCCAGGGCTCGAAGGCATCGAGGGCGCGACCAAGCTGGACATCGCCGGCGCGATCGTCGATTACATCGCCAATCAGGTGAACTTCCCCGAGATCGATTTGCGCCAACGCATGACGGTCTCTAAGGGTTACGGCGTGGCGGACATCATCATTCCCGAAGGTTCGACGTTGATCGGTCAAACGATCGTCGATTCGGGCCTGCGCGAAAAGGACATCGTCGTGCTCAATCTGCATCGCGGTACGACGATCATTTCCAACCCGAAGGGCAGCCGCGAACTCGAAGCCAACGATAAGTTATTGTGTTACGGCAAGCTCGATTCGATGCGCGATCTGGTTCCAGCCAAACTAGCGCGCAAGCGCAAGGTCAAAGCCAAGAAGCTGAACCAAGATATGGTGGACGAAATCAAGGCGGGTTAATTGGGTTTACAACACGCCAATTGTTCGATCGATTATCGTTTTTTTTTGACGTCGTTACGGCTCCCCGTAGGGTCCGCACTGCGGGCCACAATGGTGACGGGACGCATTTGAATATCGACGGTGGCTGGGATCATGCTTGCGCGGGTACCCCATCCTTCGCGTCTGCGAAGGGTGGGGAATCACGGTTGACGTTACGCTGTTCTCGTCGTTTCATTCGCCCAAGTAAACAAGTTGATTCCCCAACCTTTCCTACGGAAAGGATGGGGCACCCGCGCATCGGTAAAACCGCGCACCGTGTAAGCCGTGCGCGTGCAATTTGATAAGCGCGGCGTGAATGGTCCGCAATGCGGACCCTACAGCCCTGCGATGCGAACCCTAAGGCTGTGCAATTGACCGTGCGTGGTATGAGTAGTTCGCGATGCGGACCCTACGTTCGGATACAGCGTCGTCGCCTAACACGCATTAACCA
The DNA here is from genome assembly GCA_030432035.1 of Phycisphaerae bacterium. Classification (GTDB taxonomy): domain Bacteria; phylum Planctomycetota; class Phycisphaerae; order UBA1845; family UTPLA1; genus ECT2AJA-110-A. The sequence continues at coordinate 39,404 of JAUIHO010000011.1, forward strand.
ACCATCGAGTTTCATTCATGCGATCTCAAACCCAACGCTCTTTCCTCTTCGCCTTTATCGCGTCCATCTCACTATGCGGCGCGATCGGCGTTTACTGTTTGCTCATCGGTGAGTTCACATCGCTCGTCGGGCAAATACTCGGGTCAACGGCGACGGTAGCCGGTGCGTCGCTGTTGGCGTTGGCGTCGGCGGTTCCGTGGGAGCGCAAGCGGTGGCGGCCGATCGGACCGCTCGGCATGTTGGCGTCGGCGGTTTGGCTAACGTTGATTCTGTGTCTGATTTGGATTGAGTGGTCCGGTAGCGACGAAGTGTTGATAAAGGCGACAGTGGTTGCAACGGTCTTCGCAATTGCGTTGCCGCATATCGGGTTGATCGGGTTGGCGCGGTTGCGACGCGAATACAATTGGGTGCGCATCGGCAACATCGCCAGCATCGTTGTGCTGGCGGGTTTGATTATCAGCGTCGTGCTGTTTGAGTTCGACGACGAGTTTGTCTTTCGAATCATCGGCGCGTTGGCCATTGTCGACGTCTGCACGAGCGTCGCGATCCCAATTCTGCATCGTGTGTCGGCCATTCACAAACAGGACGCGGTTCGCACTACGGTGCTCGAAGTGTCGCTCACGTGTCCGCGTTGTTCCAAGACGCACAGCTTGTCGGTCGGTCATTCGCCGTGCCCGTCGTGCGGCTTGCGCATCAAGATTGAGATCGAGGAAGAGCATTGCGAACAGTGCGGTTACGTCTTGTACGGAACGGAGTCCGCCGTGTGCCCGGAATGCGGCAAGCCAATTCGTCGCGATGTTGTGCCAAGCGTTTGATTGATTCCAAGATGACGACGATGCGTTTGAAGTCGCTAGTCTTGTGAGCGTCAACTGCCCGATACACTTGCGTTAAAACCCGCGATCAATGTGACAGGCTGGTTACCGCACAGTGATGTTGGTTGTGGTGATGACAATTTAATCTTTATTTCAAAGCCACTTGATGAGGCAATCAGGTTCGGAGTGCTTCTATGTCACGCCGATAGCTGCAGCTCTTCACCGTAACCGCAGGATGATGCGTATAAAGGTCGTACAAGCAAGCAAGGTGATACGCGAATATTTTGACTCGTAACAGCCGCCACGATTCTTAATACGTTAGGCCAACGTACTTCCACGCCATAATAGGAACCCACGGCATGACATGCCTTCGATCAATCATAATCCACACAAGAGTACGGGCATTAACGGTAACGCTTCTTGCGATTGCAATCTGTTTCAACAAGCAAACTGCTGTGGCAAGTGAAGAAGGCGTAAAGCCCGCCGACGCGACAAACCCTCTCGCACCATTCGCCAAGTTCATGACCGGCGAATGGCGGCTGGAGATGCAAAGCGAAAACTTGATGTTTACGCATTGGCAGTGGGGGCCGGGTAGGCATTCTGTTTTGTCGCAAACGTATGGTTCCGACGGCGGTGGTAACCCGTGGCGATCGCTCGAAGTATTTTACGATTGCCCGAAGCGGAAGCAGATACGCACGTTGGGCTTGAGCCCCGACATTCCGGGGTTGGGACGCAGCGTGTCCGAAGGGCACATCACGTTTGACGGCAAGACTGCGCACGGCGACTCTGAGATGCATCAACCGGGCCATCCGGGGCGCGGTGTTCGAACGTTCAAAACACGTTGGGTGTTTGACGATGACGATACCTTTCGCAGTCGCCTGCAAGAACACGATGGCAAGTCGTTGTTTACGTTGGGCGAATGGGAGAGCCGTCGGTCGTTAACGCTTAGCCCGATGCCTGCCGTCGATGGGCCCAACGCGAAGCCTTCGGCTCACTTTGATGCGCTCGCGTCGATTGCGGGCCGCACGTGGATAAGCGATGCACACGGGGTGGGGGCCGACTCGCTTCGCCTAAGAACAACGGTTGAATGGATACCCTACGTTAATGCGATCTACATTCGGACCGAAGCGCCCGCGCTGCCGGAATCTGCGCAGCACATCATGGATGCCTACCTGTATCACCATGTTGGCGACGGGCGATTGAAGTGTTTAGCACTCACGCGCGACGGCGGTATCTATGAAAGTGATTTCACAATCGAATCGGCGGATGGGTTGGTAACTGTCACTGTGCCGCGGATGTTGGGCAATCAGAAAGAAATGCTCAACGTGCGGTTCGAATTGGACCGCTCGGG
>JAUIHO010000012.1 GCA_030432035.1 Phycisphaerae bacterium
AAAGACCACGGCATTCACCCGATGCCGATGATGATGCACCACGACGAGCAACCGCTCATCAGTCGCGGCCCCAAGCCTTACGGTCTGCTCAACCAAGTCAAGATTCTGCGCAAGGCCGGCGCGCCCAGCATGCAAATCCTCATGCTCGTGCCCGCGACCGGCTCCAAGCTATTTAGCGGAACGTATACATCGGGCATGGCCTACGAGTCGGTCGGCAACGTGCGCATCGAAGAACACATGCTCGGCGGCAACTACGTCATCGCCTCGCACCACGACAAACCGTGGATCAAGCAGATCAACATCTTGCTCGGCTACGCGTACTTCTATAACCCGCTGCGCTTTGCTTGGGCGCTGGTTCGCCCCAAGACCAAGCTCTACATGGCCGACGGCGTGTGGCAATTGCTCGGCATGGGCGGCCTCATCCAAACCGCCCGCCGCACGGCGCTTTGGGCCGTACGCCTGCGCTTCAGCAAGATTCGTCGCCGTAGCCTACCGCCGATGAACAAAATCCCGATTCGCTCGGTCCAAGGCGAATCCGCGGCCCACGCCCTGCCCGAGTCGATCCCGCTCAACGTGATCGCCGGCAACGTGCCCGAGTTCGACACCGAAGACGACAGCGCCGTGAAGCTGCCGATTCTTCAGTCGGCATAGGCGGGATTCATTCGATGCCCACCCTCGACGACTGGCGGCAAACCATCGATAAACTCGACGAGCAAATCGTCGACCTGCTCAATCAGCGCGCCCAAGCTGCCGTCGAAATCGGCAAGCTTAAAAACGCCTGCGGTGCCGCCGTCTTCGCGCCCGATCGCGAGAAGGCCATCCTCGATAAAATTCGCTCGCTCTCAAAAGGCCCGCTTTCCGACGAATCACTGCTCGCCATCTACCGCGAGTTGATGTCGGCCTCATTTGCTCTGGAGCGACCACCGCGCGTCGGTTACCTCGGCCCGCGCGGGTCCTACTCGCACGAAGCCGCGACCAGCAAGTTCGGCAGCAGCGTCGAATACGAACCCTTCGTCAATATTCACGGCGTCTTCGATGCCATGGCTCGCGGTCACGTCGACTACGGCGTAGTCCCCGTCGAAAACAACACGACCGGCGGCGTCGTGCTCGACACGCTCGACGCCTTCGTCGAAAGCCGCGTGGCAATCTGCAACGAGTTGCAAATCCCGATCCATCTCAACCTGATGGCGCAATGTCGCATGGAAGAGATCGAGACGGTGCACAGCAAACCCGAAGCGTTCAAACAGGTGCAGCGCTGGCTCGCGGAAACTGGTCTTGGCGAAAAGGTCGTCGCCGCCGATTCGACCAGCCGCGCCGCGGAGATCGCTTCGACCAGCCCGCGCGCCGCCGCCATCGGCAGCCGCCTCGCCGCCCAGCTCTACGGTCTGCACATTCTCGCCGAGAACATCGAAGACAACCCGCGCAACGCCACGCGCTTCTTCGTGCTCGCCAAAGATTCGTGCAAGCCCACGGGCAAAGATCAAACGAGCATCATGTTCGTCACTGCCGACAAGGCCGGCGCCCTCGTCGAAGTGCTGCTCGCCTTCAAAAGCAACGGCGTCAACATGAGCATGATCACCTCGCGCCCCAGCGCGGCGGGCAACGACGAATACAACTTTTTCGTCGACCTAGAAGGTCACGCCGACGACGCCCCCGTCAAAGCCACGCTAGAAGACATCCGCCGCCACTGCCCCACGGTTCATATTTTGGGTTCGTACCCCAAGGCGGAGCGGGCGTACGCTTAGCGTGCGCTGCGGCGCCTCCGCGATATCGCAGGTCTGCGCTGTGGCAGCGGTTTGTAACCGGTGATTCCCACGACGCAGGATCGCCAACTTGTCACCGGTGAATCTCCCCCGCCCACCCTTGCCCAAACCCCATTTCCTGCGACAATGCGGGGCTTTCGATTTTCGGCTGATTTGTTCGCCAATTAGTCTCATTACCGGAGCAGACCGATGCGCAGGCCCTTTGTCGCCGGCAACTGGAAGATGAATCTCGACTTGCCCGCCGCTCGCGATCTGGCCGCCGGCCTCGTGGCTGGCGTACCGGCCGATTGCGCCGCCGATGTGGCCATCTGCCCCCCGTCAATTTATCTCTTCCCCATGGCCAAGGCCGTGGACGGTTCGCCCGTCCGCCTCGGTGCCCAAAACTGCTGGCACGAAGCCTCGGGCGCGTTCACGGGTGAAGTTTCGCCCGACATGGTCAAAGAAACCGGCTGCACCTACGTGATTCTCGGCCATAGCGAACGGCGCAACACGATCGGCCCGACCGACGATTCCGGCCGCATTTGGGGCGAATCCAACGACATGATCGCCGCCAAGGCCCGCGCCGTGATCGATCGCGGCCTGACGGCCATCGTCTGCGTCGGCGAATTGCTCGAACAACGCGACGCCAACCAGACCGAGGCGGTCCTGAGCGAACAACTGTCCGGCAGCCTCTCGACGTTGTCCGCCGCCGATTGCGACCGGCTGGTCATCGCCTACGAGCCCGTTTGGGCCATCGGCACCGGCCGAGTGGCAACGCCCGAGCAGGCTCAAGCCGCCCATGCCCATATTCGCAGCCGTCTGGCGGCCCAATTCGACCCCGCGCGGGCTGACGAAATTCGGATACAATACGGCGGCAGCGTAAAGCCCGGCAACGCCGCCGAACTGATGGCCTGCCCCGATGTGGATGGGGCGCTGGTCGGCGGGGCCAGCCTGAAGGCGGATGATTTCCTGAAGATTATCGAAGCGGCAGCCGCCTCTGCGGCGTAAGCACGCAACATTTCACAACGAGGACGACACATCCCATGTTGGCGTTAAGTTTCTTTGGCATTCTGGTCGGATTGAGTATCACCGGCACGGCGTTCATCCTGATCTGTCTGATTCTGCTACAAAAGAATCGCGGTTCGGGCCTTTCCGGCGCATTCGGCGGCGTTGGCGGTCACTCGGCATTTGGTACGAAAACGGGTGACTTTCTCACGTGGCTCACCGTCGGCTTGGTCGCGCTGTTCCTCGTGTTGTGCATCGTGGGCAACTTCGTCTTCACGCCCGAAGAAGCAGTCGCCACGCCCAATCGCGGCACGATCACCTCAGCAACGGACGATGCGGGCGCAACCGACGACGATGCTGACGTCGATACCGAAACCGACGACGCTTCGATGGACGACGAAGCCGCTTCGGAATCGACCGGCAGCTAAGCGCCGCACTAACCTGATTTTTCTAACGAGGGCGTTCGACCGGTTGAGTCGGAACGCCTTTCGTCGTATATCCAGAACGCGGATTTGAACGGTACGGCGGCACCGCGAACCCGGTTTCGCACATGGCAAAACGCGCCGCGCCGCACGCAGCCATCGGTTTATCGGGTCGCACTGCGGCCACCGTCGGAGTGCTTCGCTTGATTCACAGCATGACCGGTTTTGGCGAAGGACGCACCACCGACAACGGTGTGACGTATCGCGTTGAAATCCGCAGCGTCAACAATCGCTATTTCAAGGCGTCGATCAAGGTGCCCGAGTCTTTCCAGCGATTCGAGGCCGAAATCGATCGATTGCTGCGCGAACGCATGGGGCGCGGAAGCGTGATGTTTTCATTACGCGTGCGCGACGAAAACCCGTCATCGGCCTATGAAATCAACGAGCCGCTGGTCACCGAATACGTCCGTCGCCTAAAAGATATCTCCGCCGACTATGGCGACGGCATCACCGTCGATATGGTGGCGCTGTTAAACATTCCCGGCGTGCTGTTGCCGCCGAACATCGATGAAGCGCGGCTCGCGGCTCAGTTTGAAATCGTCAAAGGCGTAATGAACACGGCCGTCGATCAGTTGCTAACGATGCGTGCCAAGGAAGGCGAATCCATCCTGCGCGATTTGCAATCGCACTGTCAGGAGATTCGCAGCAAAGTCGCTGATATCGCACAACTGGCCCCCACCGTCGCCGATGATTACCGTAAGCGATTGACGTCGCGATTGGGCCAACTCATGGGCGGCGTGGAAGGCGGCTCGCTGGCACCGCACGAAGATGCTATCGCCCGCGAAGTGGCGATTTACGCCGAGCGCTGCGATATCAGCGAAGAGATTTCGCGTATCCATAGCCATCTGGAACAGTTTGACGCGTTGTGTTCGGCCCCCGAAGAGACCGGCCGCAAGCTCGACTTCCTGACGCAGGAACTGCTCCGCGAAGCCAATACAATCGGCAGTAAGGCCAATAACGTCGAGATCGGTCAGGCGACCGTCGCCATCAAAGCGGCCATTGACCGCATCAAAGAACAGGTGCAAAACGTAGAATAGCGATAAGGGAAAGACTCGATAGCGCATGCCCAATTCGGATTCGACAACGCAACGCGGCCTGGTTCTGGTCGTCAGCGGCCCCAGCGGTGCCGGTAAATCGACGATCTGCCATCGCCTTTGCGATCGGTTACCTGCGGAATTCAGCGTGTCGGTAACGACGCGACCGCCGAGGCCGAAGGAAGTGCCCGAACGCGATTATCATTTCGTCGATCGCGACGAGTTTGTCCGCATGCGCGACAACGATGAACTGCTCGAATGGGCAGAGGTGTACGGCCACTTCTACGGCACGCGGTTGCAATCCGTCGAAGAAGCGCTGGCCGAGGGCCGCATCATCATTTTGGATATCGATGTGTACGGCTGCATACAGGTACGCGAAAAGTTGGCCGACTCGCTGGCGGTGTTCATCATGCTCGCCCCCGATACGCAGAAGAAGCGGCTAACCGAGCGCGGCACCGACTCGGCCCAATCCATCGAAGAGCGTCTCAGCAAGGCGGCCAGCGAAGTCGATCTGGCTCGCCAGTCGGGCGCGTTCGATGCATTCGTGGAAAATGACGTGTTGGATCAATCCATTACGCGAATCGAAACGCTGGTTCGCAAGCAACTCGCCCGCGGCGTCGCGGCCCCCTAGAATAAATAGACATTGGTATTTTTAACCTCGGAGACGCATTTCGATGATCGAACTGTTGAAAGATGAAGACTTGATTAACAAGGTCGGCGGTCGGTTCCGCCTGACTGCCCTGATTCAAAAGCGCTGGCGCGAATTGCTGCTCGGTGCCCGCCCGATGATCGAACCCGGCGACATGACGCCGTTGGAAATCGTCGTGCAGGAAATCCACGAAGGCAAAATCCACTACAAGGATGCGGAGATGGCCGGCGCCGCTGATGAGTAACGACGGAAACAATCCGTCACTCGCGGGCTATCGCGTATTGGTATGCGTTTGCGGCGGCATCGCTTCGTATAAAGTTGCCAGCGTCGTTTCGGCTTTGGTACAGCGCGGCGCACACACGACCGTCGCGATGACCGAAGCGGCCCAGCGGTTTATCACGCCGCTCACGTTTGAAGCGTTGAGCGGTCGCGCCGTCATGACAAGCGTCTGGCAGGATTCGGAAGAACACGACCCACAGCATCTGCGGCTCACCGAACACGCCGACCTCGTGATCGTCGCGCCGGCCACCGCCAACACCATCGGCAAGCTCAACGCCGGCCTCGGCGACGATGTCGTATCGACGTTGCTGCTGGCTAAAAACTCGCCGGTCCTGCTCGTGCCCGCCATGAACACGCGCATGTGGGATAACCCAATCGTGCAACGCAATCTCGCCGCCCTTGGTGATTATGGTTACGAAACCATGCAGCCCGGCGAAGGCTGGTTGGCGTGCCGAACCATCGGCAAGGGCCGCATGCCCGAACCGGCAGACATCGTCGCGCGCGCAAGCAAGATGATGTTGGCCCATCCACCGAAAAACGCCGACGCATCGTAGCCACACACCATCATGCCGCCCCGCCGTCGCAAACCGCGTTACCACATCGTCGTCACGTCGGGCCCCACGCGCGAGTTTCTCGACTCGGTGCGATTCATTAGCAATCCATCCTCCGGCAAGATGGGTGATGCTCTGGCCCGCGCCGCCGTCGCCCGCGGTCATCAGGTCACGCTCGTATGCGGCCCCGTTTGCCTCAAAGATCCGCCGGGCGCGAACGTCGTGCGCGTCACTACAGGCGCGGAAATGCTGGCTGCCGCTAAGGCTGCTTACGCCGATGCCGACGCCGCCATCTTCGCCGCCGCCGTCTGCGACTATCGCCCCAAAAAACGTGCCGCGAAAAAACTCCCGAAGCAACAAGGCCGCTCCGTTATCGAATTACGGCCCACGCCCGACATCGCCGCCACGCTCGGTCGAATCAAGCAACACCGCGTTAACATTGCCTTCGCACTCGAAGACCACGACGGTCGCCGCAAGGCCGAAGCCAAGTTGAAGAACAAACGTGCCGACGCCATCGTGCTAAACGGCCCCGACAATCTGCACGCCGGCGAAGCGCTGGTGGAGTTCCTCCGCAAAGGCGACGACTGGCAATCCTGGCCCGCCGGTAGCAAACGCCGAATCGCCGGTCGCATCATTGCACAACTCGAATCGATGCTCGCGGACGCTGAGCACTAATCGAACCAAACCGGCCTCGGTTGGCCGTTAAGTAGCCGACCGTTAGGATAGCTAGCGGACGTCGTATTCCCTTGTGGATGCGTAGGTCTTCGACGATTCGATTCATCTCCAAACCGAGGGGCAATCTCGTGTTTTATCCGACTGCAATTCGTTCGTGTTTGATCTTGGTTCTTGGCGCGGCCGTCGCGTCGCCAGCCGCGTTCGCGCAAGGCGAATCGTCGGGCAAGCGTACCCACGCCGAGCTGTTCGAACCCATCGAGAAAATTCCGCTCAAAGACGCCCCACTCGTGAACAAAGAGGGCAAGCCGCTCGACGACGCCCAGCGCAGCGAGTTCGAAGACCTGAAAAAGCAGATCGAAGCCGTGCAGCAAGACATCGATGCCGGCAAGCTCGACGACGCACGGTCAAAACTCGCCCCCGCCCGTACAAAGCTGCTCGGCCTCGTGAACGATCGCAACCATTTGGTCATTACCGCCAACGTGTTGAACATCTTTCTCGAGTCGGCCAAGTCAAAGCCCGACGTGGCCAGTCAACTCGCGATGGATACGGCGAAATGCGAAAAACTCGTCGACGATGGCAAATACGCCGACGCGATCGAATTGGCCGACAGCACGTTGAAGAAACTCGCGGAACAGCCGCCCGCCTTCGCACCCCTCGCCGCCACCGTCATCTTTGAAAAAGGCGATGCGCAACTCAACCTAGCCGACTACGAAACCTCCACCGCCACCATCGAGCGCGCCGTCGGCATTGCCGCCCGCGTTTACGGCACCAACCATCCGCAATACGCGAAGGCCCGCGACAAACTTGGTTGGTCGCTGATGCATGAGGCCATCCGCAGCGCATCGGATCGCAATAAACTCGAAGACGCCGCCGACGCCCTCAGCAGCGCCGTCACGATTTTGAAGGCAACGACCGGCGATTCCGCCGAAGCGGCCGAAAGCATCGATAACCTTGGCACGATTCTGTTTCAATTGGGTAAAGTCCCGCAAGCCGTCAATGCCAAACTGAAAGCCCTGGCCATTCGCAAGAAACGACTTCCTCCCGACGACCTCAATTTGGGCGTTTCGTACAGCAACCTCGGCTGGATGTATGGCCGTCTTCCGGAGACGGTCGCCGAAGCCATTCCGATGCGTCAAAAAGCGTTGGACATTTTCGCAAAAAATCTCAGCGCCGATCACCCGTGGTTGCTACTTGAAGAATCGAACTTGGCGTATGATTATTGTCGAACCGGCCAATTCGATGAAGGAATCGCGCTTTACGAGAAAATCGTTGCAAGGGACAAGGGCGATATATCCGCTAACCGATTCGACATTGCTCAACGCGCGGGGTTATTGGGGGCTGCCTATGTCGCGAATGGTCAAATCAAGAAAGGAATTGAGCAAATGGATGAAACACTCGCCGCCGCTCGCCGCGGTTACGAGGCAGGGTTTCACCAGCAAGCCATCGGATCAATTAAGGATCTGGCCAGATCAGCGAAGAATGCGAATCTGATCGAGCCCGCGAAGAAATATTACAAGACACTTGTCGAATGGATGCGCGAGCAAAATAAAGACGCCAAAGACATAGATCACACGGTCTGTGCCTTGGAGTATGGCTCAATCCTAGTGGACTCGGGTGATTATGATCAGGCGGTATCCGTGATAGCTGATGCCATTGCCGAAATTAAACGCGTCAAGGGAGCCGGCGACGATCAACTTTTTATAGCACACGAAGGGATGGCCCGCGCACTACTCGCCCAAGGCAAAGCCGAGGAGGCGCTGCCGCACTGCGATATGGCCCTGCAAATCACTGAAGCGAAGACGGGATCCGAATCACCGTCAACGGCGTACGCCTTAATGCTACAGGCGCGCGGCCATACCGCCGCCGGTGCGACCACGCTGGCCGAGTTCGGCTTCAAAACGGCGCTGTCGATTTTCGACCAAGAGCCGCCGCGCGATCCGCCCAACCTCATTCGCACGCGCATCGAATATGCCAAGTGCCTATTGAAAATGGACAAGGGAAAGGAAGCCTTCGACCAACTCGATGCCGCCCTCAAGCTCTGTCGCAGCTTGGAAGAGAAGAACGCCGACCACACCAACCTCATGTCGATCACAGCATCGGTGCTAGCAGCGCTCGTGGACGGTGCCGACAAATTCCCTGCCGAGCAAAAGAAAAACGCGGCGGAATGGAAGAAAGAAGCCGTTGAGAAGTTCAAGGCAATTAAGGACCGCCACGCCCTCAGCGCCGAAGAAGCCGAATGGTTGGAAGCACATCAATAGGCTAGCTCCAAAGCTTTTTTATAACCCCGTCTACATTAGCGCAATTCTTGCCTGCTAATGCGCTCACGCTTTTGCGCGTGCCGCACCTTCCTTTGATTTAACCCCGTTTCCTTCCGATATCTGTGATACAGGTGCGTCGTGTTATTGCGCGCCCAGAGAATCACCTGCCGGCATTCATCGTCCGCACGGAGGCGCGTTGTTTTGGCCATCGATACCCCCGCCACCCAATCGGAATTGACCGTTCCAATCAATGCGCCCGCACTACCGTCGCCAGTGATTCCCGCCGAGCGACCGTTGCCCGATCGACAAACTGCGTCGGTCCGTCCACCGCGCGAATTGTTCTACGACAGCATCGCCGACGAATTCGACGCCGTCATGAATATGTACGACCTCGAACGGCGTCTGCACGTCATTTTCGACGTGTTCTTTAAGGATGTGGATCTGCGCGGACGGCAACTGCTCGACGCGGGTTGCGGCACAGGCTGGTTCAGCCGCGCCGCCTGTCGCCGCGGTGCCGACGTGACCGCCCTCGACATCGGTCCGCGCTTGCTGAGCCAGGTAAGCGACAAATGCAATGCCAAAACCGTGGTCGGTGATGTACTCGATTTGCAATTTCCTGACGGCAGCTTCGATGTCGTGATCAGTTCCGAATGCATCGAACACACGCACGACCCGGGTCGGGCTGTGCACGAGTTGATTCGTGTCTGTCGCCCCGGCGGCATGGTCGCTATTACGTCGAACAATCGCACGTGGTACTGGCTTTGCGCTTTGGCGAATCGGTTCGACTGGCGACCGTACAAAGGCATTGAAAATTGGCCCGGCTGGGCGGAGTTTCACAGTTGGTTCGATCGCGAACCCGTACGCATCGTCGATCGCCGCGGATTCCATTTGTTTCCGTTCCAAATCCGCGCCCTACATCCGCTGTTACGGCACCTCGATCGCTACGGTCAAACGCTCGGTCGCTTATGCGTCAACCAAGGCATCATGGCCGTCAAGAATTAGACAAACGCCTAAAACCAGCAATACCATTCGTCGCACTTGACCATTCCCGCGCGCATCATGTCATCGAGCAAGCCCAACGACTTCGCGGAACCGACCAATCACAATCGCTCAAACATAGAAAGTTCGTCAGTTTCAAGTTTAAGCGAGACGGTCGCACCGGGTGCCCCTGCCCTTCCAGGGCTGGGGGACACTCTCCATCCCGCCCGACCATCCAAACTAACCGCCATCGCCACCTGGCTCATCATCATCACGCTCGGCGTCGCCTTCGGCCTGTGCGTCGGTATCGCCTACGGCGTGAGTAACCATTACCAATACCTCGTGCACGGCTTGCACGCACTCGACCCGTCGTTCCTCGCCAACGATTGGTTCACATGTCAAACGCGCGCCCATCACATCACGTTCACACCGCTCATCGTCGGCATGGCGCGACTCGGCCCGTTGCCGATCGTCTTTGCGCTGGCCAACATCACCGCCGCCATCGTCGTCGTCGCCTGTTTGTTCGCATTGGCGCGACGTTGGTATGACCGTCCTCTCGCCGTCACGGCGCTTGCCGTTTTTCTGTTGGTCATCGTGCCGCGCCCTTACATGGGCCTGACCAATCTGATCAACATGATTTTTCAACCGGCCACTGTCGGTGCCGTCGGCCTGTTCGCGGGGTTAACGCTGATCACCGTCGGTCGTCATCGCGCCGCGGGCCTTATCCTCGGCATCGCCGCGTTGTTTCATATCAATTACATGGTGTGGGCCGTTGCGATCGTCGGCCTACTGATTTTGATCCAAGGACGGCAGTTAAAAATTCGTTGGGCCCTCTGGCTCATCGCGCCGCTCGGCCTTGCCGTCGTCTTTCATTTGCCGTTCGCGCTCGGATCGCGCACCGCCGAACAACAGGCCGCCGCCGCGTCCGCACAGTGGATCCTCCACGACTTATACATGCCCTACCATTCGCGCCCCCTCACGTGGGAAGGCGAACGCGTGTTGCGCTTCATCTCGGTAGTTGCTATCGCGATATTGGCATGCTTGCTTGCGCCGCCGCGAAACGTGAGCAAACACGCGCGACACATCGCAGCTATCGTGTCGGCAATCGTCATCGGCGGAATTACATTCAACGCAGTACTCGCCAACGATCTGATCGCATTGTTGTTCCCCTGGCGCATGGCGCCGTTTCTCGTCACGATCGCGCTCTTGCTGACTGCTGGTGCCGTTGTTCGCATGTTCTATCACCACACGACGCACGCGCGCATCGTCGCGCTGTTACTCATCGGCATTACCTTTGGCCTGCATCTCGCCGGCGTCAGCGCGTACGGCCTTCACAGCTGGAGTACCGTCGTCATCGTGGGTTTGTGCTACCGATGGTTGACGGCTAAGGACGTGGCAACCTTGCCGAGCAGTGTCTTAGTTCTTATCGCGCTGGCTGCTGTAGGCTTTAGCGGCATCGGCAAGCTGCAATTGGCGTTATGCATCGGTGCAATCGGCGCGACGGCATTGGCCGTTCTGTCGCAAATCAAATTTAAGCAGAGCAGCGCTTGGACTTACCCGCGCTTTGCCCGAGCCGCACTACCCGCCGGGGCGCTCGCGTTTATCCTTTTATTTACGTTTCGCGCCGGCATGCAGCGTAAAGATCACCTTGGTCCGCAACCCAACTCAGCCGATCGAGCGCTCTTTGAGTGGTGCCGAACCACGCCGACGGGTACGCGTTTTGTGATTCCGCCCGACCTTAATGCGTTTCGCGTTCAGACCGGCCGCGCAATCGTGATTGACTGGAAGTGCATGCCCATCCTGCCCGCCGACACGTTGCGCTGGTACGAGCGACTCGTCGATGTCGTGGGGATCGAGTTCACCAGTATGGAACAATGCTTTGCGAGCTATCGAACGCTCGATGCGAACCGCGCCGAGGCGCTTTCCGAAAATTATCAGCCGGACTTCATCGTCGTCAAAGCCCGCCACCACACGGGCGATCTTAGCCGCTTACCCATGGCATGGTCGAATGATGACTGGCGTGTGTATCGCAATGTGCCGACTGTCGTGGCACAAGGTAATAGCGACGCGAATTAGATTTAGCAGCGTTGAATAAACTCAATTCGATTCAAATTCTGATTATTAACTAGGCCCGCCTATCATCATCAATCCTCAGACGTTGCCGAATCATCCAGCCCATTCTCCGGCTTATCGCGCACCATCCGTTTCACCAACGGCCATAGCGCTACCGGTATCGCCGCGCCGAGCAATAAAGATACGGTCGGGTTCTCTCGCCCGGCGTAACCCAATCCGGCATACGCAAAGCCCGTCGCGAAACTGCCCAGCGCCAACGCCGGATAAAAAATGCGCCGCCGCATGCGCGATAATCCCGCCAAGCACGCCGTCACTTCCGGCAACACCGGCAGCCCGCGCGAGAGTGCCACGGCATAGCCGCCCGCCCGCGCAAAGAATCGTTCCGAACGCGCTAACTCATCTTCACCCGCAAGCTTCAATGCCAACCCGCGACCAAAGCGGCGCGTGGCGACAAACGCAATCGCACCCGCCAAGAAGGACGCGCCGCCCGCCAACAGCCCACCGCCGACCGGCCCATACAGTATCCCCATCGCCGCCATCACCGCCGTCGCCGGGATCGGCAGCACCAAGTCGCCGACGATCAGCCCCACACCCATGGCCCACGACCAATGCCCGTACGATTCCAACCGCTCGACCGCCTCGTTTCCGCCCGGCGTGACGGTAAACAACTCCCCAAACAGCAGGAACGGTAGCGCGAACAACACAACCAGCGACAAAATCAATCCAAACAGTCTCATAAACCATGCCCACGAAAAATGCGTTGTTGCCGACACGGCAGCCAACACCGCGAAAAACCGGCTGAACGATAGCGTCGCTATCGCGTTACCGCCAAGTTACAGCCGCAGGACGCGTATTGCACGTGTTGAGGGTAGGATATAACAGTCAGGAAAAGGCGTGCATTCAACAGGGCATCGCGCCCTTCGAATTCGAAAAGCGAGATCGCAATGAAACACATTTTCGGCGTTATCGTCATCCTAATCGTCAGCGTCATCACCGGCGTCGCTGCCAAGGCCATGTGGTACGACACGTGGTCACCTACCAAAGCTGCGCCGCCCCAAAAGATGGCGTGGGTTAAGCAAGACGCGAGCGACTCGACCACGAAGACCGTGGCCGACCGCAAGCAACCCAATACAAACGACGACGCATCAAAAAAAACAAATAACAACGACGCGAACGACTCGGCAGTCGCAACCGATGCATCGGATCATTCGGACGCAACAGTCTCAAACGACGAGCCGGAATTCTCCGGCGGGTTCCCCGTCGCGAAGCTCGACATGGTGGTGGACCACCTTACCGACGGCACCGCCCATTTTGTTGACGCACGCGAGGAATATGAGTTTGACGAAGGCCACTTGAAGGGGGCACACCTGCTACCCTCCAGCGCGATCTACGAAAACATCGAAAACCTCATGGCCGTCGGTGTGTTACCGGGGCCGGGTAAGCCCATCATCGTTTACTGCGGCGGCGGATCTTGCGAAGCCAGCCACAACGTCGCCAAGGTCATGGCCGAGTTCGACTATCAAAACATCTATATCTACGTCAACGGTTGGGAAGAAGTCATGGCAGAGCCCGACCGATTCGCGGGTCTAACGGAGTAGCAACCGCAATCGGGTGCCCCTGCCCTTTCAGGGCTGGGGGACAACAAAACGACGCCCGCAGGTGCCCCTGCCCCTCTGGGGCTGGGGGACAACAAGAACACTCGAACGCTTCTTCCTTTCGAAGGAATTAGAAAAAAGAAACGATCCCGATCAGCCGATCGATCATCGAAGATAAAAAGGGACGAATCATCGTGACCACGGACTCAAACACGTCAACGCTCGACTACGCTGCTGTTAAGCCCAACGACAACGGGGCTTACTCCGTCCGCAACATCCTGTCGCACGTCTTCGCGTTAGGCGTCGCAGGCTTTTTCATTTACGCCGCCTATGGAAAAATCGGGCCAGTCAATGCCCGACAATTCGCTGTGCAAATTGGTAACTACAAGATCATGGATGCGGCCTACAGTAACATTCCGGCCATTATCCTGCCGTTTGTAGAAGTGTACGCCGCCATCGCATTGTTTTTTCCCAAGACGCGCAAGGCTGGTGCGATCCTTATCGCGGGTATGTTGCTGTTTTTCATCTGCGCCGTGTTCTATTCCGCCATTCATCTTGGCTTGTCGATCGATTGCGGCTGCACGGGCAAAGGCGGAAGCAAGGCGGGCTGGGGCGTCATCGCGCGCAACACCGGCCTGCTGATCGCAACAGGATTATCCGTGTGGTTGTATCGCTGTGAACCGTGTGAGAAAACGCCAGCGACTGCTTAAAAAAAAGAATTGGCTGCGTCCAAAAGATATGCGGCTCGACGAGAGAGTCGAGAGTTACGAGTAACCATTAAATACCGGCACCGACCTCCGGTCGTGCATATCGACCTACCGTTTCCAGCAGCGCCTTTTTCTCAATAGGCTTCTTTAGAAAATCGTTGCACCCTGCTGCCAAACATTTGTCGCGATCTTCCTGCATCGCATTGGCAGTGAGCGCGATGATCGGCGTATCGATTCCCGCGTCGCGCATACGTCGCGTCGCTTCATAGCCGTCCATCACGGGCATTTGCATGTCCGAAAGAATTAAATCGAATGATTCGCCGTCGCGTTTCTTACGCAAGACGGCTGCGAGCCCCTCTTGCCCGTTAGCCGCCAACGTTACTCGCGCTCCTGCCTTCGTCAGCAAGTGATTAAACAACCGCTGATTGTCCGGGCCGTCCTCAACAAGCAATATGTCGCAGTCTAATGGCGTATCGTTCTTCACCACCGGTTGTGGTTCGGGTTTCTTGCTCGTCGCTGTTGTGGGCTCAATAACGCCCGCAGGCCATACGGAAGCACCTGCTTCAACCGTCACCGGCAATCGCACGCGAAACTTCGATCCGACGCCTGCCGTCGACTCGATGAGCTGCACGCCTCCGCCCATCACCTCTGCCAAGCGACGTGAAATCGTAAGACCTAGGCCAGTTCCGCCGTACTGACGCGTCATCGAATTGTCCGCCTGCGAGAACGGCGCAAACAATGTCTCGATGGCACTCTCATTCATTCCGATTCCTGTATCGGTAACGTCGATCTGCAACATCATCTGATGACCGTCACCCGGTTCGAGTCCGAGTTCGGCAGTTACGACGCCCTCCTTCGTAAATTTAACCGCATTACCAATCAGATTAAAAAAGATCTGGCGCAGTCGCGTGGGGTCGGATTCCATCTTGCGCGGCACCGCCGTATTGCACTTGCAAATCAACTCAGTGTGTTGCGAGCGTGCCTTTGGCATCAGCACCGTCATGACTTCGTTGACGATAACCACCGGATCGCACAAGACCGACTCGATCTCGAGTCGATCCGCCTCAACCTTCGATAGGTCGAGGATATCGTTGATGATATCCATCAGGTGATTGCCGCTGCGACGAATCGCAACGACGTGCTTGTTCCGCACATCTTCGGTGATTTCCGGATCCTCTAGAAGCTCCGAATACCCCAAAATCGCCGTCATCGGCGTACGAATTTCGTGGCTCATATTGGCGAGAAATTGGCTCTTCGCGTCGCTCGCCGCTTCGGCTGCCGCTTTATCTTGTCTCGCGGTAACCGCGTTCTGCAACTCGCCGATCATACCGTTAAAGGCGCATTGCAAATCGCCTAGTTCATCCTTTCGCGTCGTTTCCACCTTAGCAGTGAAGTCGCCCCCGCGTACCCGATTGGCCAAATCTGCCAAGTGCTGAATCGGTCCGGCAAAGACGCGCGAGAACCACGCAGCCACCACCGCCGCCAACCCAGCAATTGCCAAGCACGCGATCAAAAGCACGCCCTTAAAAGCGCGGGCTTCGACCATCAGTAGCTTCATGTCGGTGTCGATGCCTAAAAGCCAATGATCGGCATTCCCCAAGCTAATTGAAGTTAACGCGAGCTTGTGCTTCTCGCCTTGGCAATCCATACGGCACACGTATCCGCCGCCAGCAATCACCTTATTCAATTTTGCAGGTTCGCTGAGATCCGGGTAATCGTTGAATAGATTGGCCCCCGTCTTCAACTGTAGCCCCCAGCGCTTGTCGCGCTGATCGTGATACATGTAGTCGCCATCCATCGACGCGAGAAACAACTGACCGTCCGGTGCGGCGAGTTCGAGTTGTGAGAGAATGCGTGACGGCTCGACGTTCAGTACCACGACGCCAAAAAAATCACCCTCAATCCAAACCGGTGTCGAAAATCGAACCATCGGTTGATCGAGCTGAATCTTTCCGTGCTCTTGGTTGAGATTGATCGGAGATATGGCCACCGTACCCGGTGGCATGTTGCTCGCTTTCTTGAAATAGTCGCGTTGTGATTTATCTTGCAGTTCGTTTTCGGCTAGCTTGCGCGGACCGTTACTTGAGAAATCCACGCGTAATCGTTCTTGCCCTTTGGCATTCAACAATCGAATCTGCGCTGTCCCCGGATGCAACAGTTCATAATTATAAAAGAGCGTGGTCAACCGCGCTTCCCATTGATCGACCGTCGAAAAGTCGATCGGGTCCCTACCGTCATTTTTTTCGGCGCGACACAACCCCGCCATCGGCGGATAATTCGCAATCGTCAAGGTGTCGAGTTTGAACGACTCCAACGAGTTGACGACGGACAATCGCAAGCCGTTCAGAATGTTGTCCGTTTCGCGATTCGAATGATCGGTCATCACGGCCGAGATACGCGTCAATGCAAACGTACTAAACAGAAACATCGGTACCACCGCCAACAGCACGGCGGCGATCATGTACTGCATGCGCAGGCCGCCCCATCGACGGTGACGCACTGGCTGAGTTTGCGATGCATCTGACGGCATGGCAGTCATATCTCGTTCGAAACGGACAATCCCGGTCATTTTGAATCGGTAGGAAACCGCCAGAAAGTGGGCTGATAGTGCGGAGATTACCAACGGTTAAGGTCGGTTATCACACTCTTAGATCCCCGTTGCCGCGACTTGCCGCCCTGCTACCAAATTGTGCATCAACACCCACCCCGTGTTGGCCACAAAACCGCGTTTTGCTTTAGACTGCCCCGAACACATATGCGGACTCGGCAACCCATACCGACCGCTTCGAGAAAATCGGCTCAACGTCCGCATCACAAACGGAGGCCCGCTATGCAGATTCCATATTCGCCAGAACGCTACGTCGACTTCAGTCAGGATATCCCGCGCCAGAAAATGCTCGCCGCCCTCAAGCAGGTCGAGAGCGAACTCGGCCGCACCTACCCCCTGCGTATCGGCGGGAAGAAGATCGACACCGACAAAACCATCGACTCGATCAACCCGGCAAACACCGACCAGATCATCGGTCACGTCGCCAAAGCCAATAGCGACCAGGCCCAACAAGCCATCGCCGCCGCCGACGAAGCCTTCAAGAGCTGGTCACATGTCGATCCCGACGTGCGTGCCCGCTATCTCTTCCGCGCCGCCGCCATCATCCGCCGTCGTATCTACGAATTCTCCGCTTGGATGGTCTTCGAAGAATCCAAACCCTGGCTTGAGGCATACGCCGATACCTGCGAAGCCATAGACTTCCTCGAGTTCTACGGTCGCGAAATGATGCGCCTCGGTGGCGCCCAACCCGTCACGCCATTCGAAGGTGAAGAAAACGAACTGCGTTACATCCCGCTCGGCGTGGGCGCGATCATCCCGCCTTGGAACTTCCCGCTTGCCATCATGCTCGGCATGACGACGGCCGCCATCGTCAGCGGTAACACCGTCGTGTTAAAGCCGGCCAGCACCGCGCCGGTCATCGCCGCCAAGTTCGTCGAAGTGATGGAAGAATGCATGTTGCCGCCGGGCGTGCTCAACTTCGTGCCGGGCAGCGGCGGTGAAATTGGCGACACCATCGTCGAACATCCGCGCACGCGTTTTATCGCGTTCACGGGTTCGCGCGATGTCGGCACCAGCATCTTCGAAAAAGCGTCGAAGATTCAGAAGGGTCAAATCTGGCTTAAACGCACCATTCTCGAAATGGGCGGTAAGGACTGTATCGTCGTTACCGAAAATGCAAATCTCGACGAAGCCGCCGACGGCGTGGTGGCTGCCGCGTTTGGTTTCCAAGGGCAAAAGTGTTCTGCGTGTAGCCGGCTTGTCGTCGACGAAAAGGTGCACCAACCACTGCTCGATATGGTCGTCGAGCGCGCCAAGAAACTCATCGTCGCCAACCCCACGGGCGAATCCAACCCCAACATGGGTGCGGTGATCGACAAAAGCGCCTACGAAAAGATCAACAGCTACATCGAAATCGGAAACAAAGAAGGCAAGATGGTGTTGGGCTCAACCAAAGTGCCGACCGGCGGCTACTTCATTCCGCCCACGATCTTCGACGGCATCAAGCCCAACGACCGGCTCGCGCAGGAAGAAATCTTCGGCCCGGTACTCGCTGTCATCAAAGGCAAAGGCATCGACGAATTGCTCGACATCGCCAATGGCACCGAATACGGCCTCACCGGCGCGCTATACAGCAACGACCGCCACGAACTCGAGCGCGCCCGCCACGAGTTCCACGTTGGCAATCTCTACCTCAACCGCAAATGCACGGGCGCACTGGTCGACGTACAACCGTTCGGCGGCTTCAACATGAGCGGCACCGACAGCAAAGCGGGCGGTCGCGATTATCTACTGTTGTTTATGCAGGGTAAGAGCATCGCGGAACGCTGGTAGGCTCCGCTGAAAAGCGAGATGATTATTCACCCCGAAGGCGCGACAAACGTTCGCGCCTTTTTTATTTACACATCCTGAAAAATTCTCGGCAAATCGGTCAAATTGTGCATCTCCGATTCGCTTGCCGTGATCGGGGTCATGCCCAATTCGGCCAGTTCGCGATTGACCCAAGCGCGCAGCGACAGATTGGTGCTCTGTTCCGCGTATGTGATTTTCGCGCGCATGATGATTTCTTGTCGTGATTTCTCTTCCATGGCAATTGGCTCCGAATAAGCTCGGATCGCAAGACGGTTAAATCTGACGATGTGCGTATAGCATGCACGGCATTCCACACGAATGCCGGTGGCAAAGACCATCCTGGTCCGAACTCAGGTAAGAAACGCTCCTTCGTTTCGGTACTAATCGACAAACGCTAAAAGCTGCGGGTGCCGCAGCTTCCTGCTAGCCCGTAACACAAAGATGTGTTGTTGTCGGTTGAGATCCCTTACGGATAAGTATCGTTAGTAACATCGGATCGTGCAAGTCTTTAACATGAGTAATCGGCGCGAAAATCGGCAAAATCTGCGACTTTTTTTCGTCTCATCCTAGCCTGTGAATATCTGGTTTTCCGATTATTTCTCACCACCCAAACTTGATTCCATCAACTTATCAGCCTACCCAATGCGCACTTAATCCTGTGCCGCGAAACAATGCGGCTCGTGGAACGGTGGAATTTTGCCGCACCCCATCAAGTAACACTTGGTCGTTTCAGGCCCCATAAACTTGAACGTTTTCTTAAACAACGGATACAACGCCGTTACGTCGTCTTCGGTTCGAGCCGGTTGTTTGCTCAGCCATTTGCGATAGCTGCCGTGTTCCTTTCCAAGGTCTAACATCACGCCTGCGTTGTGAATCGTCGCTTCAATTTTGCGACGGTTGCGGATGATCCGTTCGTCGTTGACCAACCGCGTAAGCTCACGCTTTCCGAATCTTGCCACCCGTTCCGGCTCGAACTCGGCGAATGCTTCGTGCAGCGCCGCGCTCTTCACCAGCACGATTTTCCACGAGAGCCCACACTGAAATACCTCTTGCGTTAACCGCTCCAAATGCCCCGCATCGGTGCGAATCGGTCGGCCCCATTGCCGATCGTGATACGTCGCCAATAGCGGGTCGGTCGCCGCCCATTTACACCGCGGCTTGCCGTCTTCGGGGTTTACCATTCGTGATGCCATCGGATTTCCCTTATTTTGAAACCGTTGCGCGGGCTGCGATCGTCCGCCGCCTGAGATACAATACCCTTCATTGGCCAGAACCGATAACAGATGATACGCATGCATACCCGACGAATCTACGCCGACAACGCCGCCACCAGCTTTCCAAAACCGCCCTGCGTGATGGATGCCGTCAACGCTTATGCGAGCCAGCTCGGCGCATCCGCCGGTCGCGGCGCCTATCGCGAAGCCATGGAAACCGGCGAGTTGCTTGCTGAGGGCCGACGGCGCATCGCGCGGATGATCAACGGCGAATCGAGCGACACGATCGTTTACGCGTTCAATTGCAGCGGCGCACTCAACATGGCCATCCACGGTTTGCTTCACCGCGGCTCGCATGTCGTCGCCTCGCGCATGGAGCATAACTCCGTATTGCGACCGCTGCATGCGTTGATGCAGTCACACGATATCCGCGTGACATGGATCGACGCCGATCCGACGACGGGCGTGGTCGACCTCGACGCTTTCATAAACGCATTAACGCCCGACACCAAACTCGCGTGCTTAAACCACGCGAGCAACGTTACCGGCACGCTGCAGGATATCGCGCGCGTTGGCGCGGCATGTCGTAAGCAAGGCATACCGCTACTCGTCGACGCAGCACAAACCGTCGGCCATGTGCCGATTGATGTGCAGGCGCTAAACGTTGACCTGCTCGCCTTCCCCGGTCACAAGGCCATGCTCGCGCCGCTCGGCACCGGCGCTTTGTACATACGCCCGGGCCTTGAAGACAAAATCGCCCCGCACATTCAAGGCGGCACCGGCTCGGTCAGTGACGAACCCGTGCAGCCATCCTTCCTGCCCGACAAATTTGAACCCGGCAGCCATAACGCGTTGGGTATTGCCGGGTGGGTCGCCGCGTTGAAATGGCTCGAAGACAAGACCATCGACGCCGTCCGTGCTCACGACCTCGAACTATCCCACGCCTTTATCAATCAAACCGCAGATATCGACGGCCTTCGCATCTTTGGGCCGACCGACCCGGTAGCGCGCGTTAGTGTTTTCAGCGTCGCCATCGACGGTCTCGAACCTTCCGAATTGGCCGCCCTGCTCGAAACCGAATTCGGCATCCTCACACGCCCCGGCATTCACTGTGCACCGTTCGTTCACGAAACTCTCGGCACCACGGCCGCAGGCGGTACCGTGCGGCTTAGTTTCGGCGTTTTTAATACACTCGACGATATCGCACATTGCACGCAAGCCCTCGCCGAACTCGCCGGCGCCAAGGTCGGCGGTTAGTTTGCT
Source organism: Phycisphaerae bacterium (assembly GCA_030432035.1). Lineage (GTDB taxonomy): Bacteria > Planctomycetota > Phycisphaerae > UBA1845 > UTPLA1 > ECT2AJA-110-A. Next base: position 20,905 of record JAUIHO010000012.1, read on the forward strand.
CGGATAGCGATTTCGTGCAAATACCGTTCCTGTGTCGGCCCGCGTACACCTATAATGCGGCAAGAACCTACCCCGCTGGGCCCACCGATCACGTTTTACTCGGAAGTCATCGTGCAGACTAACGCCGCGCGACAATTCAGTTCCTTTTCGCAACCAACAGATGCGAAGTGCGATGAATGGTCTGCATCAAAGAATCTGATGACATCCAACACGTGCCGTTTAGCTCTCTTCGTCTTCACAGCGCTCGTCATAACGACCACGCCACTTGCCGCTGATGTCACAGCACCCGCCGTTGACGCCGCCATTCAAAATGGCCGCGAAGCGCTGCTGCAACAAATCCGCATGGTCGACGAGATCACCTACCAGCAACCCGGCGGTCAGCAAAAAACCGTGCGCGGCACTGTTACCCGTCGTCGCGGCGGCATCGTGATCATCGAAACCAGCGACGGCAGCCAAGAGCGCATCACCGAACGCTATATCACCAACTGGGCGCGCGGCGGATTTGTGAACAAGGAAGAAGCATATATCCACTACGGAGGTCGAACCGCGCTGGCATGTTTGGCTTTGCTCAACAGCGATCTCGAATTGAGCGAGCCACGGTTGAAGCGCTGCGTCGATGCGCTCGCACTGCACCCATTACCCGAATCGGGCACCTACGTCCGCGCGTTGCGCGCCAGTATCTGGTCACACCTTTTATTACAACGCCGATTGAGCGCATCGAGCCAACGCACGTACAAGCGTCTACTCGAAACCGACATGACATGGCTCGAACGTGAAATGCAACCGAGCGGTGCTTACGATTACGGCTTCGACTTGGGTGACAGCGATTCGTCGAACACGCAATTTGCCCATCTCGGTCTGTGGCGCGGCAACTTGGCCGGCGCGGAAATCAACCGCAGCCGTTGGGAACGCATCGAAGACTTTTGGCTCAAATCCCAAAGCCCCAGCGGCGGTTGGTCGTATGTACCGGGCGCATCGAGACCGACGTCGTCGATGACGGTCGCGGGTTGCAACAGCCTCTACATCGTGCTCGACCGCCTCTACGCGCGGGCCGACCGCGTCTATCGCCCGCTGCAAGGATGCCAACCGAACAAGGTGGCTCGCAAACAAATTGAAAAGATCTTCGCCGCCATTCGCGCGGGCAATGAGTTTCTCGATCTCAACCCGTACGACCCCGAAGCGAACAAAGGCTACGAGCTATTTGGCATCGAGCGATTGGGATTGGTCAGTGGTGAGGCATCGATCGGCAATCGCGACTGGTATCGCGACAGCGTCGGCAGCGTCAGCGCCCGCAAATGGAGTGAAGACGTCATTGCCGATTCGTTTGCGCTAATCTTTCTCGTGCACGGCCAAGCGCCGGTCCTCTTTCAAAAACTCGCGCACGGTAGCACAAACGACGACTGGAACTATTACTTTCGCGACTTGCACGGCATTACGAGTTATATCAACGGTACGTTCGAGCGCTTACATCGCTGGCAATACGTGCCTGCGAACGCAACGTTACCCGTATTGAAGCACGCACCGTTCTTACTCATCAGCGGTACGGAAACATTCGGTCTTGACCCCGACGTACGCGACCGCCTCACGCAATACATCGCGGATGGCGGCACGCTGGTGTTTCACGCCGACCTTAGCTCACGCAAGTTCGCCGCCGCGGCACGCAAAGAGATCGAGAAAATCTTGGCGGCCACGCCTTGGCCGCTACGCGAGTTATCCGAAAGCCATCCGCTGTTTTCCTGTCAGTTCAATTTGAACAAGCCCGGGTTGCGCATTCCCGTTTCCGCCGCGGCTGACGGTCCGCGCTTGCTGGCCGTGCTGTTTGAAAAAGACATCGCCGGCGGATGGCATCAACGCCAACTGCAATACGAACGCCTGTTTCAAATAATCGCCAACCTGCGCACCTACGCGGCACCGACCTATTCCGAACTGCCACGCGTTTTGCCGCAGCCACACCATGAAACGCCACGCAAAGCCTACCTTGGTAACCTGACGGTACGGCGCTTTGCGTATCATGGAGATTGGCGCGGCCACTTCCGCTTGTGGGAGCGACAGGCGGGCCACATCGAAAAACTGAGCGGCGTGCGCGTGATGCATATCCCCACGCAGCGCGAAGACGATATCGACGACATCAAAAAGGCCGACATGCTGTTCGTTGCCGTTCGCGGTCAACCCGAAATGACCGACAAACAGATCGAGCAACTCCGCGCTTACGCCGATGCAGGCGGCTTTATTCTGATCGAATCGACCGACGGTCAAAAAAACGGCAACGCCGCCGTGCTGCAATTGATGAATCGCATCGACGTCGGCAAGCAGTCCGTCGTCGATGCAGCGCATCCGCTGATCACCGGAGCATTCCCCGGCGGTTCGGGGCTCGATAAACTCAACACTTCGGCGGCCGGCGCATCATTGTTAACCGGCAGCAATGTGCCGCCGCTGTTGGCGCGTACGGTCGGTGATGACCTGCGCGTCTTGGCCTGTCCGTTCGACTTGTCGGCCGCGCTCGATCGGCACCATATCTGGCAGCGCGTAGGTCTCGACGTTCCTTCAACTGATCGGTTGGTCAGCAACATTCTCGCCTTTCGCCGCCACCAACTTTCCGGTGATGGGCGATCATGAATCCGGGCGGCCTGATTCTGATCCACGGCGGCGCGCTGGGCGACTTCGTCCTAACACTGCACCTACTACAAGGCTTGATAACCCATTTCGGTTGCCCCGCTCGCGTCGTTTGTCGCCGCAGCTACCACTGCTTGCTCGCAACTGCACCGCAGGTCGAAGCCCTCGACCTCGACGGACCCGTCGCCCGCCGACTTTTTGGTGAGCAAGCCGACACGGCCCTGCACGAGATCGCGGCGGGACTGGATGGACCACTCGTCGTCGTCGATTGCCTCGGCACGAATCTCAGGTCGGATCGAGAAATCGGTTATCGCCTACTCCGCATCGATCCGCGCGACCAGCCATCAGAAAATCACATCCTAAAGCAATGGACCAAACAACTCGCCGCCCAAGGTCTAACGGTATCCCCTGCCAGACCGACATGGTTACGCCAGGCGAAATTACGCGACGATGACATGCGCCACGTAATCATCCACCCCGGTAGCGGCGGAAATACCAAATGCTGGCCGCTGGACCGCTTCTGTGAATTGATCGACCGCATCCGACGCGACGGCTGGCGCGTATCGGTAGCGCTCGGCCCTGTGGAACTTGAGTCTTGGCCGACCGACGCCCTCCGCCAGCTCGAACAATCGACATCGCTGATAACGTTTGAACGACTCGATCAATTCGTCGAAGTCCTCCAAACCGTTCAATTCTTCGTCGGTAACGACAGCGGCCCATCTCATCTGGCAAAAGCACTCGGCTGCCATACGCTTGTGATTTTTCAAGCGACCAACCCGAACATTTGGGCACCGCCCGGCGCGCGATGCGTCGGCCCCGCGTATGATGGTCTACCACCATCGGTCGATGCCGTGTTCAACGCATGGACAGACATGACGCGCGCTTGCAACGCATCTTCGACGTAGGGAAGATCACTTCGTGCTTACCGGATTAACGATACGCCGCGCACAACCCGACGAACGCATCGCCGCGCTGCGCCTCGCCGTTACGCCGGCAAGCATGCCCGCGCTGGAAAGAGATCGGCAAGTCACGGCCTTCTTGCGTTATGCCGAGCGCCTCAATTGGTCGCTCGATCGACTATGGGTAATCGCTGCCGGTCAACGTTTGCATTGGAGCGCGCTGGCGATCCCCTCCCCCGGTCGCACCGCCATGTTGCTCGTAGCCCAACCACCACGCCCGGATGCCGCCGTCATCTCCGATGCGCTCGGACAAATCTCGACGATGCTATTCGAAGAAGATGTGCATTTGGTGCAATTATTACTAATGGAAAATGACCGCACCACGGCAGCGGCCGCGCGCAAGGTGAACTTCGAGTCCATCGCGACGCTGCAATACATGAAGTGCGATTTGAATCAGCCCGAGGCATCGAATGCAAAGGTCACCGTGCAGCCAACTTGGCAATGGCACCAATACGACGACCAACAACATGCCGCGTTTCGCGACGTCATCGCCGCCAGTTACCAAGGAAGTCTCGATTGTAGCGCGCTCGCAGGCCGGCGCGATATCGATGATGTCATTGCAGGTCATAAAGCGGCAGGTGAGTTCGAGCCGCGCGACTGGTGGCTCTTAACGGACGCGCAAAATTTGCTGGGATGCATTCTGCTTTCGCGCTTACCGCAACGCGCCACGATGGAGTTGGTTTACCTCGGCGTGCACCCGGATCACCGCGGTCGCGGCATCGGACATGCGCTGCTGCAACAAGGGATCGAGACGGCCCGGCGCAACCGTTGCGACACCCTAACATTGGCGGTCGACGGACAAAACACACCCGCCCTGCGACTTTACGAATCCGTCGGCTTCACTGCGCGCGAGAAGAGAGTCGCCATGATCAACTTCAAAAACCAGTCCTTAACTTATAATTAATCAATGCTTACATCGCACCCTATAGCGATTTCGCTATTTCAAGGGTACAAAAATTCGATGTCAGTGACGTGTGGACAAAAATATATTTTTTAGCGCTAAGTTCATATTAAATCTAAACAAACGTTTATTTTGACCGGATTGTGAATGATTTGATGATTGACCGCTCGCCCCCTGTTTTTTATATTCCGTCTTCGGTCATTCAAGCGAGGCGTTGGGCTTTCACCCCTGCCGAGTCACTTAAACGGCGGACTTCAAGCGGTGAAACAGTTTACTCCAGCCTCCCGACCTGGGTCCTGTTTGGGCGTGGAATCCATCATAAATTCGTAATCGATCATCGCGACTGCTCGCGTTGCGCAGAAGGAGCGCGCTGTGCCTGCAAACGTTCAATTCAACCAAGTGCAAATTCACGACCGTATGCATGCCGCCATTGAAAGCATCATTGGCAGCCAACAGTATAAGGTCTGGTTCCGAAATTCGTCACGCATTGAATACGCTGACGGGGTCGTCAAGGTGGGCGTCCCGAACCTCTTCATCAGCGGCTACATCGAAGACCACTTCGTGGATGCCGTCCATCAGGCGGCCCAACACGTATTCGGCCAGCCAATGAAGGTGGCCTTTGCCATCGATCCGGTGCTATTCCGCAATCTTCGCAAGAGCCAGCTCAATTCACAGGCCGATTTCATCGGCAAACAGTCCGAGCGAGCCCTCAAGGAAGACGGCGGCAACGGTGCCAACTACCAGCCGCAATCCCGTACGCTACGCGGCCGTCTCGACGACTTTGTGGTCGGCAGCAACAACCGACTGGCGTATTCGATCGCCCGCAATCTGGTCGAAGGCACCATGCTCGACACGAGCCCGGTGTTCTTCTACAGCTCGTGCGGCCTCGGCAAGACGCACCTGCTGCAGGGCATTGCCAACGCCCTTTCCAAGACGAAGCCCGACGTTCGCTGGAAGTACGCCAGTGGCGAGGAGTTCACCAACGAATTCCTCTACGCCCTGCGCGAACGCAAGCTCGACGCCTTCCGGCATCGCTACCGCGACGTCGATGTGCTGCTGCTCGACGACATGCAGTTCATCGCCAACAAGAAGGCCACGCAGGAAGAGTTCTTCCACACGTTTGAGGCCATTTGCGGCTCGTCGAAGCAAATCGTGCTCGCGTCGGACTCGCATCCGAAGCTGATCGGCGACCTGACCGATTCGCTTGTGAGCCGAATCGTCGCGGGCATGGTCGTTCGCATCGAACGCCCGGATCAGCAGACCCGCGTCGAAATCCTGCGTCAGCGTGTCGCCAAGACGTCGCACCAAGTGCCGGACGCCGTGCTCGAATACATCGCCTCGCGCATCAACGCCAACGTACGCGAACTCGAAGGCTGCCTGCTCAAGCTGCTCGCCTACGGTTCGCTCACCAAGTCGCCGATCACGACCGACTTGGCCCGACAGGCGCTCGACGAGCATCTGACGCAGACCGACAAGATCCTGACCGTCAGCGACATCGAACAGAGCGTGGCGACGTACTTCGGCATTACGCCGGCCGACCTGCACACGTCCAAAAAGAGCCGCACGATTGCGTTGGCGCGCAACGTGGCGATGTACCTCGCCCGCAAGCACACGAGCCTGAGCTTCCCCGAGATCGCCCGGCTCATGGGCAACAAAAATCACACCACGGTGCTGTTGGCCTGCCGCCGCATCACGAATTACCTGAACGACAAAGCGGATGTGACGTGGCAGACCGGTGCCGGTCCGCTCACCCGCCCGCTGCAAGCCATCATTGAATGCCAGGAGGAGCATTTACGCGTCGGCGGCAAGGATGCCGCCCTTTCTGCTGACGCGCCCGCAACCGAACCGACGGCTGCGACGCCTCCGGCGGCTGCCCCGAAGGTTCCCTCGGTGGCCTAAAACTCTGCGGCTCGGCGTTTGGCGAGCCAACAACGCAAAAGAATGACGGCGATTGCGTCGGTCGGTGTGATGGAGCCGCCGCCGATGCTTTCGCCCTTTTTTATGCCCAAACGAAATCCGGCGGCACATTTCGACCCGCTCAACGGCAAAAAACGCACGTTTGAAACTTAGTGGCGGCGAATCGCTATCATTATTTGATGGTTTTCGACCACCGGCGAAGCCCAAGATTGAGCCGCTGCCGGTAACAACCGATGTGCGAAGAGGGGAATCCGCTCGGGCAAGCCGACCGAATACCCATTCCGCAAATGTACACCGGCAAGAATTGCTACCTCATCCGGAGGATGCCGCATGCCCGTTCGCAAAGCGCTGCTTAACGTGACCCTGCTGTCGATCGTTGTCGTCTTATTCGCCGCCGGTGTCGATCGCCTCAATCTGATCGGCAAGACCGCCTACGCCATCGAGAGCGCCAAGCTCGACGCCGAATTCGATCACATCTCCGACACGATGTCGATGGACTTGGAGCCGTTGGCTCAAATCTCGCGTGGGTTCGCGCTGATCTCAGAAGCCAACAGATCGTCGGTCGTGTATATCGACGCGCTTTCCACCGCCACGATTGACGACCGCGTACGCGAACTGCTCGAAGAAAATGACGTGCAAATTCCGCCGTCGCGCGGCACCGGTAGCGGTGTCATTTTCGACGCCGCGGGATTCATCGTGACAAACAATCACGTCGTTGCAGATAGCGATGTCGTGCGCGTGACGCTAGCGGATGGTCGCAAAATACGCGCCGAAGTTGTCGGCACCGATCCGAAGACCGACCTCGCCGTCGTACGCATCAACGCGGATAACTTGCAACCCGCACGCTTTGGTAACTCCGACGAAGTCAAGGTAGGCCACTTGGTGCTCGCGATCGGTAGCCCGTTTCGCTTGGGTCATAGCGTGACACACGGCATCATCAGCGCGATCGGGCGCAGCGATGTCGAAGTGAACATCGACTATCAGGATTGGTTGCAAACCGACGCCGCCATTAACCCCGGCAACTCGGGCGGTCCGCTGATCAACACCAAAGGTGAAGTCATCGGCCTTAACACGGCCATCGCAACCGAGTCGGGCGCCAATCAGGGCGTGGCCTTTGCCATTCCGTCGAACACGATTAAGCGCATTGTTGAAAAGTTAAAGACGGGTCGCGAAATCATCCGCGGTTACCTCGGCGTGCACATCGAACAGATCACGCCGCAGGAAGCGCGGGCTTACAACTACGACCGTGCGTATGGGGTGTTGATCAAAGGCGTCGGCAACAATTCGCCGGCGATGCTGGCCGGTATGCAACCCGAAGATATAGTCGTGCGCGTGGGCGAACGCATCGTGCGCACACGGGAAAAACTGCAGCACATGATCGCCGCCATCGAACCCGGCAACACGGTCGATATCACCGTTTGGCGCAAAGGTATCGAAGTCGTGTTGCCGACGCGCATCGGCGCGCAGCCGCGTAACTTCCGACCGAAGGGTCGTTTGCGTGACTTTGCACCGGCGCCAGAAGTCCAGCCTTCAGCTCGCGAAGAGATGCGAGAGTTGCTCGACGAAATGATTGAATCAAATCGAAAAGATCGTGATCAATCGAGCCTGCGAAATAAACCTCAAACCGGCCCGCGGCGCGTGTTTCGAAACATTGGCATGGAAGCGTCGACCGTTACGCCGGAGTTGTCGAAGCGCTACGACTTGCCCGATGAAATCATCAATGGCGTCGTCGTGACGCGGGCATACCCGACGGGCGATGCCTACCTTGCCGACTTGCGTCCCGGGCAGGTGATCGTGTCCGCCAACGATCGGGTCATTCAAAACATCGCCGAATTCGAGTCGCTTCTAACACCGGACAATCTCAAGAAAGGTATTCGCCTTAAGATGCGTGTGCGCAACGCCGGCCAGTACGAAGATTGGTACACGGTGTTGTCGTCGCGGTAAGCACCGTTAAGAAACGACGACCCTAACAGGTAAATAAGAAGCGCTGACATTTACGAAGCGATGGCATGCTACATTGAGACTGTTTCGCTGGTCGCACGAACATCTGTTTAGCTGGGTGCCACTGGACAGCTTGCTGCCAGCGCTCAGGGCGCGACGAACATTTCCGTAATCGATCCGGTCATTCGTCATCGGTGCATGACGGAATCTCGGCGCAATTCTTTATTCGTTGACTACCCGACGATGATTCCAATTCTCATGGTAGCCACGTACGCAGCTTCAACGAGCCAATGAATATAAGCCTCTATTGCATCAGATCGATCTCTATTCCTGATTAATCATCTAAGACATCGATTATTCTGGCGTGTTTGACTGATTGCCGCCTTGCCCTTTGGTATAATCCAACCTCGTAAAACTTTACCCCACGAGGCAAACCCGCATGGCTCAATACTACGACGACGCCGATCTGCCGCGCTTTGGCGAGATCGGCAAGGACGCCCCCGAATTGTGGCAGAAATTTAGCGCCTATTACGGGGCCGTTTTCGAAGAAGGTGCCCTTTCCGAGCGGGAAAAGGCCCTCATCGCGCTGGCCGTGTCGCACGCCGTGCAATGCCCGTATTGCATTGACGCATATACTCAGGGGTGCCTCGAAAAGGGCTCCAATCTGGAACAAATGACCGAGGCGGTGCACGTGGCAGCAGCCATCAAAGGCGGCGCGGCGTTGGTGCACGGCGTTCAGATGCGAAAGAAAGCGGAAGGGTTGAGCATGTAGCGGAGAATTGAGAATGGCGAATTCAGAATTTAGAAACTGCATGCAGGCATCGACGTTTCCTGCGCGACAGACGAACACTTTCTCAATTCACCATTCACAATTCTAAATTTCACCGACACGAGCGCTGACACTCGCCTACGTGATTAATGAAATTAATATGAATCAGTCCCTTCTCAAACGCAACCACCCCCTCGCCGTCATCGACGCCCAGCGGCGCGTGCTTGAAAACGATGCCGCCGTGCCCGCGTTTGGCAAGCGCTTGGCTGCCGCCGATCTACATCCGCTCACTGCCACCGGCATCGAGACGTTTCAAATCAACGTCGGCAAGATGTGTAACCAGGTGTGCAAGCACTGCCACGTTGATGCCGGCCCCGATCGCACCGAAATCATGACGCGCGAAACGATGGAACTCTGCCTTGCCGCGCTCGATCAGACCGATGCGAAAGTCGTCGACCTTACCGGCGGCGCGCCGGAGATGAACCCCGATTTTCGCTGGTTGGTTGACCAGATCGTCGCGCGCGGTCGCCGTGTAATCGACCGCAGCAATCTCACCATCTTGGTCGCCCAAGGCTATAAAGACATGTGTCAATTTCTGGCCAACCGCAAGGTGGAAGTAACGGCCAGCCTGCCGTACTACATGGAAAGCCAGACCGACGCCCAACGCGGCGACCACGTGTTTGAGCGTTCGATTCGCGCCTTGAAAAACTTGAACTCTGTCGGCTATGGCATGCCGGATAGCGGCCTCACGCTTAATCTTGTTTACAACCCGACCGGCGCATTTCTGCCGCCCAAGCAAGCGGGTATCGAAGCCGATTACAAACGCGAACTGCGCCGCCGCCACGGTATCGAGTTCAACAGCCTGTACACGATTACCAACATTCCGATCAGCCGATTCCTCGACTTCCTCATCGAAAGCGGCAACTACGGTCCGTACATGCAAAAGCTTTCCAACGCCTACAACCCCGAGGCGGCCAAGCAGGTTATGTGTCGCAGCACCATCAGCATCGGCTGGGATGGTCAGCTATACGATTGCGATTTCAATCAAATGCTGGAGATCACGATTGGCAACGGCTTACCGACACACGTGCGCGGCTTCGACGCGGCGGCCTTGGCTCGACGCGAGATTTGCATCGGCAACCACTGTTACGGTTGCACGGCGGGAAGCGGGTCGAGTTGTACGGGGGCAGTGGCAAAGTGATGCGACGAATTCTCTTGTAGGGTCCGCATCGCGGACCAATGCACCAGTGCAACTTGCGCCTTCCGGACAAGTCAAAGATAAACGTTACGCCGGAACTCGAATATTTACTCCGCGAGATGGTCCGCGGTGCGGACCCTACGGAAAAAAGATCATTAAACCTTCTCAACCTATTTCGACGACATACACGCCGTCCCCTGCTTCCAACACACCTGTCGGATCACGCCGCAATATCAACCCGTTCGCCATCACCAGCCCGAACGGATCACCCGAACCGCGCCAGGCGCAGGCGTCGGCCCAGTGCTTTCCCTTCGCATCCTGCCAAATCAGCGCCGGCAGAAACGCCGGTCGGTCGTCACCCTTCGGGTCTAACCGTCGCGCGTTGTGTGCCCGCAGCATTTTTGGTGGTCGAATCGGATGACCGTGCAAAGTGCGAATCGTCATCTGCGCGAAGACCGTCGCGCAAACGAACGCGCTAACGGGATTGCCCGGCAAGCCGAAGACGTGTTGACCGTTCGGCCCGCGACCGTAGGCGACGGGCTTACCGGGGCGCATACGCACGCCATGAAAAATCCAACGCACGCCCAATGATTCCGCAATGTTCGGAACCAAGTCGTGCGTACCCATCGACATGCCGCCGGCGATTAAGACCACATCACTCGATAGCGAATCTTGTATCGCCGTTTTTAGCATAGCGTCATCATCCGGCACGATGCCGAGTGGTCGTGCCGTAGCATCGAAGCGTTCGACCAGCGCCGTCAGCATGGGCCCATTGCTATCGACAATCTGACCCGCTGCGCGTGGTGCGCCGATTGAAACCGTCTCGTTGCCCGTTGTGAGAATCGCGACCTCGGCTTGTCGATAGACGTCGACATCAGACACGCCAGCCGTTGCCAGCGCCGCCAGCCGCGCGGCATTGATCTCCAACGGCTTGGGTAACAGCAACGCCCCGCTTGCATAATCCGAACCGCGTGGTGCGACGTGCTTGCTCGCGACAACCGCAACGTCGATTGAAACTTCGCCGCCATCGTTCGAAACCGTGCAGTCTTCGATCCGCGCGACGGCGTCGGCCCCCTTCGGCAGCATGGCGCCGGTATTGATGCGCAGCGCCTCCCCCCTATTTAGCGTAATGTCTTGATTCTCACCCGCCTGACGTAGGCCGACGATTTTCAGTTTCGCGCCCGCCGCGGAGCAATCGGCGGAGCGAACAGCGAAGCCGTCCATCATAGCCTTATCGAACGGCGGGAAATCGCCACCGGCATAAACCGCCCGCGCGAGCGTTCGCCCCACCGCATTCGCCAACGGCACGGTCTCGATCGGCCTGGGCGCAAGTTCGGCGGAAATTGCCGACCACGCCTCGTCGAGTTCGAGCAATCGATGTGGCTGTTTGCCCCAGTTGGACGCGTTCGCAGTCATGGTCAAAGTCGTACCCGAAAAGCGAATCGCAGTCGATGCACGATGACATTACCGGCCATCGGATCGGCGGCCCGGCGTCGCCTCTGTGCGATCGTTCGTTTCAATATTGAGACGTTTTTGATTATCGGCCACGGGCTCAACTTTCTCGTGGGCGAGCGCCGATCAAGCGAATTGGGAGGAATCTTCCCGCTGCGGCCGCCACGGGAGCGGCCCACACCCGGGCGATCCCGAACGCCCAGAAAGGAGTTTGCGTATGAGCAATGATTTGTTCACCGCACTATTGATGCCGATTGTCGATATCGCTCAGAACTTCGTGGATGCGTCGTTCACGATTCTGGCGCTCTTCGGCTTCTCGGCCCCCAACGTCAGCGCCATCCTCAACAGCCTACTCGGCATCGGCGCCTGATCGCATCGGTCTCCTCATCCTATCGCCATCCAACATCAACCGGCCGTCGGACGGAGTCCGACGGCTCTTTTTATGCGCGCTGCAACACGTATGCGCTGTGATTCATCAGTACCATATAACATCTGCGCTGTGGCACCGGTTTGTTACCGGTGTGACGGAAAGTGTGGCAAGCATCGATTGACGAGCGCTTACTGCCCGCGACATCTAGCGAGGACCGCTTCCTTACGGGCGCGGCTCTGATCAGAATTTAGAACGGTGCTTCTTCGTCGTCGACGGGGAACGACGGGCCCGAATGGCCGTTGCCGTTTCCGCCGGGCAATGGAGGCATTTCGCTGGGTGGCAACGGCGGCGCCACGTCGCGGTATCCCGGCGGCGGTTCGTCGATAAAGCCGGCCGACGCGTTGTCGAATCGAGCACACTCCTTGGTGAAGTGCAGATCGATGATACCGGTCGGGCCATTTCGCTGTTTGTCTAAAATCAGTTCGGCCTTACCGCGCAGCTCGTTCATCGCATCGGGCGAACCTTTATCGGCGTAGTACTCTTCACGGTGCAACAGCGCCACGACGTCGGCATCCTGTTCGATCGCACCACTTTCGCGCAAGTCGCTCATACGCGGCCGGTTGCCGCCGCGACCTTCGACCTGTCGGTTGAGCTGTGCCAACGCGATAATGGGCACGTTGAGTTCGCGACCGAGCGCCTTTAGGCCACGACTGATCGAGGCAATTTCCTGCTGGCGGCTTTCGCGATTGGATGGATCCTGCATCAACTGCAAGTAGTCGATGAAGATCACTTGAATGTTGTGTTGGAGCTTTAGTCGTCGCGACTTGGCGCGAATTTCCATCACGGACATGCCCGGCGTGTCGTCAATAAAAATGGGCTTGTCGCGAATTTGCTCGTGGGCCGCGCGCAGCTTGAGCATTTCTTCTTCACTAAGCGTGCCGCGCCGCATGCGACTCATATCGACGCGTGCTCTAGCGCAAAGCAAACGCTGGGCGATTTGCAACTTGCCCATTTCCAACGAAAAGAAGACGCTGGCGTAGCCTTGCCGCTGGTTTTCGTCGATGCCGATGCTCTCGAACATCGACAAGGCAAACGCCGTCTTTCCCATCGACGGGCGCGCCGCAATCACGACGAGGTCGCCAAACTGCAACCCGCCGGTCATGTGGTCGAATTCGGTGAACCCGGTCGGGATACCGCTATGCAGATCGGGATCTTCGATGTAGGCCCAAGCTTCCTGCAGGAAGTCTTTGATGGGCACCGCGTGCTGGCTGACGCGCTGTTCGGTCACCTCGAACAGCTTTTGCTCGGCGCGGTCCATGATTTCCGAAGCCACGTCGGAATCGTCGTAGGCTTCGCTCATGATTTGGCCGGTCGCCAAAATCAGGTCGCGCAGCATCGCCTTATCGCGAACGATGTTGGCGTAATATTCGGCGTTGGCAGCAGATGGCACCGACTCGTGCAGGTCGATCAGATAATCGCGCCCGCCGACCTCTTCGAGGATGTTGCGTCGGCGCAATTCATCTTCGACGACGACCAAGTCGATCGGCTTGGCGACGTCGTAAAGATCGACCACCGTCTCGTAAATGAGACGGTGGTCTTGTCGGTAGAACATATCGGAGCGGTCGCGCCCGATGATCTGCACGGTGAGGCCGATCGCCTCACGGTCGATCAGCAGCGCGCCGAGCAGACTCATCTCCGCCTCAAGATCTTGTGGCGGGATGCGACCGGCGAGGGACGCCTCAGTTAGCGCCGGCGGGCTCGTCTGAGCCTGCTGGTTGGTCTTCCGCTGTCCCTGCGGTGGCTTGATCTGCGTCATCGGTGACCTCCGTCTCACCTGCCATTGCTTCTTCCTCTTCCTCTTCGCCCAGCGTCTTCTCGCGAACGACCCAGACCTTCGCTTCGGTGCGAATGTCGTCGGCGAACACGATCGGTACTTGGAAGGTGCCGACTTCCTTGATGTTGGCCGTCATCTTGATCTGATCGGCGTGCACCGAGTGGCCTTCGGCCAGAAGCGCGCTGGAGATTTCGCGCGGACCGACCGAACCGTAGAGGTGGCCTTCCGGCGTACAGGCGGCGCTGATGTTGACTTCGACGCCTTCGAGCCGCTTGCAGGTATCTTCCAACACTTTGCGCTTGCGGGCGCGTTCGGCGGCGGCGATCTTCTTGTCTTCCTCGATCGCTTTGAGGTTTGCCTTGGTGGGTTCTAAGGCGAGATGCTGCGGCAGCAAGTAGTTGCGCGCATAACCGGTCGACACTTCGACCACATCGCCACAAAGGCCCAGGCTATCGATATCTTTTCGAAGTAGCAGTTTCATTTTTCTCGAAGCTCCTCAATCCGCCGCGTTTAGCCGGTAAACGGCATCAAGCCAATGAAACGGGACCGCTTAAGGGCACGACGGCTCATGCGCTGATGCTTCGCGCAGTTACCACTGCGCTTGCGCGCGAAGTGCTTGCCCTGCGACGTCACCATTTTTTGTAACGTCGGCAAATCCTTGTAGTCGATTTCGTCAATCTTTTCGCGACAGAATCGGCATTTATTGACTCTGCCACCGCGTCGTTTTACTGCCATCTCTCGTGTTCTACCTTTCTGGCACGCCCGGCGAAGCAATCTCTTTCTAACCGAGCATCATTGATTCCGAATACTGTTTCTTCTAGTTCGCACGCATCTCAAATCGACACGGCCTAGAAGGGAATATCATCCATTCCGCCATCGGCTCCGGCGCTGACAGGCGGCATTTCATCGCTGTGGCCGGGCTCATCGCGCCCACCACCTCCTCCGCCGCCACCGCCACCGGCGTTGCCGACGAAGCTGAAGCCTTCCATCACGACGTAAAGCTTACTGCGCTTGCCGCCGTCTTTGCCTTCCCACTGATCGAACTTCAATCGACCTTCAATCAAAATGGGCTTGCCTTTGTTGAAGTACTGGTTGATGACTTCGGCTTGGCGGCCGTAACTGCGGACATCGACGTAGGTGACTTCCTCATTGGAAGAACCGTCCTTGCCCTTCCATCTGCGATTGCACGCGATGCCCAATTCGACCACCGGCGTGCCCGAAGGCAGCGTCGATAGCTGCGGATCGCGCGTGAGGTTGCCTGCGAGAATGACTTTGTTGAAGCTGGCCATGCTGTCTTCCTTTCAATTCCGCTGTGCAACGCCCGCCAAGACGCCGCTTCTTCCTAGTCGTCCGAATCGGCACCGGCCGACGCCGTTACCGGCGCGTCGCCGTCACGCTTGGATTCATCATTCGAAGCATCACCAGACTGACGGTCGCCATCGTCGCTGCCTTCGGCGCGATCTCGACGATCGCCACGCTCACCGCGACCGCCACGGCCACCGCGATCACCACGATCTCCTCGATCTCCGCGCTCATCGCGTTCTTCGCGGCGCGGCGCCATCTTGGGCGGATCGGCAGCCAGCGATTTTTGAACGGCTTCGTCCGTCATCGTTTCGCGATTCAGAACGAGCACGCGCAATACCGTGTCGCTCAGTTGAACGTCGCGCTCAAGGCCGGTGATCTTTTCGGGATCGGCCTTGAAGTACGTCAGGATGTACAAACCGCGACGGAACTTCTTGATCGGATACGCAAGCTTGCGTTCGTCCCAACTGCGCTTGCCGACCAATTCGGCACCGGCGCGAGTCAGGATGCGAGTCAATTCCGCTTCCGCGGCTTCCATGTCCGACGCCAGCGCCGGATCCAACAAAAACATGCCTTCGTATAGAATCACAATCGGTTACTCCAACTTGCCGCCACTCAACCTCGAGCGGTGCGGCGATTCACTACAGTCATTCCCTTGGCGATTTACTTTTTCCTAGCGTCTATCTCGTTTACGCGTCGGCACCGTTTACGGCATCCGCGCGGTTGAATTCACCCATGGCCTTTTCGAGCCCGTGCCGCAGCCAATACTCAACGGCATCGGCGGCACGTTGCACGGCGCGCTCGGCGTCGTCCACCTCATCTTTGGCGAAGCGGCCCAACACAAAATCGGACACACTGCCCCGTGCGGGACGGCCGATGCCAATTCGCACGCGCGGCACCTCTTGCAAACCGAGCCGCTTGAGGATGTCGCCCAAGCCTTTCTGGCCACCCGCCGAGCCGGAGCCTCGCAGCCGCAATCGACCGAGCGGCAAATCGACATCGTCGGACAAGACCATCATGTCTTCCGGCGCGACGTTGAAAAACTGAACGGCGGCTAACACGCTCTTGCCACTCAGATTCATGTAGGTCATCGGTTTCAACACGACAACCTGCTGGTCGCACATCAGCCCCTTTTCATAGAGGCCGGAAAACTTGTTGCGCCAACTGCCGAGTTGCCAACGCTCGTTCAACACATCGGCGGCCTTAAAGCCGACGTTATGCCGCGTTTCG
Organism: Phycisphaerae bacterium; assembly: GCA_030432035.1. Taxonomy (GTDB): domain Bacteria; phylum Planctomycetota; class Phycisphaerae; order UBA1845; family UTPLA1; genus ECT2AJA-110-A. The sequence continues at coordinate 37,391 of JAUIHO010000012.1, forward strand.
ACATACTCTTGCCCGGGATTGCCAAGGCCGACGATCAACTTCATCGCTTGCGGTCTCGCTTGCACATCCCGTTTGCCAGTTAACCAGCGCAACAGCCACACGACTAGTCGTCCGAATCTGCATCCTCGGACTTGCCCTTGCCGATGACTTCGGGCTCGGTCACGGCACCTTCTTCGCCTTCGGCCGGTTCCGTTTCTTCGGAAACCGTCGGAATCTTACAGGTGGCAACAACGGCATCCGCGTCAGCAATGGGCTTGGCATCGCCCGGCATCTTTAGGTCGCTGACATGCAACGCGTCATCCAACTTCATTCCGTCCACATCGACGCGAATGAACTCGGGAATCGCCGACACGACACAGTCGATTTCGATCTCGGTCATTTCGTGGAAGACCTGACCGCCTTCGGATTGACCGGCGGCCGTACCGTGGTATTCGAGCGGCACGGTGACGTGTACGCGTTCGTTCAGGTCGACGCGCAACAAGTCGATGTGCAACAGGTCGCGGCCCAAGTGATCCCATTGGGCATCCTTGAGCTGACAAGCCTGGCTCTTACCGTCGAGCGTGAGATTCACGACGTGAATGCCGTGCTCGATCAGGTCTTCGACTTCGCGCGTAGCCATCGTCAGCGAAAACGGATCGCGACCGTGGCCGTACAGCACGCCGGGGATTTTGCCGTCGCGGCGAAGCCGTGCGGCGGCGCGCGATCCCTTACTCTTGCGCGCTTCGATCGTTACATTCGGAATTTCCATCGCAGTGAATCCTCGTTACTACTCTGCTTTCACAAACAAACTGCTTATCGATTTATGCGTGTGGATGCGGGCGATCGCTTCGCCCAAAATATCCGCTACGCTCAGTACCTTCAGATGCGGCAAGCGCTCGCGTGCCTCATTGCTGACCGGAATCGTGTTGGCCACGACCAACTCGGTAAACGGCGTTTTCTCAAGCCGATCAAACGCCGGACCGGCAAAGACCGCGTGCGTCGCAGCCCCGCGAACCGTGCGAGCGCCGCGTTCCTTCACCAACTTGGCGGCTTCACACAACGTGCCCGCCGTGGCGATCATGTCGTCGATCATCAAGACGTCGCGGCCTTCGACGTTACCGATGATGGTATTCGAAACGGCCGTGCTTCCGGAAATTCGACGTTTGTCGATAATCGCCAGGTCGCAGCCGATGCCTTCAGCAAAGCCGCGTGCCCGTTTGACGTTACCGACGTCGGGGCTGACGAGCACCGTTTCTTTCGGGTTGAGCTTCTCGAAGTGCTTCGTAAAGACGGGGCCGCCTTCGAGGTGATCCACCGGAATATCGAAAAAGCCCTGAATCTGTGCCGCGTGCAAGTCCATCGTTAGCACGCGATCGGCTCCCGCCTTCGTGATGATGTTACTCACCAGCTTGGCGGTAATCGGAACGCGGCCTTCGTCTTTGCGATCTTGTCGGGCATAACCGAAGTACGGCAACACCGCCGTGATACGCTTGGCCGAGGCGCGGCGCAAACAGTCGATGAAGATCAACAGCTCCAGCAAGTTGTCGTTAACCGGTCGGCATGTCGACTGCACCACGAACACATCGCGGCCACGCACGTCTTCGTGCAATTTGACGAACAACTCGCCGTCGGGAAACGTCTCGGCATGCACCCGACCCGGGCGGATATCGAGATAGTTGCATATCTCTTCGGTCAGCGCCGGGTTGGCCCGACCGCTGAACACCTTTAACTCGCCGTTGAACGCGCTCATCGAGTTATCCGCCTAGGTTGGCCGAGCCCGCGTCTTGCGAACCCCTGCCGGTTACTCGTCCCGTGTAACCACGCTCCGTGGCCACACCCAAAATACTGTTTACCGAATTCCGTTGCGAAGACCGCAGGGAAATCGAGCTCGCTTATCCTTGCACGGGCGGTTGTCGTACGACTTCCGCCGTTTCGCGTCGCCTGATCGGGCTTTCGCTGCGCGGTGCCTGACTGGCCGCGTCAAACGCGTTTAACACCGTCGGCCCGACAACTGCACCGTCATCCACAGTGGAGCCATGGCGAACGAATGCAAACGGCCCCACCGTGCAATTGGCACCGACCGATGCATCACCTTCCAAAAAGGTGAACGGTCGAATTACCGTCTCGACGCCGATCGACACATCGGCATCAACGCGCGTGTTTTGTGGCGCTTCGATGGTGACGCCTTCGCTCATCCAATATTGATGGATGCGGTTTTGCATGATCGCCGTGACGTCGGCAAGGTCGGCGCGCGAGTTGATACCGACGGCATCTTCGGCAGGCACCGTCGTTGCGGCGCGCACTTGCTTGCCTTCTTTCAAAAGAATCTCCAACACGTCGGTGATGTAATATTCACCTTTGGCGTTGTTGGGCTGAATCTTGGGGAGTGTTTCAAAGAGCGAGACCGCGTCGAAACAGTAGTAGCTCGGATTGACTTCGCAGATTCCGAGTTGATCGTCGGTACAGTCGCGATGTTCGACGATCTTTTCAAAATCGCCATCGTTGTTGCGGACGATGCGCCCGTAGCTCGTCGGGTCTTCCAACACCGTGGTCGCCAACGATGCCTGCGCCGCGGCGGCGCGATGGCTTTGCACGAGCGACCGTAAGGTTTCAGGGCGAATCATCGGCATATCGCCGGCAATCACGATCGCGTCGCCATCGAAACCCTTAAACGCATCGGCACACATGGCCACGGCGTGGCCAGTGCCCTTCTGTTCGGCCTGTTCGACGAAATGCACGCCGGGCTCGCCTTCGTAAGCGCGAATGATCTGCTCTTTGGCGAAGCCGACAATGATGAAGAACTTTTGGATGCCGGCGGCGCGACAGGCCCCAATCACATGGCCGAGCATCGGGCGACCGCACAGCTCGTGCAGCACCTTGGGCTTCTCGGTTTTCATGCGCGTGGACTTACCGGCAGCGAGAATGATCGCCGCCAATTCGCGTTGCCCTTCCGCCGTGCCGGAATTGGTATCGCTGGACGCCATAAGGCATCGTTCTCCTGCAATTGGCAAAAAGCGTCGACAGACACAACCCGGCAAGGATTCGAACCTTGACAAGCAGTACCAAAAACTGCTGTGCTGCCATTACACTACCGGGTTATGGACAGCGACTTATTTTCGTGTCTGGTGCAGCTGCATTCACAGCACGAAATCGGTCCACTGGATCGTGACCAAGTCGCCTGCTGCTGAAAAGACGCGGCTGCGCAGTATTTCCTCTGGGCTAGGACGTTCTGCCGCGTGCGGAACGCCCTCCGACCGCCACCGAACCAGAGGTTCGCCATCGGTCAGCCCCGGGGGACAATGCGGGTAGACTAGCCCAAGATTTGGCACCTGTAAACACCGAATCGGGCCGCGCAGGACCTAGGCAGCGGGCTTCCAACCGGTGATTCGGCGATTGCCCTGCCCAAGCTAAAAGCCGGGTGGTAAAAACGAAAACAGACGCCGAAAGTCAGCGTCTGCTTCGCGATTTTCTTTGGTCGAGGGCGTGACTTCAGAGCCCCGCCTTGTCGAAAACGAGCCTACCCACCCATCTTCGTCATATCCATCACCTGCACGCCGGCGGGCGGCGTAAACGAGAACAGTTCGGGGCTCAGCTTTTCATCAATTTTGACATCGCTGAACGTGGTCGTGCTCATTTCCTCACCAGCCGGTGTATACCCCACCATTTTAATAGGCAGCCCAGTTTTTTTGTCGAACCACGAGACCATTCGCCCCTGCTGGGATTTGTCTATGACGGCGTACCGGTCTATGGCCCTTATGGATTTGCAAACACTGACGGTACTGGTGACGTTATTCTGCTGAAGTCGAGTTATCGCCTGCGTGAAATGGATGACCGGACCACGCTTCCGGACGGAACCAAGTTGTCCGAAAACCTGTATGGCCCATCAATTGGGAAAAAATACCCGCTG
>JAUIHO010000247.1 GCA_030432035.1 Phycisphaerae bacterium
GGGTCGATCCGGCGACCGTCGGTCTCGATCCGTTCATCGTGCCGGATTCGGACACGTTGGATGCGTTGCGACGCCAGGCGGCCATGTCGGCGCCGCGTTTTGCCGCGCCTGCCGAGCCGGAAATCCCCGAAGGCACCACGCTTGTCGAAGGTTGTATCGTCGTGCCCGATAGCCCGATGCACGACGGTGCCGGTGAGCCGCAAAACGGCACCAGCATCACCAGCGGCTTCTGGCCGGACGGCATCGTGCCGTACACGTTCGCTGGCAGCGTGAGCAGCAGCAATCAACAAAAGATGCGCGACGCGATGGATTCGTGGGAGGCGCTCGCCAACGTGCAGTTCGTTGAGCGCACGACCGAGTCGGCCTATATCGAAGTGATCAGCGGTAGCGGTAACTGGTCGTATGTGGGTCGCATCGGCGGCAAGCAACAACTGTCGATTTATAACTGGAGCTATCACTTCATCATCATGCACGAATTGGCCCACGCGTTGGGCGTGTGGCACGAACAATCGCGTCCCGATCGTGACGACTACATCACGATCGAAACCGACAACATCACGAGCGGGTACGCCCATAACTTCGACAAGCATAGCAGCGCCGCCACCAACGGCAGCTACGACTTTGATTCGATCATGCACTACGGTCAGTGTGCGTTCTCGAATTGCTCGTGTTCGAGTTCGTGTCGTACGATTACTGTCGATTCGCCGAATGAAGCGTGGCAAAGTCAAATCGGCCAACGTAACCACCTGAGCACGGGCGACGCCGCCAACATGGCAGCGCTGTATGGCGACCCGATGCCCGATGGCGTTTCGGAACTGACTGCCCCGGCGATGGACGGCGACAGCATTCCCGAAGATAGCTACACGTTTGCATGGACGACTGGCACCAACGTCACGCAATACGCTTTGGAGATTGGTACGTTCGACGGTGGCAGCGATGTGGAAGACTACACCGGCACGGCGAAGTCGTTGTTGGTCGAAGATTTGCCTACCGAGAATGGTGAGTTGTACGTTCGGCTTAAGTCTCAGATCAGCGGCGAGTGGTACACGCAGTCGTATGTGTTTTTGTTGGGTGAAGATATCTGCCCCGGTCATCCGGACAATGTCGATGCCGACAATGACGGCGTGCCCGACGGTTGCGATGTATGCCCCGGCGAAGACGACGATCTCGATACGGACGGCGACGGCACCCCGGACTGTCAGGACGAATGCCCGAACGATGCGAACAAGACGGAAGAGGGTGACTGTGGCTGCGGCAATGCCGAGATCGATTCGGACGCCGACGGTGTGAGCGACTGTGCCGACGAGTGCCCCAACACGCCGGGCAAGGTGATCGAAGGTGCGTGCGGTTGCGATGTGGAAGAAATCGATAGCGACTTCGACGGTACGCCCGACTGTAATGACGATTGTCCGTTCGATTCGCTCAAGACCACGCCCGGCCTTTGTGGCTGTGGCGTCCGTACAGTTGATTTGAATCGTGACGGTGTATTCGAGTGCGACAATGGCGATCAACCCTTGGGCGGCACGGAGCGCGGCACGGACAACGGTAATGATGGGCTAACGAACATCACCAACATCACCACCACCTGCGGCAGCGGCGGCGCGGCGAGCGCGGTGTCGATGATGATGCTGGCGGGGATGGTTCGTGGGAGAAGGAAGCGGAAGAGAATTTAGACCAATTTTCACTCCAGTTTGGTGTCGCAATTATCTTTCTCAGCCCCGGAGGGGCGCAGGTTGAGAGCCATGGATGAAGCGGCGCTAGCCGCGCAATCCATGGTTCATATTGTAACGCGTGTTAAACCGCGGTAGCGGTGCAGGTACCTACGCCCCTTGCCGGGGCTTCATCTATTCGCGTTCGCTTTCCCCGGATTGCGCTCCGACCGCTAGCGCGGTCTGCGCTTCATCCGGGGCTGTCAACCGATCAGCCCTGCCGGGCTTTAAGAATCAATAAACTAAATGCGGTTAGCTTTTCTGCCGCTGCGTGCAGATGAATAACGCTCTAGATTAGCGAATTGGGAATTTAGATATACGAAAAGCGAAGGGTACATGGTGGGGAGTAGCGTTTTCTGGTTTGCTTCAAGCGGAAGGTGTTAATGCAAAGTTCAAAATGTAAATTGCAAAGTTGGGAGATTCGTGGTTGACGTTGGGAGGGGCGCGTTTGACGCTCCTTCGCAGAGGGGGGCATCATTCAGAGCCGCCGCATCTTGCGGCGACGGGTAATAGATTGGTTCAGAGCCGCCGAGTCCCCGCGGCGACGTTTAGCCCGCGCCCGATGTTGCGTGGTGCTTTCGGCAACGATCGTGAACCTCATTGCCTCTCGGCGATCGCGATATTTTTCGATTTTTGAAGCCTATTTCTTCCTTGACACCCGTTCGGCAAAAACCTAACATTAACCAAACAAAAGCAGGCGACCCAAAAATCGCCGCTTGTCGTTGAGTCGCCGGGCTTCCCGGCCTCATTAATCGCTCGGGTGCCCCTGCCTCTCTGAGACTGGGGGGCAAACGCTCGCGCATGTCGCATCGCCTGTGGCTCAACCTAATAGGCTGAGTAACCACCGGCTATTAGCCGGTGCCACAGTTTAGCTGGTGCTACAGTAGAGCCGCCCGTATGCGCCGGGTGATGGATTGATCATTGAAACCATTCGTTTCGTGAAAGCAGGGGATGACCGTGCTGCCGGAATCGTTGCGCGTCATTCAACAACGCTGCCCGGTGCGGGTGGCGACGGCCGAAGCGCTGGTGCACGGCGAAGACGGGCCGCGTTTGCGCACTGGCTGGGATGAGGTCGATGCGGCGTTGGGCTCGGGCCTGCCGACGGGGTTGCACGAATGGTTCGGTGCGCCACTGGAAGCCAACGCCGGGCGGTGCGCGGCGGGCGTGCCGCCGTTTTGCATCTTGCTGCATTTGGCGCGGCAGTTGTTGGAGCAGTCGCCCCAGGCGGGTTGGACGGTTTGGGTTTGCGACGGTCAACGGCCTTACGCGCCGGCGGCGCGCGGCGGTGATGCCAACGACGGTCGTTTATTGCGACGCTCATTGTTTGTGAGCGCGCGCGACGGCCCCACGCGCCAATGGATTGCCGATACGGCGCTGCGCTGCCGGGCGGTGCGTGCCGTAATGGCCGACGGCAGCGGCTTCGATCGCGCCGCCACGCGCCGGTTGCACTTGTTGGCGCGGGCGCAGGAAAAATGGATCTGGCTCACGCGCCCGCCGGGTGAGCGCGACACGCTATCGGCGGCGCTAACGCGCTGGCAGGTGCGCTGGCATGCGGGGCCTGGCGTTGGCGGAACCGTGGTGAATCCGCGGTGGAAATTGACGTTGTTGCGTTGCAAGGGAGTGCCGCTCGAAACCATCCCCGATTGGATTTTGGAGTGGGATCATGCCGAGGGTGCTGTCCGTTTATCTACCGCGTTGGCCGGTGCTGTTGGCCTGCCGTCAGGCGCGCCGGGCTTCGCCATCCGCCGCGGTTACGCGCGGGCCCAGCGCAACAGCGCGTAACGCGCCGCAGTGCGTGTTGCTGGTCGATACGGCGCGGGGCAAGCAGTACGTACACGATTGTTGCGCGCAAGCGGTGCGCGTGGGTGTGCGACCGGGCATCACGCTGGCGCACGCGCGGGCATTGGTCGGGCGTTACATCACGTTAGAAGCCGAACACCAACCGGTGGAAGACGAAAAGAAACTGCAACGGTTAGCGCGCTGGGCTTTGCGCTTCGCGCCGACGGTTGCGCCCGATCCGCCCGACGGGTTGTTTTTGGATATCTCCGGCTGCGGACCATTGTTTGGCGGGGAGTATGCACAGGTTAAGGCGATCGACGACGCGCTGCGTCGGTTGGGTTTGCCCGCGCGGTTGGCCACGGCCCCGACGTACGGTGCGGCATGGGCATTGGCACGTTTTGGCGGCGGGCGCGTCAGCAGCGTGGCCGATCACGAGGTGCGCACGCGGCTGAAGGGTTTGGCGGTGGAAGCGCTGCGGCTCGATGCCAAAACGCGCGCGGCCTTGGCCGAGGTGGATATCTGCCGCATCGGCGAACTGCTCGATTTGCCGCGCGACGAGTTGGCGGCCCGTTACGGTCGCGAATTGTTAACGCGTTTGCAGCAGGCGCTGGGCGATGTTTACGAAGCGCTCGAACCCGTGCGCGTGGAAGTGCCGCTGACGGTGACGCACACGTTTGACGGGCCGGTGCGCAGTGCGCGGTTGATCGAGGAAACGGTGCAGGCGCTGCTGGATGAATTGCTCGACTTGCTGGCGCAGCGCGGTAAGGGTGCATACGAGTTGTTGCTCACGTTTTGGCGCGTCGATGTGGGGCCGTTGCGCGAGCACTTTCGCTTTACGCAGGCGACGCGCGCGGGCAAGCATATTTGGTCGATGATGCAGAACCGCTTGCATGCGCTGCGCATCGGTCACGGTGTCGAAGAGATCACGCTGGAGACCGTGCGCAGCGACGACCTGCACAGCGAGCAAACGGCGATGTGGGGCCGCGATGAGGATGGCCATGCCGATGCCGAAGCGCTGGGGCGTTTGGTCGATCGTTTGGTGGATCGCTTGGGGGATGACGCCGTTACGGCCCTCGCGCCGGTCGAAAGCCACGTGCCGGAATTGGCGTTCGAGACCGTTGCGCCGTTGGCCAAAGCAACCGTAACGTCACCGTTGCCGCGCGGAGCGCGACGACCGTCGATTTTGTTGGCCCAGCCCGAAGCGGCGCGAGTGATTGCGTTGTTTCCGAACGGCCCGCCCTCGTGGATGCAATGGCGCGGCGAAGGCTTGGAGATCGCGGCGGCGGATGGCCCCGAGCGCATCACGCTGCCTTGGTGGCGGCGCGACGCTGGCGCGGCGCGCGATTATTACACGGTGCGCGACCAACGCGGTCGATGTTTATGGCTCTTTCGCGCGCGCGAGGGTTGTGCGGATGGGCAATGGTTTGTGCAGGGGGTTTGGGGGTGAAAGAATTGAGAATGGCGAATGATGAATTCAGAAAAGGGCTGGGGGCCTGAGGCGTGTGGCTTGAGGAGGTCGCGTGTCAATAATCTATGATTGTATAAATTGTAGGGTCCGCTGTGCGGACCAATTTGTGACCGCGCTGGAATGAATCATGATTTTCACGCGAGGACGTGGTCCGCACTGCGGACCCTACGGGAGGGCATGGTTGTTACGGGAGGGCATGGTCGCATGACAAGAGAATGTTCTCGCACATGATGTGCATTGCCTCATATCACAAATCGTAAATCACCACTTCACAAATCTCTCAATCACTAAATCACCCGATCGCCAAATGCCATGCCCGACCCACCGCATCCCAAATCGCGCGAACATCCGTACCAAAACAGCCGCTTGCTGGGTATCGATCGACGTTTGCAGTTCGGCCCCGCGACGCCCTATGCCGAGTTGACGGTTACCAGCAACTTTACGTTTTTAACCGGTGCGAGCCATCCCGATGAATTGGTCGTGCGCGCCGCCGAATATGGCTATCGCGCGGTGGCCATTACCGACATCAACACGCTGGCAGGCGTGGTACGAGCGCATGTGGCGGCGCGCGAGATCGGTATTCCGCTGGTCGTGGGTTGCCGGTTGCGTTTGCTCGATGCCGATGGTTTCGATGTATGCGTGTATCCAACGGAGCGCACGTCGTACGGTCGGTTGTGTCGGTTATTAACATTAGGCAAACGCCGCGCCGCCAAAGGGCAATGTGATCTGACGCTGGCCGATCTTTATGCGCACAACGAAGGCTTGCTTGCGGTGATCGTGCCGCGCCGACCGGCCAGCGATGATGATTTAAAACTTTACGCCCGTTTACGAGATGCGTTTAACGACGACCGATTATCGCTGGCCATGATGCGTTTGTTCGAGCCGGATGATGCGCGCTTAAACGATGCCGCACTGGCTGCTTCGCGCCGCTTTGCGATTCCATTGGTCGCCACCAACGATGTGCATTATCACGACGCCGCGCGTAAGGATTTGCAGGATGTCGTCACCTGCATTCGCCACGGTTGTACCCTGCACGACGCGGGCTATTGGTTGCACGCCAATGGCGAACGCTACTTAAAGCCGCCCGACGAGATGGGGCGGTTGTTTCAAGAATATCCCGAGGCACTCGACCGCAGCGTGCAAATCGCCGAGCGCGCGGCGGGCTTTTCGCTGGCGTCGCTGCGTTACGAATACCCGGATGAAGTCTGCCCCGATCACGCCACGCCGATGGACCATTTAAAGCATTTGGTATGGGAAGGCGCCAAGACGCGTTATCCCAACGGTGTCACCGACAAGGTGCGGCGCGATCTCGAGCACGAATTTGATTTGATCGAAGAATTGCAATACGCGCCATACTTTCTGACGGTGCACGATTTGGTGCGCTTCGCGCGCAGTTGCGGCATTTTGTGCCAAGGGCGCGGGGCGGCGGCGAACTCGGCCGTTTGTTATTGTCTGGGCGTAACGTCGGTCAATCCGGCACAGATCGATATTCTCTTCGAGCGCTTCGTGAGTCGTGAGCGCGACGAACCGCCGGATATCGATATCGATTTCGAACACGAGCGCCGCGAAGAAGTGATTCAATATATCTATAACAAGTATTCGCGCGAGCGCGCCGGGCTGACGGCCGTCGTGATTACCTATCGTGCCCGTAGCGCCGTGCGCGAAGTGGGCAAAGCCCTTGGTCTCTCGCTCGATGCTGTCGATCGACTGGCTAAGCGCATTCATCATTGGGCCAGTAGCGCTTTTGAAAACGACGAAGACGGCACGGCGGGCTTGCGCGAACTGGGGTTCGACCCCAACGATCGCACGATCGCCAACTTGGTGCGGCTTACGCGCGAAATCATCGGTTTTCCGCGGCATCTTTCGCAACATGTGGGCGGCTTTGTCATCACGCGCGGGCCGCTGTGCGAACTGGTGCCGATCGAAAACGCGGCCATGCCCGACCGTACGATTATCGAATGGGATAAGGACGACATCGAAGCGATGGGTA
>JAUIHO010000013.1 GCA_030432035.1 Phycisphaerae bacterium
CTCTTCCGGCGAAATCTCGCTTAGCAAGTATTGGTTGAGCCACACCAATACGCCGACGTTGATCAGCCGCGCCGCCAGCGAGCTGACGGAGTTGATCAGCACCAACCGTTTGCTGATTTCGATCTCACCCGTCATGCGTCGCTCTATCGTCTCACCACTCGCATTTGCCGATTGAATGCACCCGTGCAGCGTGCCAGACTATATCGGCACGCCTCGCTTCGCTATCCGTCTCAATCGCCTACCGGCCCGCTCACACTTTGAACGCCGGTCGTGCCCGTTTCGCCCCATAACGTCGGCACTACTCGGACGCTGCCGACGAATCGTGAAAGCTTCGCAACACACTGGCACGTTTTGCCTGCTGTTGCGTCGATAAGTAGCATATCAGCTACGGATGCCACGCGAACGACCGCAGAATGCGATATGAAAGCCCCCGGATTCTTTTCAATCTGTCTAAACCTGCTGTCCGCCGCATGGTCGATACTCGTGCATCATTGGCCCGGCACGCTCGGCAATCGCTTGCGTTACCGGTACTACCGGAAGCGGATGAGACACCTTGGCCAAGGCGTGACGCTGCAAGTCGGCATACACATCGTCAATCCGCAATTCGTTTCCATCGACGATCGCACCTGCATCGATCGCTACGTCACCATTCTCGCAGGACCGGCCAACGCCGAGCGCCGCAAGGTCAGCTTCAAGACCAACGACGCCTACCAAGGTGCAGTCGGCGAGGTCACGCTGGGTAAGCGCATTCACGTGTCGCCCTTTGCCTACCTCGTCGGTCACGGTGGCTTGCAAATTGGCGACGACAGCGGCGTCGGTTCCGGTGCCCGCGTTTTTTCCGTGTCGCATCATTATCGCAATGTCGACGATGAAACCGACCATCACGCATACGCATTTACGAGTTACGCCGCGTTGGAAGACCAAGCCCTGATCAGCGGGCCAATTGTCATTGGTGAGAAGTGTGCCATCGGTCTCAATTCGGTGGTGTTGCCGGGGACGACCATCGGCGATCGAACCTGGGTCGGCACCACGTCAACCGCCATCGGCACGCTGCCGCCGGACTGTGTCGCCGTAGGCAATCCGGCAGTCGCCCAGCCGATTCAAGGTCGCGCGACATCCGAGGATACGCATTGATGGCGAACCGACCGCGCATTCTGCTTCGCGGTTCGCCCCGTTGGGTTCGGCTGTTGTCGCGCACGTTGCCCGCCGTAAATGTTCGCCCGACGCATGCCGACAAACCCATGCAAAACCCGGGTCGATTCGATTGGCGACGCCGCCTGCGGTGGCGACGCACGGACGTCTTGCATCAGGTAATGCTCGACTGCCGGTCGAAGAATACGCTGCAATTTTTTGAGACGGCCCAGCGTTACGGTGTGCCGATTGTCTCGCATTGGATCGGTAGCGATGTGTTGCGTTTGTGTGAGCACGTCGAAGAACACGGCCAACTGCCGAGCGCGCTATTCGATCGAATCGATCTGCATCTGGCCGACAGCCCACAACTCGCCGCGGAGCTGGCCGGCTTGGGCGTGCGTTCGCAAGTGGTACGCTTATTACCGCCCAGCGTGTCCGCGCCCATCATGCCGTTGCCAGTCGTACCGGCGGCTTTAGTTTATCTGCCGACCGGCGCAGAAGACTTTTACCGTTTCGATCTCATGAAACAGCTAGCGGAGGCCTTCGGCGACGTCACGTTTTACGTCGCCGCCAATGACGGAAAGGGGCTCGGCGCGACGCCATCTAACATACAGTTTCTCGGCGAAGTCATCGACATGGACGCGCTGTATAAAAAGGTAAATGTCTTAATTCGCATCTGCGAACACGACAGCCTCTCCGCCATGGTGCTCGAAGCCCTCGCGCGCGGTCGCTACGTGATTTACAGTGAATCGTTTCCACACACCGTTCAGGCTCGCACATTTGCCGAAGCCCAAGCGGCGTTTGCAGATATGCTTCAGGAAAGAGAACCCAACCGACTCGGGTCCGCGCACGTCGCCGAACATTATTCCTGGCAAGCGGAAATGAAGCAGTTGCGCGAACATTACGACCGTCTGCTTGTGCGCTAGCAACTACGCCGTCCCGTTAAATTCCTCATGCTCATCGACGACGGGAATGCAAATCGGTGTGCTTTGAACCGAAGGCAAGGCGCTGATTTTCCGCACCGCCCGCCGCACGGCGTCGTCGCCGGTCACGTGCGTCATGATGACAACCGGCACGCTTTCAGTGCTGGTTTTTTCAGCGGGAACATGCTGCACCAGCGACGCGATGCTGACCTGCTCGTCAGCCAGGATGCGCGACACATCTGCGACGCCGCCGGGCTTGTCTTCGATGTTGACGCGCAGGTAATACGGCGACTGCCAACGATCGCCGGACAGCACCGGCTGCGTGGTCGCCAAATCCATCTGGCTAAACGTCGCATCAAAACTTCGTTGCGCGTTGCCGCTGGCGACATCGACGATATCGGCGACGACTGCACTGGCCGTCGGCACGCCGCCGGCACCGCGACCGGCAAGTAATACATGGCCCACCGCGTCGCCATAGAAACTCACAGCGTTAAAGGGCCCATCGATTTTCGCAAGCGGGTGATGGTCGGCGATAAACGTTGGTCGCACGCTCGCCAACACACCGTCGGCGGTCGTCTTCGCAATCGCCAACAGTTTGCACACGTAGCCCAACTCGCGACCCGCAATTAGGTCAGTCAACTCAACGGATTCAATCCCTACCGTCGGAATGTCGGCCACGTTCACCTTTTGCCGCATGGCGAGCAAGATCAGAATCGCCAGCTTTTGCACGGTATCTGAACCGTCGATATCGAGCGTCGGGTCGGCCTCGGCAAAGCCGAGTTTCTGCGCTTGCTTCAGCGCGCTTTCAAACGTGAGCTGCTCGTCCACCATCTTCGTCAAAATAAAATTGCACGTGCCATTGAGAATTGCGTACATCGCTTCGATGTCGTTAGCCACGAGACCGCGCCGCAGGGCATCGAGCACGGGGATGCCGCCGCCGACCGCCCCTTCGAATACGAGGCACGCGCCGTTGGCCCGGGCCGCACCGAACAGCTCCGGACCGTGGGCCGCTACGAGCGCCTTATTGGCCGACACGACCGACTTACCCGCCTTAAGCGCCGCCAAGACCACGTCGCGAGCGACGCCGGTACCGCCGATCAATTCCACCACAACTTGCGTCTGATCGTCCGCGATGGCTGCACTGTAATCTGAAGAAACCGTTATCTCGGCGGGAATCTCGGGCCGTGATTTGGCCTCGTCGCGCACGATCACGTGCCGAATCGCGACCTCGACGCCTGCGCGACCGGCAATATCCGCGCGTTTCTCGTCCAGAATCCGCACGACTTGCGCTCCGACGACGCCACAGCCCACAATCGCGACACCTGTCTTCATACCCGCCAACACCTGTCGATCACGAATGACTCCAAACTTCGGCCCTGTCGAACGTTATCGCAGCGGCCCATCGGTCAAGATTGTCCGGTTATCGGTCGATAATCCCGGATAAGGCGGCTGATCGTTCGGCTGCCCCGAGGTGATTATCGTGGCAATCGCACCGCAATCCAAGTTTGGAATCAACGATTCGCACGACGAGCCGATGCTCTTCGATGAACCGCAGGATGTCGAGCACATGCTCGAACCGTGTCCGGTCGCCGACGACTTCAGCCAGACCGAAGACCTCATCGTTCGACGGTCGCCCGCCGCAGCAATCACCCGGCAAAACGAAATGCCGGAGCGTACCGATTCCAAACCACCCCACAAGATCGGTCACGGTCGATTGGTACGGGCCAAACCCACCTGGAAACCGGGCGATCCGTTCGGCCAAGCGGCCGTCGCACTCACACACGATTTCGATTGGCCGCAAGTCGCGCGCATGGCATTTATGACGGTCGTACTCGGCGCGTTTGCGATCTGGATATTGAACGTATTGTTCGGGGCGCTGATCGCCTCGTACTTGTAAACGAACCAACTCAAATGCCTGCGCGTATGGCAGCGCGGCGGGTGCGGAGAAGCTGCCCATGCAGGCCTTTCTTAACGGTAATGAAGTAGCGCTAAGTGAAATCGCTGGCAACGCGACCGTCGGCGTTGTGGTGGATGCCGTCAAGGGTGCGATCCCGGATAAGGGGTCGATACTTCTGGAAATCGCATGCGATGGGCGCACGATTCATTCCGAACAGATCACGCAAATATTGAATCGCCCGGCTACCGAGTATCAACGCATCGAATGCCGCTCGGGCAATCCGGCAGAGATCGTGGTGACGACGTTGAACGCGTCCCTATCGGTCTTGGCTGAATCGAAGGCCAGCGCGCTGCAAGCAGCGGAAGATTTATCGTCGGGCAGCGTCGGCCCGGGCATGCAACGGTTGATCGATTGTGTTGAAATTTGGTCGCAAGCGCACGAAGCGATGATCAACAGCGGCGCGCTGCTGCAATTCAACTTCGATGAACTCGTGATTGCCGATCGGCATATCTTCGATTGGCTGCGCGACTTGGGCGGCAAGCTAAAGGACATCCGCGACGCGATTGAGAATCGCGATCACGTGTTGCTTGGCGATATTTTGCGCTACGAAACGGAAGAGTTTGTCGAAGGTTGGGAACGGATGCTCAACGCGTATATCGAGCACGTGGAGAAGACCCGTGTTGCGGCGTAAGCGGCGTTGGCAATTCAATCAAACGAGCATAGCCGCCAACAAACGCATTCCGTCAATAATAGCGTCGCCTCGTTATGAAACTTAGCCCACGGCCAATGGCCGCGGGCTAGATGAGGCGTAGAGACCAATACCTCAAGCAACATCAATTCGAAGCCGTGAACACAACGCCGAAAAATCGGCGTCTAATTATACCTCAAAATCCTTCATATCCAGCTTCTTGAACAACACTTCCGGCACCGGGCCGAGTTCGTGACCGACCGGCAATTCTTCGGTCGCGTGCTCCCAGGTCCATTGTTCCTTCGGTACGTTCATCGATACGCGAATCTTCTCCGAAGCGAACGGCAGAAACGGCTCGATCAATACGCCCAGCGTGCGTACGGCTTGAATGCAGCAATGCACCGTGGCGCCACAGAGTTCGAGATCGCTCTTGCGCGTTTTCCAAGGCTCGCGCGTATCGATGTACCGATTGCACGCGCGGAAGCCGTCCATCACGCGATTGAGCGCCGATTTGAAGCGTGTGGCCTCGATGTCTTCGCCAACGGCCTCCGGCAAAGCGCGAACCGTCTCCAATAATTCGCGTTCCATATCGTCGGCGCGCTCGTTGGACGGCACCTTTCGATCGAAATGCTCCGTCACGATTTTTTGCCAGCGATTCACGAAGTTGCCCAGCGTCGCAATCAGTTCGTTGTTGTTACGCTCGACGAAGTCTTCAAAACTCCAAACGGTGCGTTGGCTTTCGGGTGCGTTGGCCGTCAGGTAATAGCGCAACGGGTCGGGGTCGAACGACTTTAGATACTCATCGATCCAAACCGCCGTACCGCGCGACTTGCTGATCTTTTCTTCGTCTTTACCCGGAAACTTGATATTCAAGAACGCATTCGCCACCACGTTGTGCGGTAGTTGGTAGTACCCCTTCTCCGTGCGCGGTCGGTAGTTACTGCCCAGCTTCTCCATCTCGTCGGCAGTGTACTGCGTGCCCAACAGCATCGCGGGCCAAATCAACGCGTGAAAGACGATGTTATCTTCACCGATGAAATGCACGATCTTGCAATCGGGATCTTGCCACCAATCTTTATAGTCTTCCCACGAGCCGCCGTTGTTTTCGCAATAGCGCGCCGTGAAGCTGACGTAGCCGATGGGTGCGTCGAACCAGACGTACAAGACCTTGCCTTCGGCGTCGGGATCATCCAACGGCACCGGCACGCCCCAAGTGAGATCGCGCGTCATCGCGCGCTCGGGCAGGCCGCGTTTGATCGCCCCCATCGAGAAGTTCGTCACGATCGAACGCCAGTCGAGCGACGAAATGCTGAACCAATCCGCCAACATGCCTTGGAACTTATCGAGCTTGAGATACCAGTGGGTCGTCTCGCGTCGTTCGGGCGTTGTCGATGTAATCGCACTGAGCGGGTTGATCAATTGCAGCGGATCGATCGTGTTCCCGCAGCGCTCGCATTGGTCGCCCGTCGCATCGGGATTGGCGCAATCCGAACCGTCCTCAAGTTTGTGATAACACGTGCCCTTCACGAAGCGGTCGGGTAGAAACTGCTTCGCTTCCGGATCGTACAATTGTTCGGTCGTTTTCTTAACGAAGTGGCCGTTGTCGTGAATCGATGTAAAGAAATCCTGGCTCAGCTTCTCGTGCATCTCCACAAAATCGGGATGGTGCGTGCCGCCGTAAATATCGAAATGGATACCGAGACCTTCAAATGCTTCTTTTTGTAGCGTGTTGTATTTATCCGCCAGGATTGCCGGCGTGCTGTTTTCTTTGCGCGCCGAGATTTCAATCGCCACGCCATTGTCGTCGCTGCCGCAGATGAATCGCACGTCGTCACCGTGCGAGCGCAGGTAGCGCACGTAAATATCCGCCGGAAGATACGCGCCGGTGATGTGCCCGACATGCAGCTTGTTGTTCGAATAGGGCAATGCCCCGGTGACGAGAAAGCGACGTTTGGCCATGTTGGGTATCTGTTCCTTAATAGGATGAATTTATCTTGGTCGTCGGGTCGCTGGTGTGCTTTTGTCCCCCAGCCCTAGAAGGGGAAGGGGCACCCTTGCGCCGTCGGTGCCGCGTGTTTGTCCCCCAGCCCTAGAAGGGCTGGGGCACCCGAAGTTCAGGCACCCGATGCTCCGGCACCGATGCATGACTCCCGGAGCAATCGTGCGGCGCTTGGCGGTTCGTTAATCCGCCTCAACTTTGGCGATGAAGTCCACCAGCTCCTGGATGAACGGCTGCGGGTCGGTGTTGAATTCCAACGTGTGACCGCCATCGGGAAACTCGCTCAGCCTTTTCATCCGCGACGGCAGAGCATCATACCAGATTCGCGTTTTTTGGTTATCGATGATCTTGTCGGTTCCCGCAAGAAACAGATGCACGCCGCCGTCGTAGCGAGACCGCTCAAACCCGCGAATCGCTCGATCCAACCGGCGCGAGGTCAGCAGAAAACTTGCACTCACCTGCGTCAGCTTTCGCTCGTCATTTCGCACGAACGCCTGCCGTTCGGGATTATCCGTGAAATACGTCGGATCGTTGAGCGGAATATCAAAGTGCTTGCGGCGGTCGTTCACCATCGCCATCGCGACCTTGAATTTCTCCGACGTCGGCAGATCGAGCTTAGGGAAGATGCCGGGGCACACAAGCGAGATCGACGCCACCGTTTCGGGCATGTTTTGGGCCAACCACACCGCCTGCTTACCGCCCCAACTCACGCCGACGGCATGAACGCGATGCTGGCCCGTCTTGAGCAACGCGGTTTTCACCGTATCCCGCATGTCGTCGGTCAGGCGATTGAGATTCTCGACATGTCCGCGCGGCTCATCGCTCAACCCGCTGCCGCGCCGATCGGGCATGCAAACGGCGAAGCCCGCCTCGGCCAGTGCCGTACCCGAAGCCTGATACCAACCGCCATGAGATTGAATCCCGTGGAAGTAAACCACCACCCCACGGGGCTGTGGCGGCAACCACCAGCGGACTTGCGACGTGTAGTCATCGCTGAATATCAACGGTTCAATTTGCATAGATACGTTTGACATGAATATTAGCGATTACGCAATGCGCGACGTATAAATCGGGTCGAACAACCGCCGACCGCCATCGTCGAGTTGCAACAGCAAGCCGTCGCGTGGGTGCACATCTAAAATTCGCCCGCTGAACGAATCGCTTTGATATTGCAGCGTCACATGCGCGCCGACGTCCACGCTATGCGCTCGCCAGCTTTCGGCAAGCGCTTGCTCATCCTGCATGTCATGTCGCGCGATCGCCTCGTCGAACTCGCGCAGCAGTTGCACCGCCAAACGCTGACGGTCCACAGCGGTCGCGCTCAACATATCCAACGACACCGCACGGTCGCGCACATCGGGTGAAAAGTGCGCCGCCTGTTGCAAACAATTGATGCCGATACCGACGGCGAGCGCGACCTTCCCGTCGGCCTGCGTTCGCCCTTCCACCAATATGCCGGCCAGCTTGCGACCATCGGCGTACACATCATTGGGCCAACGCAACGCGGGCTCCACATCCGTCGCTGCCGATATGGCTCGTACAGTCACCACACCCGCGAGCATCATCCAGGCCGATGCCGATAGCGTCGCCGCGTCTTCGACCAACAGAATGCTAAACGTTAATCCAGCACCCGTCGGGCATTCCCACTGACGGCCCAAGCGCCCCCGACCCGCGGTTTGACGCTCGGCAAACACCACCAGCCCATCGACCGCATCGCCGCGCGTAGCCACCTCGTCTAAGACAAATGTATTGGTGCTGTCGAGTTCGTCGTGAACCTGCACCGTGCGCCCGACGCGCTGTGGCGTATGCGCCGCGCGAAGCGTTTCGGCGTTTAGTTGATGCGATGCATCGGCGCTCATTCGATGAAGTCCAACCCCAAATCCAAGGCGGTCGCCGAGTGCGTAATCGCGCCGACGGCAATGCGATCGACGCCGGTTTCGGCAACCCCGCGCACCGTTTCGAGATTGATGCCGCCGCTGGCTTCCAATTCGACCTTGCCGCGCAAGCCCGCATCATCGCGCATGCCGACGGCAGTAGCCATGTCCGTGTTGCTAAAGTTGTCGAGCAAGATCACGTCGATGCCGACGACCTTCAGCAGTTCGGCGAACTGAGCCAAATCGTCGCATTCGACTTCGACGAACGCCGGCTCTGACGGTAAGCGATCCAACCCATTCAGCAGCGTCATGATCGCATGGGCCAATCGTTCCGTAGGGATGCGGGCGACGTGGTTGTCCTTGATCAACACCGCGTCGTGTAAACCGCTTCGATGGTTGTGCCCGCCGCCACAACGCACGGCATACTTATCGAGGCTGCGAAACCCCGGCGTGGTCTTACGCGTGTCATATATCTTGCAATGCGTACCCTTGATCGCCTCAACGAAACGATGTGTCATCGTCGCCACACCCGAAAGGTGTTGCAAGAAGTTCAAAATCACACGCTCGGCCGCCAACATCTGCCCCACCGAGCCGGTTAGCCGCACGACCGCATCGCCCTTTTCGATCGCGCGATGGTCGGCGTTCTCTTCGATCCATACGACGTCGACTTCGGGTGCCAAGCCGTGTACCAACGGCTTCACAATGGCGGCACCTGCGAAACGACCGGCTTCGCGCGAAACGATTTCCCACGTGCCGCGCGTTGTGAATAGCGCCTCGTCCATTAAGAGCGATGTCAAATCGCCCGCCTCGCCCAAATCTTCCGACCGGGCTAACTTGATCAATTCGTTGAAGTGTTGTTGGTCGATGCCGTGCTCGTCTAACATAATGTCGTGCCTTTGCAAAATCGGTGAACCTGCAACCGTGCCGATTATTGCAAGGGCGGCGCGATTTGCACAGCCTCGCATAAACAGGGCGTTTTCAGCGACAAGGACTATGGTTTTGGCCGTTACAAAAAAGAAACAATCGCGACAAAAAGCCTCGCCATCGAAAAGGAAAACCGCGACGAGCAATAAGGTGCGTACGACTAGAACCGACCCCGACGGCACCATCGCATGTGGTGACAACCTCGAATTGATGCGGCAGATTCCCGCCGAGTCCTGCGATCTGATTTACATCGACCCGCCTTTTTTCTCAAACACTACGCGCAGCGCCGCAGCGCGCGACAAGAAAAACACAAAGACGTCCAACACATACGCCGACCACTGGACCGGCGGAATCAAGACGTATCTCGCATTCTTGCAGCCGCGCTTGGTTGAATGCCATCGACTATTGCCGGAGACCGGCACGCTCTACGTGCATCTCGACTATCGCGCGGCACATTACGTGCGCGTACTGCTCGACACGATTTTCGGTGAACGCAACTTTCTCAACGAGATCATTTGGCACTATCGCACCGGCGGAGCGGCAAAGCGTTGGTTCGCGCGCAAGCACGATACGATCCTTGTGTACGCCAAATCCAACGGTAAGCACACGTTTCATCCGCAGCGCGGCGGCACCTTCCGAACTGACGGACTGAACTATGACGAAGAAACGGGACGACCGTACAAAACGACCAAGAAGGGTCGCTTGTATTTCGATCCGGATGGCCCATTGATCAGCGACGTATGGGAAATTCCGTTTCTTTCAACCGTGGCGCGCGAGCGCTGCGGCTGGCCGACGCAGAAGCCGCTCGCCCTGCTCGAGCGAATCATCGCCGCGTCCTCCAATCCCGGCGACTTGGTGGCCGACTTTTTCTGCGGAAGCGGCACGACACTCGTCGCGGCATATACACAACAGCGTCGATACTATGGTTGCGACGCATCCAAAGAGGCCGTGCGTTTGGCACAGGAGCGATTGCGCGACGCGGGCTAATCCCCTTTCGCCCAATCCACCATCACCTCGGCGTCGAGCCAACCCGGCTGCGCGCGATAGCGCATATAGGCAATCGTCTTAATACCGCCGAGTAGTTCACCGATCTTTCGGATCGACGTGATCGGCTTGAAGTTGGCAAGGCGCAGGTCGGGTGATGGCGGTACGCGCAGATCAATCCGCAGCCGCTTACCATCGCGTAATACGATCAATGGAAAGTTCGTCGAGGCCCCACGGTCGTGATAGCGTTGCGCGACGCTTCGCGCCGGGCTTGCCGAATCGAGCGCACGACCGGCGGCGCCGATGATCGTGTCGCCGGTGCGAAGTTTGCTGCGAGCCGGTGAGTTAACGGCAATCTCGCGAACCTCGGCCGCCGCTTCCTGCGTTTTTGAATTGACCAAGCCCAAGCCCAACTGCGCCTCGCGCATCATGCGATCCGCAGCCCAAACTTGCCACCAACCATCATTTGCCAATTGCGGATAGTGCTCCTCGGCATAAGCGAGCCACGACGCGAGAATTTTCGACCACGCCGCGCCGCGGAGATAAGCGCACTCGATCACGCCGTTGTCGCGCCCGTCGAAGCGATCCCATACGTCGCTCGTCTTGGCGCGAGATCGTTCGCTTCCACTAGTAACCGGGTCGAGGCAATCCGCTAAGGCACGCGTCGACGTTGCCAGTCCGACGACATCGCGGTCAGTGGACCAAGCGAGAACGATCGGGCTTAAAAAAGCAAAGTCTTTCCGAAGCGCCAACAAACGTCCCCACGGCAGCATCGCGACTCGGCGACCGCCAATCCCCTTGCGTTCGATCACGACCGCATCGGTCGTCGAAGCCTCAGCGGGTGCCATCAGTCGTATGAGATTGCCCAGCAGCAACAACACCGGTTCCAAATGCTGCATTGCTTGCTGCGGCGCCCTTGATGCAAAGACCACAGCCGTATCCGGCAGTGTCGGCTCACTCGTGTCCTCACGTGTTAAAGACGACAGGCAATACTGCGGCCCGATGCTTTCAGCGAAGGGTGTACCATCTGCCGACGACGGCACGAGGCTATTCAACAAACCGCCCAACAGCCCGTTCGAACTGATCGCCGGGGTCGAGGTTGCCAACATACCGTCGGAGTTCCGCATGTGAGCGGCGAGAAACGCGACTTCGTTGTTCGGTCGATGCGCCCAGAATCGCTTTGGCAAGATCTGATGCGTGAGGGCCTCGTCCTGAAGATGCCCAACCAACCGGCATCGCGTAATCGTCTGATCGAAGTAGAAACCCGCCATCAACGTCTGGCAGCCGAGAATCGAATATGGATGCGACGCGGGCCACTTCGCATACACCACACCCGCGGGCGTTTCGGGCAAATGACTGCGCAATGCCGCGAAGTCCGTGCGTCCTGACAGGTGTGCGCGCGACTGTTCGCGCAACAACGCCACGGCACGCTTGTAGCCACGGTCTTCGCTATCCGCGCGACCGAGGATCATGAGGTTACTCATCGTCGCGCACGACAACGACTTACCGATCTCGTGTTCCGAAACCGTATCGGGCGTGGGCTTCGTATTGACTCCCCAGCGCTTCAACAATCGTGATACTTCCGCCGGTGATTTCAGCTCGGCGATCACCACGCCGTCCTGCCAGTCAGCTGGCGTCTTTGCGAAGATGGCGGCGCGATTGC
The DNA here is from genome assembly GCA_030432035.1 of Phycisphaerae bacterium. Taxonomy (GTDB): domain Bacteria; phylum Planctomycetota; class Phycisphaerae; order UBA1845; family UTPLA1; genus ECT2AJA-110-A. The sequence goes on from JAUIHO010000013.1 coordinate 12,084, forward strand.
CGAGAAGCGTGTCGATCAACTCGTCGCTGGTCATTCCCAATGACGCTTCGGTCTGTCGTTGCCAACGATCGCTCTCTGCCGTGTCGCCTTCCGCATAACCGCGCAGCGCCTGCCAAACGCCCATCGACTCAAAGCGTTTGCGCAATTCGCTTAGCCCGCGAAACTCGGCGTAAAATTCTGCATCGTTGGGAGCCAGCCGCGCCAAATCGGGCGACTCTGCCAGCACTTGCATCTGATATGCCAGCGACATCACGAGCGTGAGCGCCGAAATTCGCAACGTCGTCATCCTGACCAATTGCATCATCAATCATCCTCTAATAGAAGCAGGCCGAATGCCGCCCAGTAGAAACAAAAAAGCTCGACCAGCCAATGGGCCGATCGAGCTTTTGTCATTTGTTCGGAAATTCGCGTTGCATTGCAACCGTTAGAATCGAACGATGTTTTCTTCCTTCGATTCCGCCGGCTGATCGTCCGGCGTGAGCGCCATTTCCATCGGTGCGAACAAGATATCGAGAACCGAGAACGCGGCGTCTTCCGTTGCCGGTGCCTTCTTATCGAGACCCTGCTGCAATGACTCGCCGACCTGTTCGACCGACAACGACACTACATCACTCACGTCGCGTAGCGCCGAGCGGGTCGAATTGATCGAATCCAAGGCGGGCTCCGCCATCTGCCGTGTGCCCAGATCGGCAGCCGTCACGCTCGTTCCGGCCACAACGCCCGACCCTGTCGGTCGTTTCGGATCGACATCCGTCGTCGGCCAGATCAATACCGTCAGGAATAACATCGCCGCCAAGGCCGGCATCCACGCCGCCTTGAGTATGCGCTGCGTTGCGGAGACCTGTTCGAATTCGATGGTCGTCGCAACGACCGGCTCGGCCAATTCGCGCGTCGGCAGGGAGGCCATCACGCGGCTCGCAAAGCCTTCATCGAGCGCCGGCACTTCATTATCTTTGGCGATAACATCGCCGCAGGCGCGAAGCATTTCCATCTGTTCCCGACAAGCCGAACACTGCAACAAGTGTGCATGGATTTCGGCCGTCAGGCTCGACGAAAGCTCGCCGTCCAGATAGTTATCGCGAAGCTGCCCTACATGTCGACATGTCATTAACACAATGACTACCCCTGTTCGTTAGCCGCTCATCCCAAATCGAACTTGCGACCAATCCTCCACCAGGTGACGTTCCAACATGCCTTTCAACCGTGCACGTGCACGATGTAAGTGACTTTTCACGGTCGCCGCCGGTATCTCGAGTACCGTTCCGATATCCTGACAACTCATGCCTTCCTTATAGAAAAGCAAAACCGTTGCCCTTTGCTGCGGCGTGAGATCCTCGACCGACTCCCAGATCAAATCCTTCAGTCGGCGAGCTTCGTCACTGTTGGCTACCTCTTCATACACATCAGATTCAGCGCGGCTGCGGCCATCTGTCTGAACAATCGAAAAATCCATGTCGCCCGAAAAATCTTTGCGTTTGCGCAATAGATTCAGGCAGATGCGATAACCGATCGTAAACAGCCATGTGCTGAAACGATATTGGAAGTCGAACTTGTCCAACGATTGGAAGGCGCGCAGGAATGCATCCTGACAAATCTCTTCCGCGTCGTGGTCATTGCGGACCATGCGCCAAATGAAGGCATGCAATCGGTCCTGATGCGCCGCGATCAGTTCGCGCGCACTTGTCTGACACCCGCGCTGGGCGCGCGAGATCAGGTCTTTTTCCTCGGAAGGCGTCAGACGCCCGTTGTCTGCTTCCGTGTTCATTGCTCTCGTCATATTATACTTTACGGTCGTTGTCCGGTTACATATCAATTATTCCGACCCATACGACGAGCATTTTGACGGTAAACCCTTATGAGTAAATCAGTTAAGAAAAAAGGACAAAAGTCCGGACCCAATGCCCCCACCCTCGAAAACCGCAAAGGCCGACACGAATTTCACATATTGGAGACGCTGGAGGCCGGAATCGTGCTTCGCGGGACAGAGGTCAAGAGCCTGCGGAACGGAGCCGCAAGCCTGCAGGAGTCCTACGCCAGGATCACCGACGACGCCGCGTTTCTGCACAATTTTCAGATTCAGCCCTACGAACAGGGCAATCGCTTCAATCACGACCCTAAGCGTGTGAAGGAATTGCTGCTTCACAAACGCGAAATCCAAAAGCTATTCGCCAAGGTCAAAATCAAGGGTCAGACGGTCATCCCGCTCAAGGTCTATTTCAACGACACGGGTCGGGCAAAGGTGTTGCTCGGCTTGGCCGTCGGCAAAAAACTGCACGACAAACGGCAGGACGCCAAAAAGAAGCAGGACATGCGCGATATGCAACGCGCCGGCCGCGAGCGGTATTGATTGCACGTCGGCGAATACGCACTGTCCTAAAACATCATCACGCGATACCCTACTAGCCATGGCGAATCGAGGTCGAAGCAAAACTCCGTTGATTCTGATGACGATTCTGGCCGCCGGCCTGTTGACGGCCGTCTTTGTCGTCACCCGGCAGGATCAGAACGTCTACAATATTGACGAGATTTTCCCCTCGGGCGTGATAGTCGATCCAACTATGCGGCCCGATTTCGACTTCCCGGAGGAAATCCGCTCTACCAATATCGATTTGAACCGTTTTATCGACCGTTTCTTCCGCGTGTGTGCCGAACCAAACTACGCTGAGTTCCGCCTTCTGTATACGAGTGACAACGCTCAGGAAGTTTCGCCCGAACGCTTCGAGTCAATGTTCAACGTTCTTAGTAGTGCTCGCATCCTCGCGCTACGTGAATTGCCCACTGGCGAAGACGAAGATCGCGAACAGTATCTACTTGTTGTCGAGTACGATCTGGAGAATTTCGCCCCCACGACCAAGACGCGCGATAATCAGGCCTTTCTTTTGATTGGCAAAGAGAATGACGAGTGGCGCTTCCTCGGCCCGCGCTCGCGCGATCAATTGGCACGCTACGGCGAAGAAATCCTGCAAAGCCAGCGACGCCCGAAAAAGACGCCGACGACAACATCAACATCGTCGTAATCGCGTTGTACGCCTCTTCAAGCGCTTAACGTTTTCCTAAACAAATCCTATCTATTCGCGAAGCACATCGTATCAACAGCGACTTCTCTTGCATTATCGCGCGTCGCAAAACGGACGAAGCGTGAGTAACTCTGCTAACAGCCTAAAAGCGGACGAACGCACTTGCGGACGTGACTTGTAACTGCATTTAGACAAATAGCTTATATCAGCTTTTACCGCCCCTTAGAAATATCCAGCTAATCGTTGTTATATCTTAGTCTTTCCCGGCAGTTGGGCGAAATGACGTCTGCCTGCACTGAAAACAGTGATGACTGCGGTTTGCAGTATTGCTGGTGCAGGTGGAAAAGTTCCTCACCTGTTTGAAGGGAAAGAGTCATGGGCCTTACCGTCAACAATGTCAACACGCTGTCGCTGCTCAATATTTTGAACAGCACGTCCGCCGACCAGTCGAATACGCTCACCAAGCTCTCGACCGGTTTCAACATCAACAAGGGATCAGACGATCCGGCCGGATTGATCGCCGTGCAAAGCCTGAGCGCCGAATTGACGGCCGTGGATGCGGCTATCAATAACGGTCAGCGCGCCAATTCCGTATTGGACGTTGCCGACTCGGCGTTGGGTGAAATTGGCGATCTGCTCAGCGAAATCGAATCGCTGGCCGCACAGAGCACTAGCTCGGGTGGTCTTAGCGCCGCGGAAATCTCCGCGAACCAAGCGCAGATCGACAACGCGATCGATAGCATTAACCGAATCGTGCAGACGACGAGCTTCAACGGCAAACGTCTGCTCGACGGCCAGCAGGCAATCCGCGCCACGGCATCATCGCCGACGCTCGTCAACGACGTGAAACTCTTCTCGCGCCCGAGCAGCAACACGAGCCAAAGCTTCTCTGTCAACGTTGAATCTGCTGGTACCGTTGCATCAGCAACACTCGCAACAAGCCTGACGGGTATTAGCGCCGCCGAGTTCAGTGTGACCGGTACGGCCGGCACGGCGACCATCACCGTCGCAGCGAGCGATACGATCACCGACATTCGCGACAAGATTATTGCTGCGGCATCGGAAACCGGCGTATCGGCCTCGGTCAACGGCACCGATCTAAACATTCAGAGCCGTGAATTTGGTTCGGATGCGTTCGTTGCCGCGAGTTACATTAGCGGCGACTCCGACTTCGCCACTGGCGTGCAACAGACCACCGGTAGCGACGCGGTCGTCACCGTTAACGGTCAGAACGCGTTCGTCGATGGCTTGCAGGTAAACTTCAACAGTAACGGTACCAGCGGTCAGTTCACGCTGACGGAAACGGGTAACACGACGTCCGGCTCGGTCGGCTCCATCAATATTTCCGATGGTGGCTTGACCTTCCAGTTGGGTACCGCGAGCAATACACAATCGACGGTGGGTATCAACGCCCTGTTCGCAAACGAACTAGGCGATGGAACGGTGGGCTTCCTCAGCGAACTGCGCAGCGGTGGCAACAACGACCTGTCTTCGGATGCGAACAACGCGGTGTTGATTGCCAAGCAGGCCATCAATCAGGTCGCGAATCAGCGAGGCCGTATCGGTGGCTTCCAGCGCTTCCAGGTCAACTCGTCGATTAACGCATTGAATTCGACCAAGGTCGCACTCGAATCGGCCCGCGGCTCGATTAACGATGTGGACTTTGCGACGGCGACGGCGGAACTGTCGCGACAAAACGTGCTGTTGCAATCACAAACCGCGCTTCTTGGCGTGGCTAATCAGCAATCGGCTCGAATTCTGTCGCTGTTCTAAGCGAATAGCGGTAACAGAATTTGACAGGTTCAGGTCCAGGCCCTGGCCTGGTGGGGAACGGAGTGGAGCGGACATGGGAGCATTTCCCAGGTCCGCTTCCTCCATTTTTACGCTTATCGTTGTTTGACGTGTTACCGACCGGATCGTCGTTCTTGCGGGACGGGGAGCTTTGGAAACAGCGTTTCGATTACGTCGCGCGTTTTGTTAAACGGCTGCGGCTCGACGTTTGGATCGTCTAGCGTTCCCGTTACCGCAATCTCGCTGGCTTCACGCGCTACGCCCTCCAGAATTTCCGTCAGAATCGGCACGTTCAATCGCACCGGGCTCGCCGCCAACAGCCGCAAGTCTATATCGCGCGTGTCGAGATTGACCTTTCCACCGCCCACAAAAGACAACGCATTGCCCTGCAAATCGATCTTGCGCAGGTAAAGCAAATCGTCAATCAGATATAGGTCCAACCGACCGTCGTGAAAAACGTTTTCGTCGGGTGCCAACGCCAGCACTTGGAAGATCATCAACATGAACGGCAACTTCCAAACTTGTGCCTCGCGAATTTGCACAGTCCCTGCACCTTCGCGGAACCCGTTGGGGCCGGACAGCCCTTGCAACTTGAACTCGCCAACGACCAGCCCCTGCTCACGTTCTTGTTCTTCCTCTTCTTCGTCAATCTTCGATTCGGCCCGCTGGCCTGCCGTTTGCTCTGCAACGATCTGTTCAAGTTGTACGTCGCGGAAAATGATCTCGGCTTCATATGCCGTTTCATCGTCGTCAAAAGCGATGACGGCATTGCCCGTCGCTTCGCCACCGTACACATCGCCGAAGACATTTTCGAGTATGAGAACGCCGTCTTCCGGACGCGATACCAAGTGCCCTTTCGCGCCCGTCATCGTCCAGCCACCGAGTTGCACTCTCGAAATATTCAAATCGGTATCAATTAACACGCTTCCGTTTGGGTCGATACGGCAACTTCCTTCTAACACGCCGTGGGCTTTGCTTAGTTCTACGCCGAGTTGGCCCGTGAAGTCGTGCAATTCGATTTTGCCGGCGATATCCCAACTAAATCGACCATTTGCATCGCGACTAAATCGCAAATTGGCAATCGACGCGGAAACCGCCCCTGCCGGCGCGGCGCCGCGCAACCATTCGCGCAAATCGGGCGGGCAAGCATTGATAAACGCTCGATCAAACGCGACGTTCTGTAAGTCGATCGCCAACGTTCCACTCAGCGTTTCCCCGATGTAGTCGATTCGCCCGCTTAACCGCAACGTACCATTGCCGAGCCGACCGGTCACGCTGCGAATATCGACGCCGTCGTTATCGACTTGCACCGTGCCGCGCAGCTCGGACAGCGGCAGCGGAAACGCGCTTAACTTCGCAGTATTGCCCAACAGTTGAATTTCAGTGTCGTGTTGATGCCGCTGGGAATCACCTTCACCGATAAAGTGCTGACGGCTGCTAATGCGCACGCGCCCCGCCGGTGAGAGCATCTTCCAAACGTCGCGCACCGTTTCGGGTAACGCGTTATACAACTCGGTCGTTAGCGCCAACGACGGCGACGAGACGTTGACGGTTACATCTTGCTCGACACCGCTGCGATCCCACGTTGCTTTGGCTGTAATATTCGAAGCACCATTCACGCCGCGTAGTTCGCGGACATCGACGCGTTTGGTCTGCACGCGACAATCCGCGGTTACGTCGCTTAACGTAAACGGGAAGTTTTCGTATCGAATCTGGTCGCCCGCGAATTGCACGTCCAGATCCCACTCCAAATCATCCGTATCTCCATTCTCAAACAAACGACCGATGATGTTTGCCTTGCCGCGCGGATTGAAGCTCGCCAGCGACTCGCCGAAAGCCGTCGCAATCTCATCGTCCAACGGCAATTCGCTGGCTTCGATTCGCAACTCGATTTCCGTCGGTCGATCCGGCTCCAGAATGGTGTAACCATCCAACAGAATCGGCGCACCATCGGCGCGGGCCGTGAAGTTATTAATTCGAATGCGATCGTTCTCGATCTGAAGCCGACCGTCGATATCGGTAATGCGACGCGGCCAAGGTCGAAAGATCGCGACGGCATCGCGCAAGTCGGCTGTGATGACAATATCAAGATGTGGCCGTGGCCCCGGTTTTGGGCCACCTTCGCGATCCAATCGCACGTGCACGTCGGCCGAGCCGTACGGCATGAAGCGCCGCCAAACGCTTTGGTAACGCTCGGGCATAGCACCGAACAGATGCGTATCGAGCGGTATGCCCGTCGAACGAATGTCGAGCGTGAAAGCAGAGTAATCCGTGCGGTTGTTGACGTAACCATTTACCGACGCGTTGCCCCCGCCGTGATTGCCGCGGATATCCTCGATATAGATATCCCAACCATCGAATCGCGTTGTGCCGGTGATGTTGTATAACCGAAACGGAAACCACCGCGCCGCCCCGTCGATGCCGTGCAAATCGATCACACCGTTTACGCGCAACGTGCCAGGCGAATTCGCTTCGCGCAACAAGTGCAGGCTTATGTCCATGTTGCCGTGGGGATCGAAGTCTTCGAGAAAGCTGCGGAGTTCATTGGGAAAACGTGCGTCTGCCAAAACGCGATTGCGCGCCTTGCCTTCAAACGCAGCGAATTCGTCGGCGTCGATGTGCAGGTCCATCCCGAGTGTCGTGATATCGCCGTCGCCGCGTACCAACTTGCCATAGATATGACAAGGCACGCCGTTCATCGTGCCTTTGACGTCAACCAGAATATCTTCGGCAATAAGTTCGACTTTGCCCTCAAGCTCGCGCAACGTCACCAACGGTTCGAGCAAGTCCGCATCGTTGTCGTCGTTGGGTCCCGGCTCTTGCAAACCCGCCGTTAGCCACAGTGGAATGATGCACGTAACGTTTTCAAACTTAATCCGCATATCGCGTTGCGCGTCGGACTCGCGATCGAACACGTAGCGACTGAGCCGTACATCCCCTTCCAGTGAAAGCGAATCGAATAACTCTTGCGCCACAGCGGGCAGTTGCGTGCGCACCGTCGACGTCGGGAAAAATGGCGAGTTTGACACGACACCGGCGACCGGGTCGAAGTGAACCGACGCACGACCGATCGGGTTGGAGTAGCGCCGTATCTCGATGTTATAGCCGGAATCACTCTGCTTACTGGGCCGCACGTCGGCATCGAGCTTCTCGATGTGCTTTTCTCTGGTGCCGTCTTCGTGCACAGCCACCACGACGGCCTCGGCTGAACGAATCGTTACGACCGGGCGAAACGGCATTCGAGTGCGCTGGCGTCTCCGACGCTTATAAAGCAGTTCCCAATTGCGTTTACCGGATTCGAGGTTGTAGCTTAGCACGATCGTCGGCTTGACGGCCAACACACGTTCGATGCGTAGGTCGCCGATCAACAGTCGCCACGGATCGTGTTCGAGCTGCAGTTTCTCGACGGCGAAGACCTCCCGATCGGCGCGATCGACCGCGTCTTCGTCGATGTCTTTATCGTAAGGAAGATAGATATGTACATCATGCAGCGTAATGCCTTCAAACATCTTGAAAGACGCACGCCCCACTTCGATTTCGACGCCGCCGGGCGTTAGCTTCTTAAGTACGCGCACGGCGCGCGCGCGAATCGACTCACTTGTGGTGCTAATCGTGTAGGCGGCGAAGAAAAAGCAGAAAACCGCAAAGAGAATCAGACCGATGCGGCGCCGCGCGATCGATGTTGGAAACCGAACCGCGGTGCGGTTGGTCACAAACTCGCGCAATTCGCGAAGCGAATGAGATTGACGACGCAAACGTCTGGTCACGCTGACTCGATCGAATGCCGATCATCCCATCGCGGCAACCAACGATCCAACGCAGTTGCCGCCAGGATGAAGATCAACGGCATCGCCGGCAATCGGTAACGCACCGACCCCACGAATACCATATGCACGAGGGTAAAGTACGCGGCGGGGGCGAGCAAGAACGCCATAAGCCACCAACGCCGCCATTGATACAAAGCGCCAACTGCCGCCAACACAAAAATCGGAAAAACCGATAGCCAACAAATCACCGCGTACAGCCCCGATTGATAACCGGGCGCGTTCATCGTGATCGACCACGTTCGGATGAGTTTCGTCCAGGCAAGCTGCAGCGATTCTGCGGGATGTTCGCGCATCCACGATAACGCCGCGTCGCGATACACGGCATCGCGTTGCACCTCGTTAGCGTCGTCGGCGACTGGCGGGTACTCAATTTTTTCCATGCCCGGCCCGCCGTCGGCCCACGGACCGAGCGATTCGAGCAAGCTCGCCCCGCTGCCAGTCCTCACGGGAACAAAGGTGCCGAACAACTGATAGTTGCGATAGATCGTCGGAAACAAAACGAGCATCATGCCAAAGACAAACAACGCCGCCGCGCGCGGCCGCCGCATTCGATGCTTGTCTCGCTCGGCTGTCGTGACCGGCGGCAGGAAAAAAATCAACAACAGGTACGGAACAAATAGCAACAAGCCACTGCTTCGCGTCAGCGCGCCCAAGCCGATCAACGCGCCAGCCAACCATGCCCATTGGGCTTGGTGCGTGTCGCGATATCGCAAGATGGCATGCAATGCGCCCAGCAGCAGCGCGATATACGGCACCTCGGTAAGCACCAACGCGTTGAAGTACAGCAAAATCGGATCGACGGCACACCATGCCGCAGCCAACAAGCCCACGCGTTCGTTAAACAGTAGCCGCCCGATGGCAAAGCAAAACCACACCGCAACCAAGGCCGCAATCGCATTGATCACCCGTCCGACATTCATAACATCCGCGTCGGAGTTGCAGCCGAGATAGATGCCGACAGCCAACATGCCAGGATACGCCGGGTCGGTGCCTGCCAACACGTTGCGCGCCTGCACCGGCCCGTTACCGGCGGCGATATTCCGCGCGACCTTGACGTAACGATGGGAATCGGGAAAGTCGAAGCGTTGCGGATGCATTGCGGCGTAAGCGAGAAGTATCACGCGCAGCAACGCGGCCAAGATGAAGATCATCGTCAGGTTGCGCTTGAGGTTCTTCACGCGTTCGAACTCGCGGCGTCAGTTGTTGCAACGCTATTCGTCGCGTTCGCACGCAACGCTTCGTCCGCACGCCGGAATTCGAGAAAGCGTCCGCGGCGATGTGCCGTGGCGGCTCCGGCGAGTTCGACGGTGCGCGGTTGGGCGTCCTGTAGCAACTGACGGCAACGCTCAATCGCGTCGGCGTCGATCGTCTTTTGGCCGGCCGCGACATCGATCGCCGCACGGTACAACAGCGCGGCGATCAGCCAAGGGTGTAAATCGGACAGATGCGTGGCGTCGAGGCTGACATGCGTCTCGTCCTGTTCGATGCATACGTCTTGCCAGGCGTCGTCGATTTGTTGTTGCAGGTAATCCCATGCACCGGCCTGCTGTTCGGCGATGCGCCCGAGCGCGGTCACGGCTTGCGGATTCAAATGCTTCGCAAGATCGGGCATCAACACGTGCCGAATATAGTTGCGGCGACCGGCGGTAATGTCGTCGTTGGTATCGTCATGCATGAATGAGATTTGGCGCGTTTTTAGGTACGCAACGCCATCGGCGCGGCGCAGCCCCAGCATCGGTCGTACCAATAACACATCGCTACTGTCAATCAGGGGGCGTACCGGACGCATGCCGCGCAGCCCGCGCAATCCTGTGCCGCGTAACAGGCGAAACAAGACCGTCTCGGCTTGGTCTTCGGCATGATGGGCGGTGACCAACCGCTTTGCACCGACCTGTTCACAGACTGTCGCCAGGAATTGGTAGCGTGCCTTGCGGCCGGCTTCTTCGATCGACTCACCGGTATCGCGCGCGAGGCGCGGCACATCGATAAACGCTCGATGAAACGGCAAGCCAAGCGCTTGCGCGTGTTCGCCGACGAAGTCGCACATGGCCGTTGCATTATGCGGCACGCCGTGATCGAGATGGGCCACGTGCAACTGCCAATTGCATCTGCGCAACTCGTTGACGCGCGCTAACCCGTGCAGCAGCGCCATCGAATCGGCACCGCCCGACACGGCTAGCACGATCATGCGTTCTTCGCCGAATAACGCGCGTGCACGGTCGAAAAGATGTTTATGGAAATGGCGCGTATCCATCGTGGGCTATTTTAACGCAAACTCACGCCGCGCCATTATCGAAAACGTGCGGCCCGTTCGCGCGTGATCACGCCTCGGCAGTATTCCCCTTCGCCTGCGTTCTATTATCCAGAATTGAAACAAGGAAAGGCAAGAAGCAGGCGGAGCCGTGGCCTGTGGCCGCATGAATATCGCGCGAAGATCTTTGCATAAGCGTGCCGGGAGCGATCACCCATCCAACAGCGGCAACGACACGCCCGTCGCGGTGTTGTCGCCCTGCATCTCGCGACGGCGAAGCTGACCGCAGGCGGCGTCGATATCGCGACCGCGACTTTTCCGCAGATGTGCGTTCACGCCCAAGCTCTTAAGCCGCTTCTGAAACAGAAATGCATCATTCGCGTTCGGTCGTTCGTACGGCAACGTGTCCACCGGGTTGTAGCGCAGGAGATTAACGTTGCAACGGACCTTCTGAGCAAAGTGCGCGAGCTTGGTCGCTTGTGCGGGCGTGTCGTTGATACCTGCCAGAAGCGTGTATTCGAGCGTGATCTCGCGACCCGTTTGCAGGAAGTAGTAACGACACGCGTCGATCAGCTCTTTGATCGTGATGCGTTCGGCCCACGGGATGAGTTCGGCACGTAAATCGTCGTCCGGCGCATGCAACGACAGCGCCAGATTTAGCTGCAACCCTTCGTCGGCCAATTTGCGAATGCCCTTCGGCACGCCCACGGTGCTCACCGTGATCTTGCGTGCGCCGATGTTCATTCCCCAGTCGGCGTTGATCGTGCGAATCGCGCGAACGACGTTGTCGTAATTCGCGAACGGCTCACCCAAGCCCATAAACACGATGTTACTAAGACGACCACCGGCGGCTTCGGCTTCGCGGCGTGCCAACATCGCTTGTTCGACAATTTCTCCCGTCGTCAGATTGCGCTGCAAGCCATCGAGCCCACTGGCGCAAAAACGACAACCGACGGGACAGCCGACTTGCGAACTGATACACGCCGTCTTATGCGTGTCCGTCGGAATCATCACGCACTCGCTGGTCGTCTGATCGGGCCAGCGCACCAACAACTTGACAGTGCCATCTTCCGACGCGGCCCGACGAATGGTCGTGCTTTGATAGAACGGTAGCGAATCTTTAAGCTTTTCGCGCAAAGGCTTGGAGAGATTGGTCATCTCGTCGTAAGACGACACGCCTCGCTCAAAAGCCCATTCCAAGATTTGCTTGCTGCGGTAAGCGGGTTCGCCTTGTGCTTTGAGAGATTCACCCAAGTCGGCGGGCGCGACATCAAACAGAGACTTTGCAGAATTAAAAGTCATATAGCCTATTCATCAATCCGCGTGCCGACGCGTTTGCCCATCACGGCCTTTTTCATGTTGCCCGCCGTCATGAGGTTGAACACCAAAATCGGCACCGCATGGCGTTGGCACATATCGACTGCCGAAACGTCCATCACCTTCAGGCGGTTGTCGATTACTTCATTATACCCAAGCGATGTGAGCAATTTCGCGTCTTTATCCTTCATCGGGTCGGCGGTGTACACGCCGTCGACCTTGGTCGCCTTGCAGAGTACATCGGCGTGCAATTCGACAGCTGCCAAAGCTGCCGCCGTATCTGTCGTCACAAACGGCCGACCGGTACCCGCCGCCAGAATGACTACGCGACCCTTTTCCAAATGGCGAATGCAGCGTCGCCGGATGAAGGTTTCGCAAGCGCTGTGAATACTGATCGACGACTGCACCCGTACCGGCTGGCCCATGTCTTCGATCACATCTTGCAACGCCAACGCGTTGATGACCGTCGCGAGCATGCCCATGTAGTGCGCCGTGGCTTCCTGAATGCGCGACTCGGATGCGACAGTCGCGCCACGCAGGAAGTTTCCACCGCCGACGACGACGGCAACCTCAACCCCGATCTCTGCAACGCTGACAATTTCTTGTGCGATGCGCTGCAACGCTTCGCCGTCGATGCCGGTCTCGCCGGGCTTACCGAGGCCTTCACCCGAAACTTTAAGAAGCACACGTTCGAAGTGCGGCTTGGTTGATTTGCTGCTGGTTTTCTTTTTCGCCATGGTCGTCATGTTAGTGTCGATTTCGATTTTCGTCGCGCTGTGGCGTCATGCTGCGCTTTGGTACTCATCTGCGCTGTGGCACCGGTTTGTAACCGGTGATCTTCATCCCCGCGCTGTGGCACCGGTTTGCAACCGGTGTTATCCCGAACGCGCATCTCAAACCCTCAACGAACCGCGCATAAAAAAAGCCGCCCGTAAGCGGCTTGAAAAATGTCTATTCGGTTATTTCACCAACTTCAAACTTCTTGTAGCCGGTGATTTCAAAACCGTTTTCTTTGCCGAACTCGCCGACGCTCTTCTTGTCGTCCATCACGAACGGCTGTTCGACCAACACGCGCTCGGCAAACCACTTGTCCATCTTACCATCGACGATCTTGTCGATGATTTCCTGCGGCTTGCCGGCGGCTTCTTCGGCGGCTTTGGTCTTGGCTTCGGCGGCGACCGACGAATCGACGTCTTCACGGACGCGACCATCCAACACGACAGCCGACGTGATGTGCATACAAATCTTGCGACCGGCATCGCCCGGATCGGCCGTGCCCGTAATCGCGGCAGCCGACTGGCCGTTGTGGTGCACGTATACCGCACCGGGACCTTCGAGCCGCGCGAAGCGCTTGATCTGGATGTTTTCCTTGATCTTTCCGAACGCGTCAGTCATGAATTCTTGAACCGACTGACCGCCTTCCATGTTCGTTTTCTTAATCTCTTCCGGGTCGGTGATGCCGGTCGTGGCACACTGCTTGGCCAGCGCGTCGGCAATCGCCTTGAAGTCGTTATTGGTGGCCACGAAGTCCGTCTCGCAGCGCAGTTCGCACATGGCCGCGCACTTGTCATCGGCATAGACGCCGATGCGACCGTTGGCGACTTCGCGATCGCCGCGTTCGACCATCTTGTCGGCGAACTTCTTGCGCAGGATTTCCAACGCCCCGCCTTCATCGCCCGACGCTTCCACGAGGGCCTTCTTCACATCCATCATGGCCAGGCCGGTCTTCTCGCGAAGCTTCTGTACCTGCTGGGCGGTAATTGCTGCCATTGTCGAAATCTCTCCCTGCTGCCGGTTTCTAAGTGCTGTGATTCGTCAGTTTTTCGGTGCGTTGCAGCGCACCGCTATCTAGACCGCCATCTTAAGCGGTTTTACGCCAATTGCTACGGGTGGAATGAAAGCGTCGCCGCCCGTGCGGCGGCGACGCTGAGATCATCGTGGGAATTAGCCGTTTGATGCCGACGAGGCTTGCTCGACCGGTTCAATCGTGGGCTTCGGGACCGAGCCGGAGGCCGACTCACCATCACCCGAAGGGCTCGGCTTGTCGTCGGACGCCTGTTGTTCGGCCATCTGTGACGTCGAAGCGCGACGCGAGCGGCGTCGATGCCCCGGACCACCAGCGGATTGTTCGCCGCCGTCGTCCTTTTCGACCTTGCGTGTGCGCTTGCCGACTTCAACGGCATCGGCCAATTGCATCATGATCAATTCGATGCCGCGCATGGCGTCGTCATTACCCGGGATCAGAATGTCGGCACCATCCGGATCGCTGTCGGTATCGACGAGACAGATCGTGGGGATGCCGAGCTTGGCTGCTTCTTTGACGGCGATGTGCTCGCGCTTGATGTCAATGATCATCAAGGCGCCGGGCAGCTTGTGCATATTCCGGATGCCGCCAAGGTTGCGTTCAATTTTTTCGCGTTCGCGATTTGCGCGGGATTGTTCTTTCTTCCCGTACTTCTTCAAATCGCCGGTCTTTTCGAGCTCTTCCAAATGCTCGAGCCGGCCGAGGCGCGAACGAATCGTCTTAAAGTTGGTGAGGGTACCGCCCAACCACCGCTCGTTCACGTAGTGCATTCCTACGCGGTCGGCATGCTTTGCCACGGCATCGCGGGCCTGTCGTTTGGTTCCGACGAACAGGATGTCCTGCCCGCCCGAAACGACGGCCGTCACGAATTTCTTCGCTCGAAGCAAGCCTTTCACAGTGTGACGGATATCGATAATGTGAATGGAGTTCCGCTTCCCAAAGATGTAGCGGCCCATCTTCGGGTTCCAGCGGCTAGCCTTGTGCCCAAAGTGAATCCCGCAATCAATGAGTTCGCGGACCAAATCCGACGCCAAAAGACACCTCCTATCTCGGGGTGAACAAAGAATTTGCGCAAAATTGCGCGACGAACCTTAAAAGGTACGGCGTTGGGCAAATATCGTCAAGGCACATGACATGCCAATAGCCGTATCGGGCTCGGGGCGATACCTCGATTTCGCGGTCGATTCCTATGCGACTCCGCGTCACTCACTTCGTACCACTTGCTGCGTGCCCGCCGAGACGTCTGCGCGAATCGTAGGGTGCATCCCTCGATGCACCACCTACTGCCGGCATAACGCTTTGGACGCTTATGCCGTGCCATTGGTCGCGGATCGCTGCATCTGGTGTTCGACTTCGATCCACGCAGGCCACACTCGCTGCGAACACCCCTCCCAATCCCTCACCGCCAAAATTATCGGACTGCTTGCCGACCTCGCCATCTGCGGCCATGCTCTTCGCTCGCATGAGCAACCCGACCGCCAAATCCGTCTTCGTTTCCGTCGCCGAGCAGAGCGCCGATGAACACGTCGCCGCCGTCATCCGCGCCGTGCGGGCCGTGCACCCACACGTCCACTTTCGCGGATTCGCCGGGCCGCAAATGCGAGCCGCCGGCTGTAAATGCCTCGAAGACCTGACGGCGGAATCGGCGATGGCCGTGGCGGCGTTCAAAAAAATTCCGTGGGCCATGAAGCTGATGCGTCGGGTGTCGGCCCATTTGGCCGAACATCAATACAACCTCGCCCTGACGTCCGACTCGCCCGCCCTGCATCTTCCGATGGCGAAGCGCTGCCAAAAAGCTGGCGTGCCGGTGATGTTCTTTATCGCGCCGCAGACATGGGCGTGGGGACCGCCGAACTGGCGGAACAAGCGTGTGCGCGCTCGTGTAAATCGGCTCGCATGTATCTGGCCTTTCGAGGTGCCCTACTTTCAAAAGGCGGGCATCGACGCGACGTATGTCGGCCACCCGAGTTTTGACCGGCTCAGTCAAATCTCGCCCGACGCGTCGGCGATGCAATCGCTACGCGGCGACGCCGACCCGCTCATCACGATCCTTCCCGGTTCGCGCAGTCACGAGATATCCGAAATCTTGCCGGGTCAGTTGGAAGTGATAGCGGCGTTGCGCAAACACTTCGCGAAGCTGCAAGCCGTCATCGTGGTTGCCGGTGAATCGGTACGAGCGAAGATTGACGAGATTTTGCGTAATGCTGACGAAGCCGTGCGACCGCGCTTGATCGAAGGCGATCAGGAGCGTGCCGACGCCATCTGCGCCGCTGACTTGGTGCTTGCAACGTCGGGCACCGTCACGTTGGAAGTTGCTTACTGGAATACGCCGATGATCGTGATGTACAACACGAATCGCGTGTTGTATCAGCTCATCGGTCGCCATCTCATCCGCACGCCATATCTATCAATCCCCAACATCGTTGCCGGTCGCGACATGGTGCCGGAGTTTATGCCGTACTACACGAGTACCGACCCGATCGTGCAGCAAGCATTGGAGTGGTTACAAGATCGCAGCAAGCTCGACGCCGTACGCGCCGATTTGAAGGCGACGATCAATCCGTTGGTGAAAACGGGCGCCCCGCAGAATGTGGCGCGCGAGGTGTTGAAGATGTTGGGGTTGGCCTAATGAATCTAATGACATCACGCGCATGAAAAAGCCCGTGGCCATTGGCCACGGGCTAAATTTGCTTTGCTCAATCATTCGGCATGATAATTCGCCGCTTCTTGCGGCCGCCGC
Organism: Phycisphaerae bacterium; assembly: GCA_030432035.1. Classification (GTDB taxonomy): domain Bacteria; phylum Planctomycetota; class Phycisphaerae; order UBA1845; family UTPLA1; genus ECT2AJA-110-A. Next base: position 28,831 of record JAUIHO010000013.1, read on the forward strand.
CCGGCGGTAGCGCCGTTTCGCGTTCTTGGGGAACGTTCGCCCCCTGATCGGTTCGCGGCTTCGCACCTCGGCTTTGGTTAGTCCCGGCCTGCTGTTTGCCCGCACCGCCGCGCGATCCCGTCTTCTTCGACGGTGTTTTCTTGCCGGGTCGTTTGCTGGTTCGCCCCGAACTTGACGCGCCTTCCGACGCGCCGACCCTGCCGCGTTTCTTATTCGCCTTCGCGCGCTGGGCCGATTCCGCCTTACTCTCATCAGCCAACTTATTTAGGTACTCGATTTCCTTGGCCGTGAGCGCTCGAAATCCGCCCAACGGTACGTGCTTGACCGACAGCCGGCCGATCTTGATGCGCGTTAGCCGTTTCACCTTATGGCCCGACTGCGCCAGCATGCGCCGAATCTCACGGTTGCGCCCTTCGCGCAACGTGATTTCGAGCACCGTCTTGTCGCGACTCGAATGGATCGTCTCGACCTCGGCCGGTCGCGTCTTACCCTCGGCAATCCAAATGCCCTTGCGCAAGGTGGCAAGTTGTTCGTTCGTCGGCTTACCCTTGACCTCAACGCGGTACGTTTTCGGCGCGCCGTACTTCGGGTGCGTTAGCTTTTGCGACAGCTCGCCGTCATTCGTCATGATGAGCAAGCCCATCGAATCGGCATCGAGCCGACCGACGGGAAACACGCGTTCGCGCACGCCGACCATCAGATCGACTGCCCGCCGCCGCCCTTCGGGGTCGGCATTCGTACAGTAGAAGCCCTTCGGCTTGTTAAGCAGGAAATAGACAAACTTCTCGGGCCGCACGGGCTTGCCGTTGACGGTAATCTTCGACTTGGCCGGATCGACGAGAATCGGCAATTCGGACACGATGCGACCGTCGATTTCGACGTTGCCGTCTTCGACCAACTCTTCGCAGGCCCGGCGGGAACCGTAACCTGCGGCGGCTAGGATTTTTTGGATGCGTTGAACCATTTGAGGCCTTTCTGCGCTCCATTATACGGGCAGCAGATTATTCCGGCTGGTCCTCGAAAAAGTCGGGCGATTTAAGCATAGGCAAATTTCTTGGCACACGGGAGGCGTAATGCGATTCCACACGACACAAGGCTCAACACCAACTTTTGTTGCCGATATTCGGCCGCAACCGGTCTGGATGATGCTCCTGCCCCTTGCTATTTCATTTGGTTGTTGTGTCAAAGAGGGAACCCTTATCGACACGCCCGACGGAAAAGTCCCAGTCGAACTGATTCAAGTCGGCCAGACCGTCTATTCCCAAGACTCGGCAGGCCGCCAAGTGGAAAGCCGCGTGACTGGTGTAAAGAAGTCACTGGCGCTGAGCTATCTAGAGATTGAAAACGAAAGTCACGGCCATCCCTTATGCGTCACGGCTTGGCATCCTGTTAAGACGCCAAGCGGGTGGACCCGGGCAGGGTCGCTTTCGACGGGTGGCAGCATTCAGACGAAATCGGGTCAACATCCGATCGAAAACATTCGGTTGGTGCCCAAGATATGCAACGTCTACGATTTGTCGGTTGAGCCTCATCGGAATTTCATCGCCAACGGCGTTGTTGTTCACAATAAGTCGATAGCAGCCCCCGCTAATCGCGATCAGATAATTGACACCTGGTATGCGATTTACGATCGAGCAGAACAGACTTCGATTCTGCGGTATCAGTTCAACGAAGACGGAACCGTAATGTTGGAACGCGTGTACTGGTATGCGGGTGCGGAACCCAGAGTGACATCAATCTACCGCGGTAAATGGACCCTGAATCGCTATACGCTCTCTTGCGAATTGACGTTAAACGGCGAACGAGATTGGGACGAATTTTGCAGTTTTGAGGCAATCGTATACGCCTATCATTTTGGGACGATCAACGGGATCAACGGACTGGTGGACGAAACGCAAATCACCCTGCATCGAGAATCTGCGATGGAAGAATTTCTCGAATCCGTCGAGACCTCACTCGATTTATTGGGGATAAAACGACAATTGAATGACTAAGTTGTTAGCAAGGGCTCACCCCAGTCGATCGCTCCAACCGCCCCTTTTGTCACCGACCGCAAACCCCCTACAATGCCCGCCTAGCCGCCACGAGGGTGGCTGGATTTCGCGCACGGAGGCCCGGAATTGCGGGTGTTTGCATGATTATTTCGCTTAACTGGCTTAAAGACTTCGTCGACATCCCCGCCGATGTGGACCCGCGCGAGCTGGCGTTGCGGTTCACCGTGACCACCGCTGAGGTCGAAGGCGTCGAACACGTGACGCCCAACTTCGCCGGGCTGGTCGCCGCCCGCATCGATGCCATCGGCCCCGTAGACGGTGAAAAGAAGCTGCAGGCCGTCACGCTTACTGCCGACCGCAGCTACGACACGCTCAGCTCCGCCCCCGACCTGAGCGTCGGCGATCTGGTGCTTTTCGCCCCGCCCGGCGCGACCGTGGCCGAGCATGAGGTCGGCACGACCGACCCCAAGGGGCGCAAGGCCGAAGGCATGATCGTGGCCGGCCAGGGCATCGGCCTCGTGCAGGTTGGCGCCAATGCGATCTTCCTGCCGCCCGAATACGAGCCGGGTGCCGTTATCAATCCTGACTTATTCGAAGACTGGCTCATCGAGATCGACAACAAGTCGGTCACGCACCGACCCGACTGTTGGGGGCACTACGGCATCGCGCGCGAAATGGCGGCCATGCTCAAGCTGCCACTGGAAACGTATCCGATCACGCCGCTCGATCAGTTGCACAACACCAAGCCCGAGATCGCCATCGAGATAGACGATCCGATGTTGTGCGCCCGATTTAGCGCGTTGCTCATGACGGGCCTTAAGCCGCAGCCTGCTCCGCTTGAAATGCAAGTTCGTTTGGCCCATTGCGGAATGCGACCCATCGACCTGCTCGTCGATTTGACCAACTACATCATGCTCGAGTTGGGTCAGCCCATGCACGCCTACGACGGTGCCAAAGTGCCGAACTTCCAAATCGCCGTCGCCGAAGCGGGCACGAAGTTCACCACACTCGACGATGTCGAACGCACGCTGCCCGAAGGCACGCTGATGATTCAGACCAATCGCAAGAACATCGGCATGGCCGGCATCATGGGCGGTGCCGACACGGAAGTCGGCGACAAAACCGACAGCATCTTGCTCGAATCGGCCAACTTCGATGCGCCGACCGTGCGCCGTGCGGCGACGGCGATGGGCCATCGCACTGAAGCCAGTTCACGTTTCGAGAAATCGCTCGATCCGGAGAATACCGTCACGGGCATTGCGCGTTTCCATTACCTCGCGAAGAAATCGTTACCCGGTGTGCAACTGGAAAGCACATTAAGCGATGCGTATCCGCGACCGAACGAACCGAAGCCGATTCGCCTCGACGTGCCGTTTGCGCAAAAGTTCATCGGCAAAGACGTGTCGCGCGAGCAGATGGTGGAAATCTTGGAAGCGTTGGAATTTCAATGCGTGGCCGATGGCGATGCATTGAAGGTGACACCGCCGACGTTTCGCGCGACCAAAGACGTTGAGATCGAAGCCGACCTAATCGAAGAAATCGCGCGCTGCGTGGGTTACAACACGATCGAACCGTCGTTGCCGAATGTGTCGACGCGGCATTTCCCCGAATCGCCCGAACTCGTGCTCGAAGAAAAAACCCTCGACTACTTTTGCGGTGCGGGCACCTGTAACGAAGTGCACGGTTATATCTGGTACGACGACGAGTGGCTCAAGCAAATCGCCATTGAGCCGGGCGAGTGCATCACGCTGTCCAACCCGTCGGCCGAGAACTGTGCAAAATTGCGGCGCTCGTTGGTGCCGGGCTTACTCCGATTTGCCGAACGCAACCGGCATCACATGGATAGCTTCCGCATCGTCGAAATTGGTACGGCGTTCGATCCGGAAAAAGACGCTGTCGAAACAGCACAGCATCGTCGGCTGGGCGTGTTAATCGCCAAGCAAGGTAAGAAGGCCGCCTTTGAATTGTGGGGGCAGATGCACACGTTGCTGGCCGGTTGGACGGGCACGACGTTTGAAATGACGCCGGTTTATTCCGAGACAGACGCCTCACACGCATGGGAAGACGACGCGCGCGTCGCCGTGCTGTCGCTAAAAGATCGCGAGATGGGCCGCGTTTCTGTGGTCAACCCCGAGTTGATGGATCGGATTGACGAGCGACTAAAGAGCTGGGCATTTGTCGTCGCGGAAATCGAACTCGAATCAATTTGCGACTTGCTCGGCCATCATGAAAAATTGCCCGCCGTGCCGCGCTTCCCGCAGGTCGCGCTAGACTTCAGCGTGCTCGCCGATGCCGGTCAACGGTTTGCGACGATCCGCGCGACGGTTGACGAATTCAGCCATCCGCTCCTTCGGCGCGTTGCGTTTGTAGAAGCCTACGAAGGCGGCAGCGTGCCGCAGGGCAAACGCAGCCTGACGCTTCGAACGCAGATCGGCCACGAAGATCGCACGCTGGAAGAAAAAGAGATTCAGGAATTTCAGGAGCGCTTTCGTAAGATGCTGACGGCGCAGAAGCTTGAGTTGAGGGCATAGGGTGATGCTCGCTCTCCCTTGCAGGGAGAGGGCTGGGGTGAGGGTTGCCACCGGCGATACAGATCAGCAATGTGAGCGTCGTGGTGAGCGGACTCAATCGCAAGCATTCGCTAATTAGTCCTTGCGTATCAACCACCCCGTGCTAAGCCAAACCCTGACCGCTTCCTGACGGGCGCGGCTCTGATCGGAAGGTTTCGAATTAGATGTAGGGTGCGTCCCTTGACGCACCAACATTCGCCAACGACATCGTGGTGCATCGAGGGATGCACCCTACAAGAAAAATCTTGACGCGTTCAATCACACACCATGACCACACCTACCGACCCGAACTTCAAAGTCGATAAAGCCCGCATCGAAAACGCCGTGCGCGAAATCCTGATCGCCGTCGGCGACGACCCCGAGCGCGAAGGATTGAAAGACACGCCCGCGCGCGTGGCACGCATGTACGAAGAAGTCTTCCAAGGCATGCGCCGCGACCCGCGCGAAGTGTTGAAAACCGTCTTCACCGAGAAATACGAAGAGATGGTGATCTTGCGCGATATCACCTTTAACTCAATGTGCGAACACCATCTGATGCCGTTCGAGGGCAAGGCACATATCGCCTACCTGCCCAATGGCAAAGTCGTCGGCTTGTCGAAACTGGCGCGTGTCGTCGATGTGTTCGCTCAACGGCCGCAGGTGCAGGAACGCCTAACGACGCAAATTGCCGACATTCTGATGCACGAGTTGTCCGCCCAAGGCGCGGCCGTCGTGATCGAAGCCGTGCACACCTGCATGACCTGTCGCGGCGTGAAGAAACCGGGCAGCGTGATGGTGACGTCAGCGGTACGCGGTGTTTGCAAGACTAGCCCTGCCACGCGTGCGGAGGCGCTGGCGTTGTTGCATAAGTAGGCGGTCTTAGTCTTCGGGTGTGGTATTGTTCGGAACCGCCTCGTTCACATTCTTTTCTAACTCAAGTTCCGCTTCGATAAAAAATGACCATGAGGTGACGTTGATTCGCGGAACCGCGGGCCATACGTCTCTTAGTAGTCTTTCGATTTTTTCTGTCGATCGACGGTCATCGATGAGCATCGCCGTTCCTGTATCGGGCGATGTGTAACGCTCGAAAATCCAGACCATTAAGCGTAGAACTTTCGTAGTGTTTGGGGCAATTTGAGTCTCTTCATTCAAGTCAGGGAATTCGCGGCTTAGCGCTTGCACATCGTCCGGTGTCCACCATATCCGTGCGAAGTCTTCGACCAGCAATGTTCCTCGCTTTTGCTTTAGCTCTTCCGCTACATCCGCAAAGGCAACGACCCTGCCTGATTGCCGCACGATATTCAAATTGCGCTGTTCGCGGCGCGAACGCTCAGGCCCGTCATCGAGATAATATTGCAATAAATTTAGAAGCAGCCCGAACACTGCAAAGAACGGGATAGCCACACAGATAAAAACGAAGCATGTTCCAAAACAGCAGGCACCGCTGATCCCTAGATAGGGCTCCAACATGTCAATTACGGTTGTAGTCAATAAGGCCCTCTGATTCTTACCGGCCAATCGAACCGACAGTTAGAGAGCTAGAACGCGAGGGAAATACCTAATTCACGCATTTACTGTATCAACTGAATCAATCCCGATTCCACTTCCATCATTTTCACCTTCGGAAATCGCTTCGACAGTCTGCGAGCGAGCCCTTCGGATTTGAACACCGAAACGAGCCATGCCTTACCTGTCCGCTCGGACAAATAATTCTCAACCGCCCACTCGGTAAACGGCTCGCTGGTAATATTGGTAAGGTCGTAGTCAAAATCTTCGAGGGTTCTTGGCTTTGCAGGCGAAAGAGATTTCATATCATCCGGCGTCCACCAAATCCGGCTGATGCCCCACCCGAGATAAGGACGCTCGAAAATGATTGAGCCGTTCTGGGAGTTCAGTTTAGCCAGCAATTCGTCAGGACTCATTGAACGATTATCCCGGCGCATCATCCGCTTAAGACGCCATTCGCCGAGTACAATCTGAACATACGAAAAGCCACCCGACACCAATAGATAGAGAATCGGTAATCCAAAGACGATCGCAATACCAAATACACAACACGCCCAACCCGGGCCGATGGTCAGCGCCAAGCTATCCAGCCAGTCGAGGATCATGACGGCCCTCTGCGTTGCATTTCGAAAAACAAAAGGCTACATCGAGCAACGACTTACTGTATCGCCGCCCCCACGGCCAAGTCGCGCCTTGCTGAAACGATCGTAATCGAGAAGCCGGCGACCACATCGACCAGCGACATCAAACCCAAAATCAAGAACGTCGAATTGCCCGCGCCTTTCACGACCAAAAACTCGATCACAAACACGACAAAAACGAGCATCGACAGGCCATGATCCAGAATGCTCGCGGTCCCGGTGCGCGTCGCCTTAAACATCTCGATAAACAGCACGAAGATCCCGATCACGATCAGCAATTCGCCCGTCGTCATCTTCCACTCCGCACCGGAAATCAGCTTCGCCTCGACCAGCGGCTTCGCGACCGTCAACGACGCGTCGCTGGTGGCCATGATGACGTTATAGATGATGAGAATGACGCCGAAGAGTGGGATATAGGCGAGCGATTTCATGTCGAGGTCCTTTTCAAAGAGCCGCATCTCAGTAGCAGCCCGATTTCATGTCGAGATTTGTCTCGCACTATAGCGGATGCGAGAGCGACCATACGGCGCATAGATTTCACAATTCGCGGATAGTAAATCACATCTGCTGTGAATTCCATGCACGCCTACATGCTTAACGCCGATTTTAGATACACACTTCTATCGACATCAAATCACACCGTTTCACACGTTGACGCGGGCCGTCAACCGGCTACCTTCCAAAGGTTTCGCAGGAATTCTCTGAACCCCATTCACGAGGCACGCTCGTTATGGCTTTTATCTCCGGATCGGTCAGTTTTTCCCGTTTTCGCGTCAACGGCGGCGCGCCCAAGCGGCTCGACGACAACCTTCTCGAAAAACTGCGCGAGCATCGCATCGGCTCGCAGCGCGTGCTCACGGCCGATCGCGAAGAGAGCGGTTGGATCGGCGGCCGACATCTGCTCGATAACGACTTCGATCTGGAGAAGAACATCCTGCTCGATTGTTTGCACCTCGGCATGCGAATCGACTCGCATAAGCCGCCGCCCGATTTGGTGCGCGCGTATTACCAAATGGAGTTCGATGCGCTCTATCAAGCTAGCCAAGGCAACGGTCAGGGCGGGCGCGGACGCTTAGCACGCATCAAACGCGAAGCGCGCGAAGCCGCCAACGATCGCGTTGACCGCGAAATCACCGACGGTCGTTATCGAAAGCAACGCCAATGCCCAGTGCTAATCGACACGCGCGAAAGCGTGCTCTATGCCGCGGCGACCACGCCTTCGGTGCACGAGCGCTTGCATCCGCTGTTTAAGCAAACGTTCGGCAAAACGTTGGAGGCCATGACCGCCGGTCAGATCGCAGCCAACTGGGCCGAAGAAAACGGCGTGCAGCGCATGTTCGAAAACCTCGAACCGTCGGCGTTTATTCCGCACCCCGACGGCAACGGTCACAACGTCGCCTACTGGACGTCGCACGATCCTGAGGCGCGCGACTGGCTCGGTAATGAACTGCTGTTGTGGTTGTGGTATCACTTGTCAGAAGAGGAAGACCATGTCAGCCTGCCCGACGAATCGGACGCAGCCGTCGTGATCGTGAAGCAACTCACGCTCGAATGTCCGTGGGCGGAAACCGGTAAGGAAACAATCACCTGTGACGGGCCCACGCGTCTTCCCGAGGCGCGCCGCGCGATTCAATCCGGCAAGCTGCCGCGCAAGGCGGGGCTCATTCTTTCACGTCACGGTCAGCAATACGAATTCACGCTGCAGGCCGAGACGTTTAACGTTAGCGGTGCGACGTTGCCCAAACCCGAAGATGACGAACCATCCAACGGCAACGGAAATGGTGAAGGCAATGGGAATGGCAACGGCAATGGTCAATCTCACGGTCGCGTCGCCGCAGAAGAACGGCTGGAACAAATTCGCCACCTCGCCGAATCGATCGACCTGCTGTATGGCGCGTTTCTCAAACGTCGCCTCGCAAATGACTGGGACGCAACGCGCGACCGCATCCGGAAGTGGCTCCGCGCCGGCGCAGGCGAGTAAAAGATACCGGGTGCCCCTGCCCCTCTGGGGCTGTGGGACAAAGCGCTTTCGTCGCTAACAGTGATGCGGGAGATTTTGAATCACTACTCACCTTCCCCACCGGTTACAAACCGGTGCCACAGCACGGGTGCCCCATCCTTCACGATAGTGAAGGGTGGGGAATCAAAGGATCGATACAACAAAAGAATTAGCTTTGCCATCGACAGGCCCCCATGTCCTTCTGAGAACTAGGGGACTAAATCACTTCCCAAACCGCTTTTCCCATATCTCTTCCGCTTCCGGTCTGCGCACATAATCCGGCACGAGCCGATTGGCATCTGTAAACCCGTCGCGCGCGACCAATTTCCGACCGATCTCAATCACGCGCGATGCATGCGGCCACCACAAGGGCTCCGCACCGACGATCGCACACTCGGCCTTCACCAAGTCATCAAACTTCGCCAGATGATGATTGAGCCCTTCGCCCAGCAACACGCACGATTGAAACTGCCCAGCCGACAGCAACGACTCGACCAACGCCACCGGCTCCACCATCTGCGCCGGCACGACGCATTGATATTCGCCATCCGTCAACAAATACACTGCCCCGAAAACCTGATCCTTTTTCGCATCCAGCATCGGGATCACGCAACCCGGCGGCGTCGCCATCGACAGTGCGTTGGCGGCGATGACGTCGAGCGTCGGTACCGCCCGCACCTTCGCCCCCGTTGCCAACGCCATGTGCCGAGCGAACGTGACGGCAATACGCAGGCCGGTAAAGCTGCCGGGGCCGTTACTGATGTACACCTGATCGATGTCAGTCGGCGCGACGCCGTGCTTTTTCACCAGTTCGTCGGCGCATGGCAACAAATCCCGCGCCCGCTCGCGGTCGGTTGCGAACCCGATCTCGTCGATCCGTTCATCACCGACGGCCAACGCCAACGACCCGCGCCGTCCGGACGTTTCAACTGCCAATATGTTGGGAAGTTTGCTCACTCGCGCTGCCTTTCCGCCGTTTCTCGCCAAGGCTGAATATCCGGATTAGGATACGGCACCAACTCCGGAAAACAACCGGTATCAACATCACGCAGGAGTGCGACCGTGGATTCCAGATTACTCGTGACCGACTATGCCGGCGTTGCCGTCGTGACGTTTCAGGACAACTCGATTCTCGACTCGCGCCAGATCGAAATGATCGGCACCGAGCTGTACGCACTCGTTGAGAAACAAAATCGTACGAAGCTGATTCTCGACTTTGCCAACGTCCGTTTCCTCGGCTCGCAAACCCTGGGCGTCATCATCAACCTACACAAAAAGATCAAAACCGCCGGTGGTGAACTCGTCGTGTGCTCGCTCAAGAAAGATCTGATGAAGGTCTTTAAGATCACCAGCCTCGATAAGCTATTCAAGTTTTTCAAGGACGACGCGGCAGCCCTCAAACACTTCCGCGTGAATGTGCAATAGCGACGAATACGAGCCGCCTCTGATCAGAGCCGCGCCCGTAAGGAAGCGGTCACCGTCAATAAAGCCAGCGAACCCGATTATTGGAGAGCAGCGCAAGACAACACCAGCAGGCACCAATTTGCCTGCTACCAAGCGCATTCAGCCTCGCATTAACATGTCCGCCGAATCCACCCGCATTACGACCGATCACTTTCAATACATCGCCGCGCGGACGATTCCCGAAGATGCCTTTCTGCGCGACCTCAACGCCGCCGCGGCTGCCGCCGAGATTCCGCCGATCCGCATTTCCGCCGAACAAGCCGCATTGATGCGCATCTTGTTGACCGCCGCCAACACGAAGACTGTCGTCGAAGTCGGCACGCTCGCGGGTTACTCCGCCATCAACATGGCCCGCGCCCTGCCCGCCGATGGACACGTCCACACCATCGAAGCGTTGAGTAAGCACGCCGATTTCGCGCGCGACTGGATCGCGCGCAGTGACGTCGCCGACCGCATCACGGTACACGAAGGCAAGGGTGCCGACGTCTTACGGACGCTACCGGCCGACTCGGCCGACGCGGCCTTTTTAGACGCCGACAAACCCAAGTATCCGCTTTACTTAGACGAATGTCTTCGTATTGTCCGTACCGGCGGTCTGATTATGGCCGACAATGCCTTTGCCTTCGGCCAGTTGTTCGACGAGAACCCGACCGACCCCGAAGCGCCTGCGATGAAGGCCTTCAACGACAAAATCGCCGCCGACCCGCGCCTCGACGCCGTTATCATCCCCATCGGTGATGGCCTGTGGATAGGCGTGAAGAAGTAGTCTCGTGACGACCACAGCGCCATGCATCATATCCGCCGATTGGCTGCTGCCGATCACCAGTGAACCGATTCGCAACGGTGCCGTGCTGATCCGCCACGGCGCGATTTCCGCCTACGGCGCGTTAGATGCGGTGCGCGGCGTCGCGCCCGAAGATATCACGATCTATCATCAAGACCGCGCGGTGCTCATGCCCGGGTTCGTCAACGCCCACACGCATCTCGAACTCACCTGCTATCACGGCCAACTGCAGCGTGCGCCGCTGTGGGATTGGTTCGACAAGCTGATCCCCGTTCGCCGCGAATCTGGCGCTGAAGAGCGCGAAGCCGAAGGCATTCAACGCGCTGTCGACCTGTGCCTCACCGCAGGCGTGACGACGGTCGGCGATATCACGCGGACCGGCAATTCGATTGAAACGCTACGTAACTCAGCAATTCGCAAAGTGTGTTTTCTCGAATTGATCTCTGGCGCGTCTCAACCGCCGAGTACGTTTGAAGAACTCGTCACGATGTTTGAGCATTTGCAAACCGATCTGAGCAACGATACGTCTCAGTATGCGGATCGATTAACGCTTGGCATCTCACCGCACGCGCCGTACACCGTCCGCCCGACAGAAATCGCCGCGTGCATGGATTTGGCCCGCGACCGCAAAACACCGCTCACGATGCACTTGCTCGAAACGCCGGAAGAATCAGACTGGCTTCGCGGTCGCGGCGGCAAGTTGCAAGCTATGCTGGAAAGTCGCGGTCTTGCCACCGGCGACCAGCAACCGACCGACATCGACGCGTGGTACGCGCAAACGAAATCGTTCAACAGCGGCGGCGTCTTGCTCGCTCATATGAATTATGCGGATGACGCTGACATTAATC
>JAUIHO010000248.1 GCA_030432035.1 Phycisphaerae bacterium
TCGAGCTGATCGATAGCGGCGGGACGCTTCAAGTCGGCCGCAACCATCAGTGGCTTTTTGCCTTTTGCCAGACAGTATTTGGCGAGCTTGGCGCAGGTTGTCGTCTTACCAGAACCCTGCAAACCAGCCATTAGGATGATCGTGGGCGGATTGGCGACCCAAGGGATGCGGGAATCGACCGGTCCCATAAGGTTGACCAACTCGTCATTGACGATCTTGATCATCAACTCGTCGGGCTTGAGGGTCTTAATGACCTCTTCGCCGAGGGCCTTTTCCGTGACCGACTTTGTGAAATCCTTCACAACATCGAGATGCACGTCAGCCTCAAGCAGGGCCGTACGTACGTCGCGCATCACCTCGCGAATATTTTCTTCGGAAATCCTGCCGCGCCCGCGCAGTTGGCGGAAAACGTCGCTAAATCGATCTTGAAGTGCGTCAAACATTGCCAAGGCACCCTAAAAGGCCCGTGAGGGCTGCTGTAACTCTCTTAATACGAACAGGATAGAGACGAATCGGCTCGCCAGCAAGGAACGAATCGGGGGCAACTGTGGCCATCCCCCCACCTGTCGGGCCGGAGCCGTGAAATCAGCGGTCAAATCGCCCCTTCGTACCGGTCATCCCGATTTTCAGCCATTTCCGCCGATAAAAAAACGTCACAATTGGGCTATTTCCCCCAATTTGGCAATTTTAGACCTATAATTCACAACACCACACTTATCCCCTTACTTCTCAAGGGGTTAGGAATTGACGTCGCAGTGATTTTCTTTAAACGCAACAAATAAAAGCACTTACAAACGAACATGCCGTTTTCTCTAGGCATTTCCGGGGTTTGACTTGCCCCCCGCCGGCTACTAAATTGTCGTGAGGAATTGGGGAATTCCGAACGATAAAGATATAGGCGATTCGCTCTCGATACTGGCTACTTTTAGCCGTGGCGCTCCTCCGGTAGGTGACATCAATCACTTACCGGAGGTTTTTTATGCGCACTAATGCGCAATTGTCATCATTTATCCTGTTACGTATAACGCAAGCATGAATCACGCGCGCGGCCCGATGCAAACACATGTCGTTGAAGTAACACAACCATGTCGCGATCACTTTGAAGTTGTTTTGCGCGCACCGCGGTTTGCAAACGCGTTGCCCGGACAGTTCATACAAATTCTTTGTCGCGATACCGATCAACAAACACTCACACCGATGTTACGCCGACCGTTCAGCATTGGTGGTTTACAACAAACGAACGATGGCACGTTGTTAAATGTCTTAGGACACGTCATCGGACCGGGTACGCGTTGGTTATCGCAACTAAAAATTGGCGACACGGTCGATTTCATTGGACCGTTAGGAAGCAGCTTTGCCCTACCGACCGATGATTGCAAAGCGATTTTAATTGCAGGTGGTATCGGACTGCCCCCCGTTCGTTGGTTTGGTGAGCGCTTAGTCAACGAATCGCGTCCCGCATGCGCGATCTTTGGCGCACGAAATAAAAATCTCATTCCGATGGCTGTTAAAACCGCGCCCAATACCGACGGCACACCCAACGATTGTCTGACTCCGTTCGCCGACATCGGCATCGATGCCGTCGTTACTACCGAGGACGGTAGCTTGGGAATGCGCGGTCGCGTGACCGACGCGTTAAAGGTGATTTTGGATCGTGCGCCGGATCAATCGTTCGCCGTCTACGCATGCGGACCCAATCCGATGTTGGAAGCGATCGCCGACCTTTGCGCGAAGCATGAGGTCGCTTGTGAAGTAGCACTCGAGCGCGTGATGGGCTGCGGCATGGGCACCTGTCAGTCGTGTGTCGTGCCGGTTAAAGACGCTGCCGCGGAGGATGGTTGGCGCTATGGGTTGTGCTGTTCGGAAGGCCCAGTCTTCGACGCGACGCGCGTGATTTGGCAACCTTAAATCTCGCATATTTGATTTAACAAACCGCGCGTTTGAACTGCATTGCGATACCACATCGTTCACTCGTCCTAACGACCGCACCATTGCAATAATCGAATCTATTACCGCGTCTTAGTTGCCGAGCGCAATTATCATTTCACCCTTATTTTTCAATATCAATCTGCACGCGACGCAGCGAGTCGCTCGATCAATTCGCCGCATGTTTTGACCATTAAATCCGGCCCGCGCGAAGCTAACGAATCGACCTCTTCAAACCCCCACGAGACCGCGATTGATATCATTCCGGCGTTGCGCGCCGTCTCGATATCGATCACCGAATCGCCGACCAACGCAACGCGTTCGGGCGGTGCGTTCATCGCCCGACACAGCTCGAGCGCCGGTCCGGCGTTTGGCTTTTTGGTTGCTTCGTCGAGGTAGCCCTTGGCCGATACGAAGTAGTCGTTCAGCCCCAGCGCTTCGAGGATGACGACCACCATGTCATGCGGCTTGTTCGACAAAACCGACATGGGAAGGCCGCGCTCTCGACCGTCGTCGAGCAACTCGGCGACGCCATCGAACGGACGCGTCGTGTCGGCGCAATGCTTCTGATAATACGGTCGCGCATGTTGCTCGATGTCGGCCCAACGATCGGCAATACCCGAGTGCTTCGCAGCGCGCTGACATAGCATCGGTAGCCCCGCACCGATCCAACCGCGCACGTGTTCCTGACTGACCGTCGATAAGCCGAGTTGTTGCAATGCAAAGTTAACTGCGTTCGCGATATCACCGACGGAATCAACTAGCGTGCCGTCTAAATCGAAGATGACGGCGTCGATAAGATAAGAATTTGATGATTGAAGCGCGTTCATGAGCGCTTTATATCATGATTTAGACAAAAGTTGCCGAATAAGAAAAATAGGTACCGTGGTCAAGTTTTTTTGTTGACAAGTTCTTGACCTCGTCTAGACTTTTTTTCAGAAAGGAGGTGACGCTTATGGCGAAACGCAAGAAGAGCGGCACCAAGAAGAAGGCCTCCAAGAAGAAGGCCAGTCGTAAGAAGGCTACGAGGAAGAAAGCTTCGAAGAAAAAGAAGAAAGCTTCCAAGAAGAAAGCTTCCAAAAAACGGAAGAAAACTTCAAAGAAGAAGACTTCGAAGAAGAAGTCGAAGCGCAAAGCTTCGAAGAAGAAGCGACGCTAGTAGCCAACAACTTTCGGCTTTGACGCAACTGTGCGACGAAGCCAACCAACCCTTGGTGTTTGCTAACGCAAATGCCTATCAAAAAAACGGAAGGTGCTCCTGCCACGGCGGCACCCTCCGTTTTTTTTATTTTTACAACTTTTTTTTGCGTCGGTCGGGGCTTTATTTCAGCCGTTCGACCACCATCGCCACAGCATTTCCGCCGCCGAGGCACAATGAAGCCACGCCGTAGCGCAAGTCCTGCCGTTCCAAGGCGTTAAGTAGCGTAACCAGAATTCGCGTGCCGCTGGCCCCAATCGGGTGCCCCAGCGCGATTCCACCGCCATAAACGTTTACCCGGTCTTCGTTCAGCTCGAGTTGGCGCATGCAGGCCACCATTTGAGAGGCAAACGCCTCATTGATCTCGAATAGATCGATATCGCTCAGCTTTAAGTCGGCCTTATCGACGGCTTCGCGCACCGCACCGACAGGCGCAATGAACAATTCCTTAGGTTCAACACCGAAAGTGGTGTGCGACAGGATACGGGCTCGCGGTTTCCATCCGCGCTTGGCCGCATCTTCTTCACAGGCGATCAGCGCCATGGCGGCACCATCCGAAAGCTGCGACGCGTTGCCGGCAGTAACCGTGCCTTCCTTACCGAAGGCCGGTCGCAACTTCGCCAAATCATCCATGCTCACGTCGGCGCGAATCGTTTCGTCGGCGTTTAAGACCGTCGGACCTTTGCGACCAGGAACTTCGATCGGCGTCACGAAGTCCTTAAACATGTTCTCGCCAGCCGCCTTGGCTGCGCGATGATGACTTTGCACGGCGAAACGGTCCTGATCTTCGCGACTGACGCCATACTTATCTGCGGTGTAGTCTGCCGCGCAGCCCATTGCCCAACCTTCAAACGGACACGTCAGACCGTCGTAAAGCATTCCGTCTTCGAGCGTCGCATGACCAAACTTCTCGCCCGTACGATGACGCCGCACGTAATGCGGCGCATTGCTCATGCTTTCCATACCGCCGGTCAAAATGATGCTTGCTTCGCCCAAACGAATGTTGTTATCCGCATTCATCGCGGCGCGCAGGCCGCTACCGCAAACCTGATTCACCGTGACGGCGGTAATCGTCGGTGGTAAGCCTGCCTTCAAAGCGACTTGGCGCGCGGGGTTTTGACCGACGCCGGCTTGCAGTACCTGGCCAACCAGGGCCCAATCAACATCACCTACGGGGCAACCCACTTCTTCGATCAGATCTTTTGCAACTTGCGCCGCGATTTCGGGCGCGGTCAACGGGCTCAACGTTCCCAAAAATCGCCCCATCGGGCTTCGCTTGGCCCCAACTATCACGCTTCGTTTCATGGTTTTGTCTCCATCTATGCCAACACGTTGTCGTACTTTGCTGCATGTCTAGCTGCGTAGCCCACGGTCTGGGTGGCGGCCATGTGCCGCGGCACCAATCCCGGAGGCCTCGCGTCGTTATTATAGATTGCGACAGGGTTTACGAAAGCGGCGCACGGCGCGATACCGGGCCCGGGGTTCCCAAAATCACGCCGCAGCGACGCAAAAAAGCGAGATTTGCGACGGCGACAAACTTGAAAATAGTCCGGATGGTTTGGAAGCGCTTTCGCGCACATGGCGCAAAGGCTTAGTCAGCGCTCGCCATGGTCGGCTCGATGGTTGGTATCGTGTATCCGAAAGCTTCGTAATCAGCCGCATAAAAATCACAGATTCGCGCGATTAGGGCGTCATCGAGAAACGAACGCCACGCGGGAAACGCACCGCGCTCTCGCAAGCGCTGGGCCGACCAATCGGCCGCGCCATTGACGATGTCTTCTTGATAATCGAGCCGCAACGCACTGTACTTGGCAGTCGTTTGCAACCCGAGCGATTCGTTGATTCGCGTCAGATCGTCTTCAAAGTTTTCGACCCGACCCAATAGATCGACATCGGCGCGCGGAAAGTCGATTGGCAGAAACGTATTCTGCGGTCGCCAATGCACATCCATCTCGGACGCAGGTCGTTTGCAAATGGCAGTCACGAACTCTCGAAAGGTGATACCCCGTTCGTAATCAACCTCGTGAGCCAAGCCTTGCTGGATCTGTTGCACGATCGCCCGACCGGGAGATTCCGGAACGTTCCACCGAACGACGACCTTTTGCAGGTAGGCCGATACCAACC
Source organism: Phycisphaerae bacterium (assembly GCA_030432035.1). GTDB lineage: Bacteria > Planctomycetota > Phycisphaerae > UBA1845 > UTPLA1 > ECT2AJA-110-A. The sequence continues at coordinate 5,249 of JAUIHO010000248.1, forward strand.
GTCGAGCGGGTTCGCGCACCAACGCAACGAAGCGATATCCGTCGATGTTCGCCATCTCTTGTCCGCGCGACCATTCCGCCAACGCAAGGTGCGGTCGATCCGACGCGTCGGCAGGTAAGTCCGCAGCATCTAACGTCGAAATGAACCACTGCTTAAGACTGCTCGATGCGACTTTGGGGATCGGACATAAGACAAACCGATGCCGATGGTTCACGAGGTACTCGGATTGTGGCCATCGATGATCGGTCACGCGTTTGCTTCCGATAGCATCGGTGATATCGCTCGCGCTCTTTCACCGCTTGAACTTAGCGCGTCCAACATCCACGACAACGTCTTATTCATCAGAGCGTCGTAACTGAAGTACTTCAAGACAGGTATTCGCATCGATTCAACGACGGATCTGCGGCGGTCGGGTTCGGCCATGAACCATTCGAGCCGTTCGACAAACTCGGCTTGGCTTCCGAAGGTCACTTCATTCAATTCAGGCCACAGTTGATCGGGTGCCTTTTCTTCACAGGCCAACGCGATGCGATTGAGTCGCGTCCAGTTGCGTTCGTTAAGTTGCAGCGGCTCGCTCGGGTCGGTGCCCTTGTCTCGACAAATGTGTAGATAGATCGTTCCCCAAGGCTGCGACATAGCCGTTCCGAGAAATTCCGCCGGCGGCGTGAGCCCGTTTTCGTGTACGTGGTTCACCACAGCCCGCGCTAAACCGCTCGCGCTGTCGGCGGCATGTCGTCGCAACAGAAAAAAGCCCCCCGCCGCCAAGCCATCGAGCACGCGCTGGTGCAATGCGTGGTTACAACCGGCGTGAAGGTTGACCTTGGCCCGACGGAACGCCGCGCCTAGCGCTGGTCCGTGCGGGATTTCGCCTTTCGCAAATCTGGCAAACTCGGGATGTTGCTCCCAGCCGCGACCGTATACGTTAAATCGCGCACCTGCCGTATCGGCCCACGTTGCCGCCCATCGCATCGTTTGCTGTCTGATCAACCGCTCGGTTAACGGTCGCGCGAATTCGGCAATTAACGTAGCACCGATGTCGTCGCGCAACGTGATGCCCGTCAGCTGAGCGACTGTTGCGAGCAACTGTTGGAAGTTGATCGCCCCGTTGAGTACGCCTGCGTCAAAACGTCGGGTCAGCTCCGCCGCAATGTTGGTGACGTAGCTGCGCGTGGCATCGTTATCGCAGGCGATCAATCGCGACTGTGTGAAGGCTTCCGGTGTTTCGGACGCATGGCTGGCAAAGGCGACTTCGCAGTCGTAGCGCTCGGGGTTCTCCAACTCGCTTTCGTCGGTCAGCAGTGCGACATCCGTCGCCATGTTGCAGCTATAAAATCGCTCGGCTGCGTATCCGAATTGCTCGGTCAGCTCGCGCTTGCAGCGGTCGGCGTCTGCCTCCTCTTTGTCCATCTTGTTGACGGCCACGACGATCGGCACACCGGCGGCCTTCGAGTGGTTGACCGCCTCGATGGTCTGCGGCATCACGCCGTCGTCGCCCGCGACGACGAGGATGACGATGTCCGTCACCTGGGCACCGCGCGCCCGCATCTCGGTGAAGGCGGCGTGGCCCGGCGTGTCGAGGAACACGATGGAGCGCTTGTCCTTGTTGATC
>JAUIHO010000249.1 GCA_030432035.1 Phycisphaerae bacterium
AGTGAATCCGATCGACGAAGCACGCCGTCAGCTTTTTCATATACTCGCGCGAGCCGCCCTTGATCACGCGCCACTGCGGGCGGTCTTTCAAATCCATCATGCCGTGATTGTGAAAAAAGCGAATAAAGAATCGACACGGAAACTGCAACATCCGCTCGGGCTCGCCCGACCAGATCGCGCTCACCATCGGCACGATGTGTTTTTCGATAAATGTCCGCGAGTATCCGCCCTGCTTTAAATACTCGCCGAGCGTCAGACCGTCGTCTTCTTTGGATTCGTCGAGCAGCGACCGTGCTTCACGATAGAAGCGCAGGATATCAAGCAACATGCGGTAATGAGATGGCCGCAATGCGTTATTCAATCCCCCGAACAATTCCGACAGCGACCCGCCGGCGTATTCCATGCCGCTGGCTTCATCGCGCACGCTGAAGCTCATCTCGCTCGGCTGCGTTTCGACGCCGAGCTGCTTCAGCAGCTTCACAAAGTTCGGATAGGTGCGCTCGTTATAAACAATGAAGCCGGTATCCACCGCCATCGTTGGCGCGGTACCGGCTTCATTTGATTGCGTTAACTGATTGGTCGGTGAACCAGCGGTTTGCGGCACGTCGATCGTTGCCGTATGCCCGCCGATGTAATCGTTGGCCTCGAAAATCGTCAGGTCATGGTCGCGTTGCAGCAAGTACGCAGCGACCATGCCGGAGATACCGGTACCAACGATACCGATTCTCATCCGGTAACCGTCTTACGGGTCACGGCCTTGGCGGCAGCTTCCAAGTCGGCGACGTTGGGCAGCGCATCCTCGACCATTTCAACCGCACGTTCGGCAACCGGTCGACCGGCGGCCTTTCGCGTGCGACCGAGGTCGACCACGTTTTGCGGCACGGCGTTGAGCTTCCAAATCAAGCCCAAGCCCTGCAACATCTTGAGACCGTAATAGGTGATGTCAATTTCCCACCAATAGAAACCCTGACGCGTTGCGCCGGGGTAGTAGTGGTGGTTATTGTGCCAGCCTTCGCCCAGCGTGATCAGCGCGAGGATGAGGCTGTTGCGGCTTTGGTCACCGGTTTCGTAACGCTTCTTACCCATCAAGTGAGCCGCCGAGTTGATCAGACAGGTGCAATGGAACAGCAGCACGGTCGAGACGAAGAAGCCCCAGACCAGCATCTGCATGCCCGTCACGCCCGATTCGGGGAACCAATAAGCCCAAGCCTTGCCGAAGTAGAAGCACGCAGCGCCAAGCAGAACCGGCACCAACACGTAGAAGCGATCCAGAAAACGCAGTTCTGGGTACTTCGCCAAATCGGGTACGGCCTTCAGATTGGTCGGGAAGTACCGGCGAATCGTGATCCAACCGACGTGGCTGTGGAACAAGCTGTGCGAGTGCGGTGAGTGCGGATCTTCCTCATCAGCCGAGTGGCGGTGGTGATGACGGTGGTGAGCCGCCCACCAAAGCGGGCCCTTCTGTGTGGCGGCGCTGCCCCACACGGCCATGACGAATTGCCAGAAACGCGTCGTCTGGAATGTTCGGTGCGAGAAGTAACGATGATAGAAACCGGTAACCGCAAACATGCGGAGAACATACAAGGCAAGACAGAGAATAACGGCTGGCCAACTCCAACCGACCCAAATCACGCCCAATACCATCAGGTGCATTCCCAAGAACGGAATTACGCGTACCCAATCGATGGCGTCCGGATCAGTGCCTTCGTCGAGTTCGGCACCCACTTGTCCGTTATCAAACCAGCGCAGGAATCCAATCCACAAGGATTTCATTGGTCACTCACAAACTCTTCCGAGAACTCTACGTTTGCAATATCCGTCGCGCTGCTCGGAGCCAGTGCGACATTGCAATCAAACCAATTTTTCAATCGGCGGCTTACCTACGCGTTCGACAGTCGCAACGCGTTATCGATCAATCCCAAATACGAGTACGCCTGAGGGAAGTTGCCCAACGCCACGCCGGCGCCCGGGTCAAACTGTTCCGAAAGCAAGCCCGCCTTCGATGCTTGTTGCATCATCGTACGGAATAACGTTTCGGCCTCCTGCCGCATCCCCGCTAACAAGTAGGAATCGATTAACCACGACGCACAAATGTAGAAACCGCCCTCTACACCTGGCAGCCCGTCGTCCGCGCGATACCGATACACGACCGGCCCGTCGCACAACGCTTTCGCGGTGGCCGTAATGGTACCCAAAAATCTGGAATCGTCAGCCGGTAAAAGGCCGGTGAGGCCGACAAAAAGTGCCGAGGCATCGAGATCGTCGCCGTCGTAGGCCGCCGTGAAGCAATTCAGATGTTTTTTGTACCCTTTTTCCAGCACGTCAGCCGCGATTTCGTCGCGCAAAACCGCCCAGTCCGGACGTTCGCGGTCCAAAAATCGCAGCGCAACCTGCTGCGCCCGATCGACGGTTAACCAGCACATCACCTTGGAATGCACGTGGTGCCGCCGCGGCTTGCGGATTTCCCAGATGCCGTGATCGGGCTCCATCCAACGCCGCTTCACCGCCGCCACCATCGATTCGACGAGTCGCCAATGATCGGTAGACAGCGGCGCATCCCGTTCGGATAGTAGCGCAATCAACTCGACATTCGGGCCGAACACGTCGAGCTGTACCTGTCGCGCGGCACTGTTGCCGATACGCACCGGTCGGCTTCCGCGGTACCCCGACAACTCGCCGAGTTCCGCTTCCGACTGCACCGGTCCGCCGGCCACGCTGTACAACGGCGACAAGCGCTCCGGGCTCTCGCAATGATCGACCACGTTAAGCAGCCAATCCAAATATTCCATCGCTTCTGCTGTGCTATCCAAGCGTACAAGCGTCGTTGCCGTCATTGCGGCATCGCGCAGCCAACAGAAGCGATAATCCCAATTGCGCACGCCGCCGATGTGTTCCGGCAAACTCGTCGTACCCGCAGCCGCAATACCGCCCTTGGGACCAAAGCAAAGTGCTTTCAGAATCGTCGCGCCGCGTTGCACAAATTCGGGTTCAACCTTTGGCAGCGTGAGTTGATCGGCCCATGCCGTCCAGTACGACTTCGTTAATCGTTGTCGATCGCTCGCCGGTTTGGATAACGCGCGTAACGAGCCGGTGCCGTAACGCAGTTCGAGCGTAACGGGCCCCTTGCTTAAATCGACTTCGGCCGTCGCGACATGGTGCTGGCCTTCGGTCTCGATCTGCCACTGCACGCCGTCGCTCCGCAGCGCGATCGGGTCGAGCGTGTCTTCAACGATGAGGCCGCCGTCTTTCTGTTCCAAGAGCGTATGTATGCGACCAAAGTCGAGCCGCGGCGCGAATTCGATGCGTGCCTTGCCCTTGCCTTCGATGATGCGCACCAGATCGGTACGCCCCGCGCGCTGCCCCGTCCGGCCGCCCGAGCAATCGAGGAAATCCGTCACGCTGAAATCCGACCAGCGTGTGGTGAGAACCAAAGACGCACCGTCATACGCTTGTTCGATCGGTGACGAACCGTCGGTCGCCGAAATTGCAAACCGCCCCGCCGTCGGCCCGCCGACCAACTCTGCGAAGATCGCAGATGAATCGACGCGCGGCGCGCAGAACCACGTAATACGCGCGTCGGGCGTCACCATTGCGACCGTTCGCTGATCGCTAAGCATGCGGTGCTGATCGATCGGAACCGCCGCAGCGTGGGTAACCCATTCGGCGCGCGTTTCGCATAACCGCGCTAAAACGCGTGCGACGTCGATGGGCCCATCCACGCGGTAAGGCGCAATCGACTCACCGAGGCCGACCTTCACGCCGACATCGGGACCGTGCAGCGTCGCGAATGCGTCTTCGTCGGTCACATCGTCGCCGAGGAACAACACCGCCGTGGCACCGACCTGATGGCGAATGCGTTCGAGCGCCATGCCTTTGTTCGTTTCAACAACGCTGAGTTCGACGACCTTCTTACCGCGCTTGAGTTGCACGCCTTCCCATTTGGCTGCACCGTTCAAAATGCGATCAACAGCGGAATCAGAAAGTGCGGGATCGGCATTGCGGTAATGAAACGCTACGCTGGCGGGCTTTTCTTCGATCAGAAATTCAGGGGATTCGTCGGCGATTACCGTCAACTCGGTCGCAACGCGCTGCTTCAACTCTGCCACTTCTTGCGATAGGGACGTCGCAAAGTCGGAATCGAACTCGCTGCCGTGGCTACCGACCAAATGCACATCGTCCGGCATCGCCGTCATCTCGGCCAAGTCGCGTAGGCTGCGCCCCGAGATAACCGCCACATGCGTACGATCCAACGACACGAGCGAACGCAACGCGACAACCGCCTCGCGATGCGGTCGCGCATCGGCGGGGTTCTCCACGATCGGCGATAGGGTGCCGTCGTAGTCGGTCGCCACCAGCAACACGGCGCTGCGGGCGAGGCTGTCGATGGCCGCGTCCAAACTCATTTCTTCAGCGCCTCAAAAAAGTCGCTCGCCCAGTCAAACACCGTATGCCCCGTCACGATCTTCCGCAACTTCTTCATGCGTCGCTTTTGTTCTTCCGCAGGTAGTTGAATCGCTTCGAGCAAAATATCCGACATGCCGTCCACGTCGTGCGGATTCACCAACAACGCCTGCTTTAACTCTTCCGCCGAGCCGGTGAACTCACTCAGAATCAGCGCTCCATCGTTGCGATGCCGACATGCTACGTATTCCTTGGCGACGAGGTTCATCCCGTCCCGAAATGGCGTTACGACCATTACATCGGCCGCCAAATACAACGCCACCAACTCATCGACGGGCAAGCCGCGATGCAGATAGTGCACCGCACTCTTACCGATTTCGCCGAACTCGCCGTCGATCGCGCCAACCGTGCGTTCGACTTCGTTCTTCAATTCGATGTATTCATCGACGCGTTCGCGGCTGGGCACGGCTACTTGCACGAACACTGTATCGTCGAGCGTGACCTTCTTGGTCTTCAATAGCTCGCGATACGCCTTGAACCGGATTTCGATTCCCTTGGTGTAATCGAGCCGATCGACGCCCAGCAAAATACGACGACCAAGGCCCAGCTTCGCCTTGAAATTCGCCGCGCGCGTTTGCACTTCAAAATCGCTCGCCAACGACTCAAACCGATTCACATCGATCGATATTGGAAACGCCTTCGCAACGACCGGCCGCCCTTCAAACGTCAAGCGACCGCTGGGCGAACAGTTCGTATAACGCCGGCAAAGCCGCGTAAAGTTTTGCGCGCCGAACCGCGTTTGAAAACCGACGACATCGGCACCCAGCAACCCTTCCAATACCTGTCGTCGCCACGGCAACTGCGCGAACAACTCTTGCGGTGGAAACGGGATGTGCAAAAAGAAGCCGATACGCACATCGGGCCGCAACTTGCGCAACATCGCCGGCACCAGTTGGAAGTGGTAATCGTGTACCCACACGAGCCCGTTCTTCGCCGTGATCTTGGCGGCGATCTCAGCGAAACGCTTGTTCACCGCTTTGTAAGGTCGCCACCAATGTCGATGATAAATCGGCGGTCGAATCGCATCGTGATACAGCGGCCACAGCGTGCTGTTCGAAAAACCCTCGTAGAAATTTTCGATCTCTTCGGGGCTGAGGCTGACGGGGTAATTCAGAATCCCCTCATGCTCGAACGGTCGCGGAGCGCGGCCGTGAATGCCCGACCAGCCGATCCACGTGCTGGGCTTGGTCCGCAAAATGGGCGTCAGCGCCGAAACCAATCCGCCGGGGCTGGTTTCCCACTGTTTTTTGCCATTGCGCTCCACCCGATTGACGGGCAATCGGTTAGAGACAATCACGATGTCACTGGTGCTGGGCGGCATGCGTCAAAAAGCCCCTCGCGGGAGCGGAAATATCGGTCTAACAATGAATTACATGATAGACGCCCGTCCCTCAGTCGCAACGAGAACGTTTTACCTGACGTTTGCTTACAAAAAATAGGCCGCCCCGCGGTCCGAACCTCAACCTCGCTCGTGGAAAGACATGAAGGCCCCAATGGTGGGCCGCCAGACGCCTTGGAACGACGAGGAAATGAGAGATGACCAGAATCACCCGAATCACGCCAAATCGACGCTTCACAGTCGCCGCCACCTTGGCCTGCATGGCCTTGGCAATGACGAATCAAGCTTGGGCCCAGCGCGACCATCACGGTCACGATCACGAAGACGGCGTGATGTGCATGACGATCTCTGATTCGGCCGCGATGTTCGATGAAGTTCTCTCGCCGGACGCTCAGCGCAACATCCGCGAACAGGACGCCGCTGGCGGACTTCGCTTCCAACTCGCCGGTTCGCGCTGGACCTCGACCCGCACCCATCCAACCATCGCGGAAGGCGAGCCCTTCTTTCTCACATATAGCTTCGTGCTCGATGGCACGAGCATTCCGGCGTCGTTTTGGGAAACCGACCAGAACCCGCGCCCATGCAATCTCGAATCGACGATGGACGCGCAATTCCCGGGTGGGTTTGACGCCTTCCGCACCGAAGTGCGCGAAGCGCTCGATACGTTGCAGCAGTTCACCAACTTTCGATTCGTCGAAGTGCCGGATGACGGCGCGGCCTACACGGTCAACAACCACGGTGCAGTACCGACGGCCAACGCCATCGGTCGCGGTGATATCCGCATCGCCATGCGGCTCGTTGACGACAACGGTGTCGATACCGACGGCGACGGTTTCATTGATCGCAACGTGCTTGCGTATAACCGTTTCCCAGAAAATGGCGGCGACATGGTTCTGGACGCCGGCAACATGTCGACGTTCACCGACGCCAGCAACGACTTTCGTCGGTTGAAAAATGTCTTTATGCACGAACTGGGTCACGGTCTTGGTCTTCGTCACGTCATGCCGCAGAACAACACCAAGCTGATGGAGCCCGCGC
>JAUIHO010000250.1 GCA_030432035.1 Phycisphaerae bacterium
CGCCGATATATCCGAGTCGGACCATCGGATACTTCTGCGTCCATTTTGGGCTAGCAGCGGGGCCGTATGTATTTTTGGGGGCGTGCTTTGGTTTAGTAGTTTCAGACTGTTGCGATCATTGAACCTAATGAGGCCAGAGGTATTTGGTAGTCTCGCGCTAGTGCTAATTCTTTGGTTTTTGCGTTGGCATCTCGTTCGCAGACGCCTTCGGAGGCGACTTTATGCGCAGGGCCTCTCCACGACGGACGTCGCGGCCGCACAATTTATCGTCATTGGTGATGCATCAACCTGGGATTGGCCAACCGAAATCCAATTGAGCAATTTCGAAGATCGCGAGTTTCCCGCGCTCTTGTCTCGGATTCTAAAGAAGTGGCCGTATCTCTTTCTTGCGCTCCCCTTCTATGTCATGATCATCGTGAACGAACTGCTTAAGGGGGATCTATTAACATGCTGCTTAGTTGCCATATTCACTCCAATTATTTTCGCGACCTTGCTCGACCCGGTTCGTTACGTAATCGTTCCCGGACGGCTCAACATACGGAAAGCCACGCGACTTGGAAGATCGGACGAACTCGAAGAGTCGATCCCAATTACCGGCAACAAATGCGTGGCCGATTTCGTTGACGGCGTGGTGTATCTGGTTGATGGCGACAAAACCAAGACCATCCCACTTCTCGGAATTAAAGAGCAGCAAGCGTTTGTCTATTATCTAATGATGGCCAGTCGATTAAACCGCCAAGAACATTGACGCGGCTTTACCTCGTGTCGTCCCCTCGTACGTCACGGTTATACCATCGCTCGCAAGTAGCCCCCGCATGCACTTCCCGCTAAGCTGCTCCCATGAGCGCGTGCCCGGCTTGCAACAAGTCGATCCCTGACGACAGCAGGCTTTGCCCTTATTGCGGTCGCGCCGTGGCATCGGTCAAAGGCACCGCTCGCCCGACCGACCTTGGCGAAACCGTCGATGCTGCCACCGATGCAACGGTGACAACTCCCGGCGCGTCCGCCACTACGCGATTACCATCCAGATCAGACTCCGACGTACACGGTCGCTTCCTTCCCGGAACCGCGTTGACGGATCGCTATCGTATCGTCGGCTTGCTCGGCAAAGGCGGAATGGGAGAGGTTTATCGCGCCGACGATCTCGAACTCAACCAATCCGTCGCACTTAAGTTTCTCCCGAGCCACTTTGCACAAGACGCCGCAAGGTTGCAGCGGTTTCGGACTGAGGTTCGAACCGCTCGGCAGGTGTCGCATCCGAATGTGTGTCGCGTTTATGACATCGCGACGTATGGCGACGATGTTTTCCTTTCGATGGAATACATCGATGGCGAAGACTTGTCGTCGGTGTTGCGACGTATGGGGCGACCATCGGAAGAAAAAGCCGTCGAATGGGCGCGACAGATTTGCATGGGTTTAGCTGCCTCGCATGAGAATCGCGTGTTGCATCGCGATCTGAAGCCTGCGAACGTGATGATCGACGGACGCGGGCGGGCGCGGTTGACCGACTTTGGTCTGGCTGGTGTTGAAGAAGAGTTCGCCGGACGCAAAGACCATGCGGGCACACCAGCGTATATGGCTCCTGAGCAATTGATCGATGGCGCGACCACGGTCAAAAGCGATATTTATTCGCTGGGCTTGGTGCTGTATGAACTATTCACCGGAAAGCGGTTGTTTGAGGCCGAGTCACTAGATGAACTGTTACAGGTGCGCCGCTCGGACGCGCTCGCCACGCCCTCAAGCGTAAGCGGACAGATCGACCCAGCAATTGAACTCGCGATCTTACGCTGCTTGGAGCGCGACCCGAGCCACAGGCCCAAATCAGCATCCGAAGTGTTGGCCGCATTGCCGGGTGGCGACCCGTTGCAAGCGGCATTAGCAGCGGGCGAAACACCATCGCCACAGATGGTGGCCAACGCTGGCTATTCGGGTGCGCTGCGACCGAAGGCAGCCATTGCTTGCCTCGTTGCTTTCTTGGCATTGGTCGTTGCAAGCGTGCCGCTGTCGCGTTTGGCGTGGCATTATGTCCCGCTGGAGAAGCCTCCGACGGTGTTGGCTGAAAACGCGCGGCGCATCATCGAGCGACTCGGCTATCAAGCGGATCCGGTCGATCGCGCATTTGGGTTTACGCAATCTGCGAATGAAATCACGAGCTATCTCAAGAAGAAAGACTTGGTCGAAGATCGATGGAGCTTGCTGCGGTCCTTGAGGCCACCGGCCATTCAATTTTGGTATCGGCAAAGCCCACGAACGCTCGACCCTGTAGCGACGCTCCATCGCATTTCGATCACCGATCCGCCGATGACGGTTACCGGAATGATCACCGTCCTGCTCGATCCACACGGTCGGTTAGACCGACTGCATGTGGTTCCGCCACAACGGGTCGGTCAATCAACAACTGCTCCAACGGATACACCCACCGATTGGGGAGCTTTGTTTGAAGCGGCTGAGCTGCCGATCGCAACCTTCACCGCTGTTACGCCCGAATGGCTGCCGCCGGATTATTGCGATGAACAGCGGGCATGGACGGGCGCATATCCCGAGCATCCCGATATTCCGATTCGCATTGAAGCCGCGGCATACGGCGGATTGCCGACCTATTTTCGAATCATCGGGCCGTGGAGTACCGCCGGGCGTGAAACGGTGGCAACCTCCGAAGCGCCACCGGTCATACGCGTTCTGGTTCCGAGCATGTTTCTCATTTTCGTTACGGTCGCCACTTTGATGGCTCGTCGCAATATGCGGCTGCAGCGCGTCGACCGTGTCGGTGCCAACCGATTTGCATTGACCGTAATGATCGCCGGCAGCATCGCCTTTATATTGACGACCGATCACTCGTCCAACATGCAATTCGAATTGAATCGAATATTCGTGGATATCGCATTGGCTTTGTTTGCCGCCGGATTGTCGTGGTTGACGTATTTGGCGCTCGAACCGCATGTGCGGCGTCACTGGCCGGAAACGTTGATCAGTTGGACCAAAATACTAACGGGCAAGTTTCGCGATCCGCGAATCGGACGCGACATTCTTGCGGGCGGGATCGTTGGGCTTTCGGAGCATTTGGTGTTCGAAGGCGGCCTGACGATTCGCGAGCAAATATTCGACAATCCCGTCGGTTTTAATAACTTTGACGCATACCACACGTTCTTGGGCGGGAGGTATCTCCTTGGCGAACTAATGTTGCCGTTGGTGTTCACCTATCCAATGGTGATGCTCATGCTACTTTTCTTGTTTCGACTGGTGCTGCGTCGCAACTGGTTGGCTGCCGGGGCGGCAATTACATTTATTACGACCATGTCGTCGCTCGCGAATTGGCAAGCGGATGCATTGAGCGTCTCGCTGCTGATCGTCTTCGTCAACTTAATCGCTTCTACAATGACCATATTCCTGCTCGTTCGCTACGGACTTTTTGCGTCAATAATCTGCGTCTTTGTACATCAGATTTACCACCGCTTCCCGATCACGCTCGACTCCAGTGAATGGTATTTCAACTTGGGCCTTGTGCCGCTGGCCGTGTTGACGGTACTGGCTTTTTATGGATTCCACACTGCTTTGGCGGGCCAGCGATTGGTCAAAGATGAATTGCTAGATGGGTGAGGCTGCGTTATTTAGAGCGTTTTTCAACTAACCGTAGCGGAAAGAAGCTGACCGCGTTTAGTGTTTTGATGCTTAAAGCCCGGCAGGGCTGATGGGTTGACGGCCCCGGATGGAGCGCAGACCGCGTTAGCGGGCGAAGCGTAATCCGGGGTCATCGAGCGCGAGAATATTAAGCCCCGGCAAGGGGCGTAGGTAACCTGCACCGCTACCGCGGTTTAACGCGCGATACAACATGGACCATGGATTGCGCGGCTAGCGCCGCTCCATCCATGGCTCTCGACCTTCGCCCCTACCGGGGCTGAGAAAGGCAATCGCGACGCCAAACTGGAATGAAAAATGGTCTAGCAAGAGGATGATTAATGACAGTTGTCGTTTAATAACTAGGCGAAAGGCTTATATGCTGCTTTCTCGCAACATATAAGCCTAATGCCGTTGTACGATACTACTACTCAGAATTCGGAAACGTCGCTTTACGTTTCTCGCTTATCGCGGCCGGTGTCGCTTGATCATATCGATCACTCCTCAAACAAGAACAACCGCTCGGGCGTTTGCAGTTCGTCCGCTTCATTCACGCGGTCGGCTTGAATCGCGCCGCTGCTGAGTTGGCTGACGTTGTCGATCGTGTAAATCAAGTTGCGAGTACGGTCTGCCGCGTACATTCTATCGTTCGCATCAATGACGGCCGAGTCGATTCGGACTGCATCCTGAATCGTCAACTCAAGGTCAGGTGCCGGGCTGCCGTCCACGATCGACGCATCATTCCAAATTCGAACCGTATCATCTTCGTTAGCGACAATTAGCCGTCCCATCGAGTCGATCGAGACGCCCGGTTCATCGATCATCGGGCTGGTGAACAAACGGTCAGCCGTGAAATCGCTCGTATCCAGCGTCGAGGCATTTTCGAAGATAAACACATTTTCGCGGCTCACCACGTAGAGCGCCCCGCCGAAGAATCGCATTTGTTCCACATCAAACGCGTTGTCATTGGTGCCGATGGTGCGGCTGGGTTGCACGTCGCCATCGAATGCGAGATTCGAAACGTCGTCGAACACGAGAATCTCATTGCTGGTTGCGTCCTCGCTGACAAAAAGAACGTCGTTTTCGGCGTCGTAGGCGACGTCCACGGGCGTGCTGATACCTGACTCGGCGCCTTCGACAATGCGATCGGCGGCGCGCGGGCCGGTGGCTGTAAACGCATTCTCAAAAATCGAGATGCCAGCACTGTTGGCGACGATCAGAATGCCGGCGGGCGTAACGATCGCATCTTTCGGGCTGACGATCTGGCCTCCGAGGCCCAATTCCAATTCAGTCGTCGGCGTCACACCGGCACCGTTTAGCGCCCCCGGGTTGGCGAATGTCAGTAAGTTGGTGTTGGGCGAAACGACGAACAGGGTGCGCGGCGTGGTACCGCCGCCGCCCATTGGCACATCCATCGGGCAATCAGCGCCGGATAGCACAGCAATGCAAAACGCACAGCAAATAAAGCCAGAAATTCGTCGGAGCGAATAAATTGACATCGATCTCTCCATTTGGGTTTCGAAAGCACCTGCAACGTTCCGATTGTGGTTCGGTACCATAATTCTCATCTCGTATCACCAGCCCGACGGCGGCGCGACAATGTCCTGGAACTTTCATCGCAACGCAGCGATGACAATATGGCCCCGCTACCGTCGAGTCGCAAAAGGCCGGCTCGGATTAGACGGATAACTCACGGCAACGGCTACTCAAAAGAAAATTTGATGGATCGAGTTTTGAGTTGTCTATTAAACCGGAGCGGCCAACATAGACTGAGATATCAAAAAGATGATACGCACGGCGTACCCTACGAGTCATGCCCATTGCTACCGAGTGGCTGGCCGTCGCCCGTTTCCGTTCTGATATCTGCAACGATGCCACGCTTTACCTGCTGTCGCCCAAACGTTGCACCCCAAACCATTTGCACCACACCGACAATAGCCGCCGTCTCGATGATCCAAATCGGAAACTTTTTTGGCGGCCAAACCAACGCATAGAGCCACCAGCCTATTAGCGCTAAGCCTATCAACATGCTCTCAAACACCGGAAAACGCCTCAACGTCCGGGCCAGTGGTTTGCCTTTGGTATCATTAAGCATGACGCCGAAGCTGGATACGCCTGCTGCCGCGACCCCGACGCTAGCTGCGCCCGCCAAATCAAGAACCGAGAAATTCTGTTCGGCCGAACCTCTTCGAAATGCGACGGCTGCTCCCAATAGGAAAATCAATATGCCAAGCACGGTGCTCGCATATCGCCAATGGTCAACCATCATGGCATCGGAATATCGATCGGGACCATCGAGATAGGCCCACAGCAACAGGCACACGCCGATGACAATGCCGGCAGTCCCCATGAAGCGAAACGTTAGGCTAAAAGAAAGATCCCATAAGATTTTGATCGTCTTCATCGGGCGATGATTCTACCGCTTAAAACTTCCATTCCGCAAGAAATAGTCCACCTGCTCAGCAGTATCTTCGCGCAACACGATAAACGTATGAATCCCCGGCACCACGATGTGATCTTTTTCGCCGTCGAGGTGCGTATCGTCCAAGTCAACGCGACCGTCATTGGCGGCAGCGATTATGCCGATGTCGATATTTGCGGGTACGCCCATTTGGTTTACGACGCTGTTCTCGTCGTTGGAAAGTTCCTGCAACGGTTTGACCACGTCACCGAGCAACGGCGTCCAAAACGCCGCGTCGGCGGAACCTTTGTTGGGCGGCGCCAGCATCACGATGCGACCGGGCTTTTTTGGCGGATCTTTCACCAAGGCCGCGCGGATGATGATGTTGCCGAGGCTATGGCCGACGTAGTGGATTCTCTCGACACCCTCGTCGGCTTCGATTTGGTCGAGAAACGCTTGGAACGATTCGGCGTGGCCGTCGATCGTGTCGCCGAAACTGCCATAGCCCCAATTCTCCACACGATACCCGTCGTCCTCCAGCCGCCCTGCCAAGATCGACATCGAAACCGACGTGCGCGCCAGCCCATGCACGAGAACCACGACTTCCGAGCCCGTGCCGCCCGTTGGATGGGCGACGGCCGATCGATACTGCATCGCAATCACCACCACCCCGACGCACAAGGCAGTGGCCGTCGCGATGAGGAATCGTCGGCGCGTAATCAATTTCCGAGGTCGCATCGATTAACCCACCTTCGAGTCAAAAATGCCGAAGCTTGTCATGCTCATGTTAAACGAATTGGCACCTCCGTTCTTTC